>JAFDVY010000009.1 GCA_018268785.1 Acidobacteriota bacterium | reverse complement strand
TGGCCTGTGAAATTTCGGCACTGTTCCCCGTGCCATTCCCATACACATGCAAAGGATGTGTCGCAATGGCAGCGGCAACCAGCGTCGCTGAGCAGATGATTTGATTTCGCATCTGAGTATCCTCCTTACTACGAACCCTGACCCACAATAGGTAGCGATGCAGTAATTTGAAGGTCGATGAGCAGTAACAATTGAGTTTCGACCTGTGCGAACCGCGCTGCCGTAATACCGCCTAGCGCTTGTTTGACCTTGTCATACGTTTTCGCGAGAAGCTCCGCGCGTTGCTTTTGATATTCCATCGCTTTCTGTACCAGGCGGTCCGCTTCCTCGTCTGTCATTTCGGTGTATTTGCTCGCATACTCTTTCATATTTGCAAGCCTCATGTCGTTCAGCTTGATCAGTTCTCCCTCATACTCGCTGTAAATGGGCCAGAATTTCGCTGAGTCCTGGGCGTTGAGCACCATCATTGCGCCCATGATTTCGGCTTTCTCCTGCCGGACATCCCGGCGCAGCAGAGCAATGTACGCGTCCGTGTTTGTTGTCTTTGCATCCGTAGGAGCGCCAGTCGCCGCCTTGCCAGATTTTTGGGGCTTGGCTTGGGCCTTGCAGGCGGGGGCTGCAAGCAGCACCAGAATCATCAAGACCGCCGGCATCGTCTTCTTAAAACGCTTTGCATATCCCCTTTCAAAGTGAATTTCACACAAGGATGAAGAGCGAAACTCGAAATCGGCGATTGCAGAGTTTTCGTTCCGTTTCATAACGACTCCTCTTCTGACTACTGAAACTTTGGTCGCTCAGGGGGTTCGAATCTCCAGACTCGTATCTGACGCTAGAGCAGTGCGCCTCAAACTTCCTACAGGCGCTGTTCCTTAACCGGAATTTTCGATTTGGCTCACTTTCTCGTCGCATGCTACACCTCCCCTACCCTCTAAACAACAACTTTGCCAGCAGAGCAGGCTCAAGCGAGATCGTGGGATTTCGCTGGATGGTTTGCCCGCCTGAAGCCACACGCTTGTTGCCGCACATATCTTTGGATCGAGAACTGTCGCACTCATGAGGCGTCGCTGCGTCACACAAATGGCAACCATAGTGCATCGCGCGTTGTTTGTACTGGGGCCGCACAGGGGCGAGGGCCGGAGAACTTTTCGCCTTGAGAGTTGAGACTGATGTGAACTTAAATGAACAGACGATTACCATTCGCCGCTCGGTTTTCGAAGGAGAGGAAAATACTTCGAAGAGCGGCACGGACGATGAGGATAGAACCGGTACGGTGCCCATTGATTCGCCCTTAGCGTTGGAACTCAAGAAGCATCTGCAGGGCAGACGATCCGGTTATCTCTTTGTGTTGCCAAATCGAAGTTAGGCCCCATTTGGCCCCAACTCGTAGAAGGGAGAGTGGCACGCTAGTGCATCGTGTTGTAAAATAAGAATCTAACTTGCCTGTTCCCCGATAGCTCAACGGTAGAGCATTCGGCTGTTAACCGAAGGGTTGCTAGTTCGAATCTAGCTCGGGGAGCCAACTTTTTTTCGACGCCCAGTGGCCGAAAACCCAAAACCAAGCGCGAACCTCGCCTAGTATCTAGACATGTGACACAAGTTGTGTCACAATCCCAGTATGCCGAACGTAAACATGCGTCAACTCCGTAATACTCGTAAGCTCAAGGCTTGGCTGCGCGCTGGTAAGACAGTTGAACTTCGAGAAAGGGACAGGATAATCGCACGCATCGTACCTGCTCCGAGTCAGGAAGCGACTGGAGAACTGCCTGATTTCGCCGCGCGGCGAAAGAACATTTTTGGTGACCGCGTATTACTTGGCGCCGATCTTTTGATCGAAGAGCGTGGCCGCTATTGACGATTTACGCCGATACCAGTTTTTTCGTCTCGCTCTATGTGAAAGACGCTCACTCGGTTGCAGCCGACCAAATGTTGCGCGGCGGCGAACGACCGCCGGTTACTTCGCTTCACACTGCCGAATGGACGCATGCTATTGCGCAGCATGTGTTTCGCCGACAGATGACCACGGCCGAAGCAGATCGGCTCCATCGTGACTTCGACGATGACTGCACTGCACGAATCTGGCAAACGATCTCTGTTCCAGAAACTGCCTTAGAGGTATGTGCCGATCTTGGTCGACGGTACGGACCAAAATTCGGCCTCCGCACGCTCGACAGCCTGCACGTTGCCTGTGCTCTCGAACTTAATGTAAAGCGATTCTGGAGCTTTGACGACCGCCAGAGGAAACTGGCAAAAGCTACAGGCCTCGATATTCGCTGAACGCCTTAGCTGCGATTTGGCAGGCTTGCCACAAGTTCGCCAAGAAGAGTTCTAAGATCGTCCACTTAGGCGAGCCAAAGTTCTTTTCTTTCTCACCCTTTGCGGTAGCAGACACCTCACGCTAAGCTGATTCCTCAATGTAAAGTTCAGGTTCCCGGTGAACTTGCCAGAATCCATGAAACTTCGGCATTCCATTCCGGTAAAGTCTATTTTGCTTGCCGTCGCTTTCTATTTGGCTGTGCAATCCAGCGTGCGGATTGGCTCGGCGCAAGCTCCAAAACTAGAAGTAATTGTGGAAGGGAAGGTCTGCAACGCTGCTGGCGAACCTGTGGCTGGAGTCTCCGTAAAACTTGAAAATGGGTCCAATTCTCTTGTTCAAGAAACAAGAACCGCGGCGAACGGTGCGTTTGTCCTGCATGTGAAAACTGCCGGTATCTACAAGGTACGCGTTGAAAAAGAAGGCTATCGGACTCGACTCCTCGAAAAGATTCAATTGGATCCAGGCAAAAAGCTTGTGGACATCATTCTGGAAAAAATCCCCGCAGCGGGCGCGATCGAATTTTCGGATTCTCCGAACTTTACCGTTGCCGGCGTGACTGACTGGAGCAATGTCGGCCTGCATGGCTCCGACGCGAATGTAAGAACCAGCGAAGCGCTCTCGAAGGAAACCGCCGCTTTAAGACCCGCGACGGCTCCCGCGCACCCAGGAGGTGCCGGAGATGCTCACCGGTTGCTCGGAGACGAGAAAGAAAAAGCAGGCGATCCCGTCGGCGCGGTCAAGGAATACGAAGCCGCAGTGAAACTGGACGCAAGCGAGGAAAACTATTTCGCGTGGGGCTCGGAACTTTTGCTTCATCGCGCGGGAATTGCCGCCGCCGAAGTTTTGCGCAAAGGGTCGGAGTTGCATCCAAAATCGGAGCGAATGATTGCCGCGCTTGGAGCCGCGTATTATGCCAACGGCCAGTACACGGAAGCCGCCGAGCAGATCTGCCACGCTTCTGATTTGAATCCGGCGGATGCCGAGCCGTATCTTTTTCTGGGAAAGATGGAGCAAGCAGCGAGTGGCATTACACTGTGCAGCGAAGAAAGGCTGGCGCGCTTCGCAAACGAGCAGCCTAAAAATTCACAAGCGAATTTTTACTACGGCCTCGTTTTGCTGAAAAAAGCGCGGAAAACGCAGCGCGAAGACGATTTCGATCAAGCCGAAAAATACTTTCAGCGGGCAATCGCGGCGGACCAGAATTACGGAGAGGTTTACCTGGAATTGGGGATGATGTATAACGCGCGAGGCCAAAAAGAGGCGGCGCTTGCGGAATTTCAGAAAGCTGTAGTGGTGAGTCCCGAGCTTGGCGCGGCACATTATCAATTGAGCCTGGCGCATCGCCGCGTGGGAGAAACGGCGAAAGCGGACGAAGAGATGAAGACGTACACCCGCTTGCGGAAATCGGAAGAAGCAGCGCTCGAGAAAGAGCGCCGCGAGATGCGCCAGTTCGTCACGGTGCTTAAGCAGGGTTCCGCTCCCAATTGAAGGTACGTGGACAGTTTCTATTCCTCGGGAAGGTGATTTCATGAGCAAAGCACTAAGCAAGATAGGAACGCTGATTCTGTTAATACTGGCGATGATGGTCTGCGGAAGCAGTGTGATGGCTGATGAAAATTATTCGCTGCGTTCCCCAGACAATCGCGTCGAAATACGGGTCCACCTGGCGAAAGACATTTCCTATGATGTACTGCTGAACGGCAAGGTCTTGATGAAGGATTCAGTACTGGCGATCAACATCGACGGCAAAACGCTCGGCGAGAATCCGCAGGTAAAATCCACGAAAAAGGACAGTGCGGACAAGACGCTGGAGCCCGTTGTCCGCCAGAAATCTGCCAAAATCCGGGAACGCTACAACGAACTAAAACTTGAAATGGACGGCGGATATGCCGTTACGTTCCGCGCGTATCCGGAGGGAGTCGCCTACCGGCTGGAAACCTCTTTGCCTGGCGAAAATGTAAAGGTTTTCAATGAGCAAGCTCTCTTTCGCTTCCCAGCGGACGAAACCGTCTTTTATCCCGAAGAAGAGAGCATGTTCTCCCACAACGAGCGCAAATATTTGCCGCACCTGCTTTCCAGCATCCCAGAGAAGACTTTTGCGACTTTGCCCGCTGTTGTCGATGCCGGCGATGGCATCAAAATCGCCGTTGCGGAAGCCGGTGTCGAGGACTACCCGGGCTTGTGGCTTCGCGGCACGAATGGCAACGCGCTCGCCGCGACGTTTGAACACTATCCGCTCAAGGAAACTCTGACCGGTGACCGCGACTTCAAAGTCACGGAAGCCGCGGACTACATTGCCGTCACGAAAGGCACCCGCACGTTTCCGTGGCGCGTTCTCGGAATCGCTGAGCATGACAAGGACCTGATCGCCAATCCATTGGTGTGGCTGCTCGAAAAGCCTTCGATGCTTTCGGACACTGCGTGGATCAAACCCGGGAAAGTGGCCTGGGACTGGTGGAACTTCAACAACATTTACGGCGTGGATTTTAGAGCGGGCGTCAACACGCAAACGTACAAGTACTACATCGACTTCGCCGCCAAAAATCATCTCGACTACATCATTCTCGACGAAGGCTGGTACAAACTTGGCGACGCGCTTGCGGTTGTGCCCGAGATCAACATGGAAGAGCTTACGGCCTACGCGAAACAGAAAAACGTCGGAGTAATCCTGTGGGTGATCTGGAAAACACTCGACGACCAGTTGATTCCCGCGCTAGATCAATACGCGAAGTGGGGCATCAAGGGCATCAAAGTCGACTTCATGCAGCGCAACGACCAGAAGCTGCTCAACTACTACTATAAAGTTGCAAACGAATGTGCGAAGCGCCACATGCTCGTTGACTTCCACGGCGCGCAGCGGGGCGCGTCGCTCACCCGCACCTGGCCCAATCTAATCAGCAATGAAGGCGTGCGCGGCATGGAATGGAGCAAATGGAGCGCGGAAACGGACCCGAAACACAACGTAACGCTGCCGTTTACGCGCATGTTCCTTGGCCCGATGGACTACACGCCCGGCGCGATGTTAAACGCGCAAAAAGATATGTTCGCCCCCATTTTCAAACGGCCGATGGCGCTCGGCACTCGCTGCCAGCAGCTTGCGATGTACGTCGTTTACGAAAGCCCGCTGCAGATGCTTTCGGACAGCCCGTCAAACTACGAACGCGAGCCGGAGTCGCTGGAATTTTTGCGCGCTGTGCCGAGCACATGGGACGAAACGATTCCGCTCGATGGAAAAATCTCCGAATATGTTGCCGTTGCCCGGCGCAACGGAAAAGATTGGTATGTTGGCGCAATGTCCGATTGGGACGCCCGCGACCTCGAAATCGATTTTTCATTTTTGCCCCCCGGCGATTTCACGATGGACGCTTATCAGGACGGCATAAACGCCGACCGCATGGCGAGCGACTACAAGAAAACCACCACGACCGTGACAAAGGCGACGAAACTGAAAGTCCATCTTGCTCCCGGCGGTGGCTGGGCTGCGAGGATTCACCAGTAGCCTGAACCAGTCAGAAAACGGTTCCTCAAGAATGAACAACCGTCAGGAATAACAGATATTGCGTCCGCAAGATGTGATCGCTTAAGGGCTGCATCTTGCGATACTCTGGCGGCCTCTTGGCCTCCAGGAAAAATACTTCTCACGAAAGCGTTCCGCGACGGCGCTGGCGAATCGCCGCGCTGCTGGGTTTTGGAATTCTCGTCAGCTATTTCGACCGCGTAAACCTTTCCGTATCCAAAGAAGCGTTGCATGATGCCTTCGGCATGACGGCGGTCGTGTTTGGATTTCTTTCCAGCGCGTACAACTGGCCTTACGCCGCGTTGCAGCTCCCGTGCGGTTTGTTGCTTGATCGTTTCGGAGTGCGGCGCGTCGGCATCGTCAGCACGATCATTTGGACCATTGCGTCCTTCGCGGCTGCTCTTTCCATCGGTGTAAAGTCTCTTTTTGGCGCGCGTCTTTTACTTGGCATAGGCGAAGCGCCGACATTTCCTGGTACGTCGAAAGCAACCGGTTACTGGTTTCCCAAAGACGAACGCAGTCTCGCCACCGCGATGTTCGATTCGATGGCGAAATTCTCTTCGGCGATTGGAATTCCGGCTCTCGGCCTTGTCCTGGTGCACTTTGGCTGGCGCGCAAACTTCGCACTAACCGGAATCATCAGCGTGGTGTACTTCACCCTGTTTTACGCGTTCTATCGGAATCCGAGCCAGGACATTAAGCTTTCCGTAGCCGAACGCGAATACATTCGCCGCGGCGGCGCACAGCCGGAAGACCCGCAGCGCGCCGCTGCCGGCGCTCCACTCGGTTACCTGATTTCGCGAAAAAAAGTGATTGGCCTTGCGATCGGTTACGGTTCGTACAACTACGTTTTTTATCTGCTTCTCACCTGGCTGCCCGCCTATCTTGCTGAAGCGCAACATCTCGATTTGACGCGTTCGTTCTTGTATACGAGCGTGCCGTGGCTCTGCGCTACTGCCGGCGAATTGATGGTCGGTGGATGGCTCACCGATTCGCTGATTCAGCGCGGATGGAATGCGACGCGCGTGCGGCAATTTGTCCTGGTCGGCGGAACCTCCGTTGGGCTCTGCATTTTCGGCGTGCCCTATGCACATACGGCGCAAGCGGCGGTCATGTGGATTGCATTTGCGTTGACGGGGCTTTCGATTGCGGCTCCGGTCGGCTGGTCGATTCCGTCGCTGATTGCGCCGCGCGAGAGCGTTGGAACTGTCGGCGGCATCATGAATTTGAGCAACCAGCTTTCGGGAATTGCCGCACCGATCGTGACCGGCTTCATCGTCGCGGCGACAAAGAATTTCCAGTGGGCGTTTCTTGCGGCCGCGGTCTATTTGACGATTGGAATTGCGAGCTACATTTTTCTTCTAGGGGAGATCACGCCAATTCCTGAGCCGGAAGAGGCGCGGCAATAGTCTCACATTCGTTTTTTACCGGTTTTTTCGCAGAGCTCTGATCGCGCCGGTGGAGATTCCACCGTCCACCAGAAGCGTTTGTCCAGTGACGTAGCGGCTCGCTTCGGATGCCAGGAAAACAATCGCGCCGTCGAGGTCGTTCGGCTGGCCGGGGCGCTTGAGCGGAATCCGGTCGGACAAGTATTCCACCCACTCCTTGTCTTCATACATGACGCTGTTTTGCGCGGTGCGAAACCAGCCTGGCGCGAGGCAATTCACCGTGATCCCGTGTCTGCCCCAATCATCGGCGAGGCTCATGGTGAGCTGGCGAATTCCGCCGCGGCTTGCGCCGTAGGGGCCAAGGCCCGCGTAGCCCGCGACGCTGGTGACCGAGCCGATGTTAATGATGCGGCCATAGCCGCGAGGAATCATGCGGCGCGCAATGGCTTGCGCAACGAAGAAGCTCCCGCGCAGATTGGTGTCGAGAATCAGATTCCAGTCTTCCCAAGTAACTTCGAGTGCTGGCTTGCGCACGTTGCAACCAGCATTGTTCACAAGAATATCCACATGGCCGTAGACGCGTTCCGCTTCAGCCGCGAATTTCTCGATACTTTGCTGGTCGCGGACGTCCAGCTCGATCGCGGCAGCACGGCGACCGAGCTCCTGAATTTCCTTTTCAAACGCGGCGAGATCTTCTCGCTTGCGCGCGGTGAGGATGAGGTCGGCTCCGGCTTTGGCGAGCGCGCGTGCAAAATATTGGCCGAGGCCTCGGCTTGCGCCGGTGATGATGGCGACGCGACCGGTGAGGTCGAAGAAGTTCTCAGGCACAATTTACCTCTGCGATGGCCGGAAAAAGCGGATTCATCGAGCAAAGAACGCTCGATGGAAAACCGCACCTCGCTTCGCTCGGAATGGCAACGTTATTTACTTTGTTGAATACGTTTGCGTTTTTCATTTCATTCTTATATCCGCGTTTGGAACTAAAACCACTTTCAAAAGATTGGGTTCGCGGGAATGGAGCCGCTCGAACCAGCGTGGACCGTCTTCCAGCGGAGCAACGGCTGTGATGAGCGGCTTGACCTGAATTTTTCCGGCGGCCATCCATTCGATGGCTTGGGGATATTCACCGGCGGAAGCGCAGGAGCCTTGCAGGCGAATTTGCCGCGTGACGACTTTCTGCAGCGGAAGATCCACGTTGGGCTGAATATTTCCCACGAGGACGACGGTTCCTCCTTTGCGAACTGCATCGATCGCTGCGGCGATGGTTTCGCCACGGCCGACACATTCGATGGCAACGTCGACGCCTTCGTTGCCGGTGCGGTCGAGAATTGTCTTCAGCAGAGAATCATCGGACAAAAGGACTTCTGTTGCGCCGAGTTTTCCAGCGAGGTCGAGGCGCTGCATGTCGACATCGGCGATGAAAACTGTGGAGCAGCCTGCCGCTTTGAGCGCTTGCAGGGTAAGGATGCCGATCGTGCCGGCTCCGATGACCAGAGCCGTCGAGTTCGGCGCGAGCTCAGCAAGGTTGACGCCGTGAATTGCAACGGCGACTGCTTCGAGCATCGCGGCTTCGGTGAATGGAAAATTGTCCGGGAGGCGATAAAGGATTCGGGCGGGAACGGAGACAAATTCCGCGAAGGCTCCGGCGCGGCGATAGTCTCCGCAGGAGACGCCGAGAACCTGGCGACGGTCGCAGAGATTCACATTGCCGCGGCGGCAGTTGGAGCATTCACCGCAGTAGACGGTGGAATCAAACGTAACACGATCGCCAGGCGCGAAATTCTTTACGGCGCTGCCGACCGATGCGATGACACCGGCGGCTTCGTGGCCCATGACGATCGGTGGGATGCGGCGGCCAGAGGAGCCGTCGTAGCCATGAACATCGCTGCCGCAGACGCCGCAAGCTGCTACGCGGATCAGGACTTCGTCTGGTCCGGGCGATGGCGCGGGGAGGTCAGCTAGTTCGAGATGGCTGTAGCTGGAGAGGAGGAGGGCTTTCATATGCAAGTCATCAGTTTTCAGTCACCAGTTTTCAGTTTCAGTTTCGGACCGATGCCCAGAGAATCTAGCACCGAAGTGGAAATTGAGGAAATTCGCGGGAGAACCGCGCACGATTCCCGTTTTGGAACGGGCACCCCCCTCCCCCCTGTTTTGCGTAAGTATTTATTCTGGAGGACTTAGGCAAGAGGTACCCCTAGACCTCAGCACCCTTTGGTCTCGTACACTCAGGTTGTCAAAGAACAAAGAGACGCGAGCCGGCCGCGTCCGGCTACCATCTACCATATCGAAAATGTTAAGTTAACGTAATTCGAAACAGAAGAGGAACGTTACGTCCATCCCGAACCCCTGGCTGGCTTGCCCGATGCGACCCCGATGGAGATACGTGTCGCAGGCAAGAGTGCCTACCCTACCAAAGGGGACTGACTCCGTGGTTGAGGCGAGAATTGTGAAGCTACTTTGAACCAGGTTTTGAGGAGAGGACGATGCCGGAGCCTTCGCGGATGGTTAGGATTTGGTTGGCGGGGACTTTGACGAAACGTTCGACTTTTTGAGTGGTGGGCCATTTTACTTCGATGACATCCACGATGGCGGATTTGCCGAGACCAAAGTGGAGACGCAAGTCGGATTGGGACATGACGCTGGAGCCGGAGTGAACCTCGTCCATTTGAGCGTGCGTGCCGGTAACGACGCGTACGCGAGCGCCGATTGCGGTGCGATTGCACTTGGTGCCGATGAGTTTGAGCTTGATCCAGTTTTGCGCATTGCCGCCCACGTTGTGTAGCAATGATGGTGTGTCGCCGAGATTCAAGATGACTGTGTCTATGCCGCCGTCGTTGTCGTAGTCGCCAAATGCGGCGCCGCGGCTGGAGAATTTTTCCGAGATGCCCGGGCCCATTTCCGCGGAGACATCCTTGAACGCCACCGTTCCGCCAGTTCCCGGACCCATGTTGCGATAGACGATGCGCGGGTTCTTGTAAGTCTGGCCGAGATTGTGACCGTCTATCTGCGGGTAGACGTGGCCGTTGATCTGCATGATGTCGGCCCAGCCGTCGTTGTCGTAATCCACGAAGCCGCAGCCCCAAGCGACATATTGATTGTTGACACCGACTCCCGAAGCGAAAGTGACGTCAGTGAAAGAGCCGTCGCCATTGTTATGGTAGAGGTTGCAAGTGTCATCTGCAAAATTTGTTTTGAAAATATCGAACCAGCCGTCGCAATCGTAGTCGGCGACGGCGACGCCCATGCCGGCTTGTTCGTGGCCGTTGTCGCTATAGGCGCAACCGGCGACGACAGCAACGTCGGAGAAGGTGCCGTCGTGGTTGTTCTGAAAAAGAATGCTGGGCTGCGAGTCCACAGCGACGTAGATGTCCGGCCAGCCGTCGTTATCGAAATCGTAGGAGACGGCGGTGATGGAGTAGCGGCCGCCGGGTTTGAGGATTCCGGATTTTTCTGAGACATCGGTGAACGTGCCGTCGCCATTGTTTTTGTAAAGGATATTCGTGTCGCCGGTAAGGCCGCGCGGTCCGCACATAACGGGAATGCCTTTCCACTGGCAGAGCGGCGGACCATTGGGATCGGGATTTTTTGCGGGATCGAGCTTGATGTAATTGCAGACGAAGAGATCGAGATTGCCGTCGCGATTGTAATCGAGAAACGTGCAACCGGAGCCCCAGCGAATTTCTTCGTTGTAAAGGCCGGCTTGTTTGGTGACGTCGGTGAAGGTGCCGTCGCCATTGTTGCGAAACAGAATGTTGTGTCCCCAGAAGGTGCAGAAGAGATCGTCCCAACCGTCGTTGTTGTAATCGCCAACGCAAACGCCGGTTTGCCAGCCGGAGCGGCCAATGCCGGATTTTTCCGTAACATCCGTGAAAGTACCGTCGCGATTGTTCTTGTAGAGATGCGTAGTGGGCGCTTTGCCTGCGGGCCATTCCTTGCCGAGTTGCGAACCGTTGGTGAGATAGATGTCGAGCCAGCCGTCGTGGTCGTAATCGAAAAAGGCAATGCCAGAGCCTTTGGCTTCGATGATGTATTTCTTAGTGTTGGGATCGCCCCAAACGTTGGGAGTGGTGAGACCAGCTTCGCGCGCGACGTCAACGTATTGGACGGGGGATTTTGTGGGATTGGGTTTCGACGATTGCAGGAGCAGCGGCGATTTCCAGCGCCAGAGCGGAGTGACGAGGGCATCAAGGAGAGAGCCGCCGAGAGCGGTGAAGGAGGAGCCAAGGAAGCGGCGGCGCGGGAAGATCATCGGTGTGCCTCGAATGTGTCGAAACCAGGAAAGAAAGAAAAAGTTACACAGAGTTCACGGAGGTCGGACCACAGAGAACGCAGAGAATTTTGCGTGGAGGAGCGATCGAAGATAGATTTCTCACATCCGAAGGGCGACGCTTTGCAGGAGCGAAGCGGAAGAGAAGATATCGCCCTTCTCCGTTCGAAATGACCGGTTTTTTTTCCGTGCACAAAGTTCATTTGGAGGGGACCCTGGGGAAGTTGCGAGGGATGATGCCGACGCCTTCTTTGATGGCGATGATTTTGTCCACGGGGATGTCTTTGAGGCGGTCGATCTGGCCGCTGGGCCAGGTGATTTCGAGCAATTCGACCCTGGTCCGCTTGTCAAGACCGAAATGGATGCGGGGATCGCTGGCGGACATGTAACTCATGCCGCCTTTGGATTGCTCAACGTGAGTCTCGCCTTCGGCGGTAAGTTTCAGTGAGGCGCCGATGCCGTCGCGATTGGATTTTGTCCCGATGAGCAAAATTTCAAGCCAGTGATTGGCGTTGCCGCCGTCATTGCGGAGGAGCATGGGATAGTCGCCGCGATTGTTGATGGCGATGTCGAGATCGCCATCGTTGTCAAAATCAGCGGTAGCGATGCCGCGGCCCGCGATGGGGCGGCTGAAATCCGGGCCGAGAGCGCCGTCGGGAATTTTCTCGAACTGGCCTTTGCCGAGATTGCGGAGCATGAACAGAGGCTCCTTGTACTTGACTTCACTATGGTACAACTCGACGTTGTCCACCATCGCGCCGTTGAGCTGAACAATGTCCGGCCAGCCGTCATTGTCGTAGTCCATGAACTTCATGGAGACGCCGCTGAGGAGAATGGCCTTGTTGCCAATGCCAGAACTGAACGTGGCATCGGTGAATGTGCCGTCGCGATTGTTGGTGTAAAGACGATTTAATTCGAAGTCGAGGTGAGTGATGTAGATGTCCTGGAAGCCGTCGCCGTCAACGTCCGCGGCGTCAATACCCATGCCCGCTTCGTAACGGCCGTCTTCGCTGGCAGCGATGCCGGAGACGAAAGAAACATCCTGAAACGTACCGTCGTGTTTGTTGATGAAAAGAAAGTTCGGCCAGGAATCGTTGGCGACGGCAATGTCGGGCCAGCCGTCGTTGTTGAAGTCGGCGGTAACAACCCCCATGCCTTTGGCTTCGGGCTTGCCGATTCCCGAAGAGTCGCTGACGTCGGTGAACGTGCCATCGTGATTGTTGTGATAGAGCTTGAGTTTCTGGCCTTTGTAATTTCCCGGATGACAGTAGGAGCGATAGCCCGGGCGATGTTCGCCGCACCAGAGATTATTTTTCGGCGACCACTCAATGTAATTGAGCACGACGAGGTCGAGATAGCCGTCGTGATCGTAATCCAGCCAGCCCGCGCTGGTGGACCAACCGCCTTCATCGGCGACGCCGGCTTTTTCTGTGACGTCGGTGAACGTGCCGTCGCGATTGTTGTGATAGAGAATCGCGCGCTCGTAACCGGTGACGTAGATGTCCGGGTAGCCGTCGTTGTCGTAGTCCGCGATAGCGACTCCCTGGCCGTAGTGGTTTTCCGCGGCGACGCCGGCTTTTTCTGTGACATCGGTAAATGTGCCGTCGCCATTGTTGCGATAGAGCGCGGAACGCATCGGATGATCGGGCTTGTAGAGTTCGGTGGGGCCGGACTGAACGAAGTAAAGGTCCATGAGGCCGTCCTGATCGTAGTCGAGCCAGCCGACGCCGGTGCCCATCGTTTCGAGATAGAGCTTTTCTTCAGTCTGCGTGGAATCCTGGAGAAACGTGATTCCGGCTTGCTTGCGAATGTCGGTGAAGCGGACGGGGATGCGTGCGTCGGATTTTTTGACACCTTGTAGCGGAGCAGGTTTTTGCCGGGCCGCAGGAGCAAGAAAAAGGCCAAGAGCAAGCGGAATTGCAATACACAGCGCGGAGGGGCGCATGGTCATAAGGTCCGGTCTGCGAGAGATAGCGCGATCTGCAAGAATTGCTGGCGTGCGGGAATGGGAAGAGGTTGCGCGGTGGCTGCGGAAATTTGTGGAGCGTTGGCGAGAGCTTGTTCGATGCGGTTCATATCGAATCCGCCGGAGGAGTGGCTACCTTTGAAGCGCGAAAAAACTTCGCGAGCTTTGTCGTACTGACCGATCTGGTAGTAGAAGACGCCGAGAGTGGAATAGCTGCCGGGCCATTCTGGGAGAAGGTCGACGGCGCGTTCCAGCTGAGTGGCGGCCTGCGAGGAATTTCCGCGGAGCGCCGAAACGACGCCGAGTCCCCAGAGAATTTTTCCGGAAGAGGGAACCCGGGTAAGACCACGATTGAGAATGTTTTCGGCTTCGGGAAGATTGCCTGCGCGAAGTTGCACGAGAGCGAGCGAAAGGTAGTACTGATCGTTGTCGGGATTGCGTCGAATGGCATCCTGAAAGATTTGCGAGGCTTTGGCTGGATCGCCGAGACGAGAGTTGATGTCGCCGAGGAGTGCGAGGAACGCGTCGTCTCTTTGGCCTTCGGCGGAAACGGTTTGCGCGATTTCGTTGGCTTGTGCGAATTGACCTTTACGGAAATAGGCGTCGGCGAGATCGAATTTTACGTCGTCGGAATCGGGATTGGCTTTTGCGGCGGATTGAAAGTGGGCGATGGCCTCGTCGTAAAGCCGGTTGCGCGCAAGAAGAGCGCCGATGCCGCCCTGCATGCGGAAATCGCTGGAGCTGAGGTCATCGAGTTGTTTGATCGCTTCGCGGGCTTCGTCAATTCTTCCCAGTTTCAAATAAGCTTCGGCCAGGGAATAAAAATCCTGAGGGCGGCCAGGATGCGTTTTGATCTGGTTGGAAAGCTCGGTCAGGTCGAGCTGGGTGCGTTCGCGGGAAGAAAGTGTGGCGCGATTGTCGAGGTAATCGAAGAGATGCTGAAAAGGATACGGGCCGGTGGAAGTGTTTTTTGAAAGAGTCTGAAAAACGCTGAGATCGCGCTGGGCGGCGTCCGTTTGTTTGAGGCTGCGCTCGACCATGGCGAGTTTGTAGTAGCCGGAAGCGGGATCTTTGCTGACTTTGACGTAGCGGCGAAGGAGGCCGGCGGCTTCGGCGAAGCGCTTTTCGTTGACACGCAAATTTGCCAGCTCGAAGAGCGCGTCGGCGAAATCGGGATTGGCCTTGAGAGTTTGCTGGAAGAAGTCTTCGGCTTTTGCTTGATTGCCTTGACGTCCTTCGATGTAACCCATGTTGAATAGACACGAAGCGTTGCGGGGATCGAGCTTAAGGCCTTGTTCGAAGTAGGTGCGCGCTTCGTCAAAACGGCCGAGGTGGCGGTAGGAAAGTCCGAGGAACGCGTAAGAGCGGGCGGTGGGATCGATTTCGACGAGGTGTTTGAATTCGTCTATGGCTTTTTCCGTGCGGCCAGACATGAAATAACTTTCGCCAAGTGCGGCCTGGAGATCGGGGCGACTGGGAGCGAGCTTAATGCCGGTTTCAAGAAGGGGAATCGCGTCCTCGAAATAGTTTTGCGCCATGCTTGCCCGGGCGAGAGAGAAGATGATGTCGGTGTTTTCAGGAGCGAGCTTGTGAGCGCGCGCGAGAAGTTCCAGCGCGTCCACGGAGCGGGATTGGTCGGTGTAAACCTGTGCGAGGAGAGAGAGCGCGTCCGGAGAATCGGGTTTGAGAGTTTGGAGGCGCTTCAGCACGAGTTCAGCTTTCGAGTATTCGCCGGAGCGAAGATAGACCTGGCCGAGATTGAAAAGGGTGTCGGGATTTTCGGGTTGCAGGGCGT
Organism: Acidobacteriota bacterium; assembly: GCA_018268785.1. Classification (GTDB taxonomy): domain Bacteria; phylum Acidobacteriota; class Terriglobia; order Acidiferrales; family UBA7541; genus Acidiferrum. Next base: position 40,536 of record JAFDVY010000009.1, on the reverse strand, counting down.
TGGCTTTTTCAAATTCGACTTGCGCGGACTTGTATTGCTTGCCGGCGGCGAGGATTACGCCGAGGGTCAGGTGAAGCTGGACGTCGTTCGGATTTCGGGCGGATAGATTGTTTGCGACGGAGATCGCCCGGGCAGAGCGATTTGACAGAAGGCAGGCGCGGAGCAGATTGATTTGCGATTCGGTGGTGGGCGGGGAGACTTTTTCGAAGAAAGGAACTGCGGCGGCAGCCTGATTTTTTGCCAGCAGCATCAAGCCGAGATTGTAGTTTGCTTCCCTATTTGCGGGCGTGGCGCGGAGGACTTCGCGAAATTCCCTTTCCGCGGCATCGAGTTTCTGCTGAGCGGCATAGAGATTGCCGATGTTTATTTTTGTGCGGGAGGAGACGGGATTCAACTTGAGCGCGCGCTCGAAGGCGTCGAGAGCTGCGTCGAAATGTTTTTGGGAGACCTCGATGATGCCGAGGAGATTGAAGCCTTCGACGCTTTTTGGGTTCTTGGCCAATTCCTCCTGAACTTTTTGTTTCGCTTCTTCGGGGCGGCCTTGCTCGAGAAGGCTTTGGGCTTCCTGGAAACGCGGGTCTGTTTTCTGTGCAGTTTTATGCGCTGGTCGCGTTGCGGATTGCCGCGCGTTTGCGCAAAGCGCGCAGGAGAACTGGCAGGCCGCGGCCAGGCAACATAAAACGATCGTGAGACACGCGCGCATCGAGATTTTTCTCAATGTAGCATCTCCAGCGCCTGGCGAGCCAATTTGTGTTGTGGCTGAAGTTTGAGAAGGGCTTCCAGGATTGCGCGGGCTTTGTCGTTTTGCTTTTCAATGGCGTAGAGCTGGGCGAGATTCAGATAGGCCTGGTCAAAGCTGGGAGCGACGGAGATGCAATGTTTGAATTGTTGCTCAGCTTCGGCGTTTTTGCCATCGCGGATGAATAGGACGCCGAGATTGTTGATGGCTTCGGCGTAATTCGAACGAAGCGCGGCGGCTTTTTGCAGAAGCGGCTCTGCGTTGCCGTTGTCACCCTGGCGCGCGAAAAACATGCCGAGGCTGTAATTGGCCTCCGCGTTTTCGGGTTCGAGTTGCACTGCCTGATTCAAGAGTTTTCCTGCTTCATAGAGATTGCCCTGGCGGCGAAAAACGTTGCCCAGATTCAGCATGGCGGTGACATAGTTCGGGCGGAATTCGAGAGAGCGGCGGAAATTGTCAATGGCGGTTACAGCGTCATTTTGCTGGACGGCAATCATGCCGAGATTGTTCCAAGCCTCCGGGTAATCGGGCTTTAGTTCGACTGTTTGTTTGAGGAAGTTCCGCGCTTCGTCGATATTGTTTTTGCGGAGATAGAGTGTGCCGAGATTGTAGAAGGCTTCGGCATTTTCTGGTTGCGCTGCAGCTACCTGTTTGAAAGACGCGGCGGCTTGATCGAGATAGCCGTGCTGAAAAAGCGCGACACCGTAGGTAAACGCATTTCGCTGGAAGCGGCCATTGTGGAGTACGCCCGGAAAAGGAAGGGCTTTGTAGACGCGAGCTTCGTACGTGCGCGGGATATTTGCAGAGTCGGCGAGGATTTGCCTTGGATCGGTTGGGCCTTGGTAGATTTTGACGATATTGGAGGACTCGTCGAGTAGAAAAGAAGTGGGGAGGGAAAGATCGCGGCGACGGTCGAAGAGGTAGCGATAGATGATGTTGTAGACGCCGGCCACTTCTGAAGAGCCGAGGAGGAGCGGGAGCGAGAGATTTTCCTTGGCGGCCAGGGCCACGAGTTGCGACGCAGTGAACGTTTCGTCGAGGTTGATGCAGGCAATGCGAAGGTGCTTTGCAGAGAATTCGTTTTGGGCTCGTTGAAAAGCTTTCAGTTGATTAAGGGCCGCGGCGATATTTACGGACCAGAAATTGAGGAGAAGAGGTTTGCCACGAAAGGAAACAAGAGTCTGAGCCAGACCGGAAGAATCGGAGAGAGAAAATTCTGGAGCTGGGAGCGGGTCGAGCAACCAGGTTGCAGTGGCGGCGGGGAATTGCTCCGGAAGACTGCTTTGTGGAGTTTTTGGGGAATTTGCGCCGCTTGGAAAAGGAACAGCGGAGAATTTCGGCTGGCCTTCTTCGATGGAAATGCGCTGGTTTGCGGGTATGTTTTCGAAGTTCTGCATGAGGCCGTTTGGCCAGCGGACGGTCGCCGAAATTGGGCCGGAAGATTTTCCGAGTCCAAAGAAAAGTTCTTTCGTATGTTGCGAGAGAAATCCCGTTCCCGCCTGAAGGTATTTGGTTTGGAGGAGATCGGCTGAGCGAACTGTAACTGAGGTGCCAATTGCGTCGCGATTGCTCTTTGTGCCGAGCAAGCGAAAACAGATGGAATCGCCGATTCCGGGCATTACGTTTTGCAGGATTCGGAGTTGAGGAGCCGTGCGATTTTTCAAAATAATTTCGAGACGGCCGTCGTGATTGAGATCGGCAAGAGCGAAGGCGCGGCTGTCATCCGGAAAATCGAGCCCGGAAATTCCGGACATGTCGGAAAATGTGCCGTCGTGGTTGTTTGAAAGAAGAGTATTTCGTTCATACCCGCTCCAGGAATGATCGGAGCGGATGAGTTCGTTGATGGCGTTCCATCCGCGTTCGTAGGAAGCGGAAGGCGTGTTGGTGGCTGGAGAATTGCCGGCAACCTGGCGCCAGAAAAAACTGGAAAGCTCCTTGGCCTCGATCCCAGAAATGTAGCCGTTTGCTACATACAAATCGGAATAACCGTCATGATCGAAATCCCAACTGTCGGAAGACCAGGCCCAACGACCCATTTCCGCTTTGGCGAGAGCAGCCACGTTTTTGAATTGCTCGTTGCCAAGATTCTTATAGAGAGAATTTCCCGCTGCATGGCGGCGATAGAAGGACCTTATTTCCTGCGAGTCGGTGGGGTGGAAATTTTCTTGCGTGGAAATGCGCAGACCAGCAGCTGACCACATATTAGAGACATAGATGTCCTGTTTGCCGTCGTTTTCTACATCCAGCCAGCACGCGCTCATCCCCGCGCCGACATCATTTGCTCCCGACGAGTCGGATACGGCGGTGAACCTGCCGTTGCCGTCGTTGCGGTAAAGATTGCTTCGCCCGAAATCATTTGCAACATATAGATCGGGCCAGCCGTTGCCGTTCATGTCGCCCCAGGCGCAGGCAAAACTGAAGCGATCATTTTCCTCGTCGAGCCCAGAATCTCTCGTATGATCGACGAACTTGGAGTTTCCTTCATTATGAAAAAGAAAATTGGCTGGACCGTTGCGCGCATCAAAATAGGGAGAAGGGTAGTGATATTGGTCGAGGCCGAGATAATAAGCGTAGAGACAGAAATAGACGTCGAGGCGGCCGTCGCGGTCGTAATCGGCGACGGCAGCATGCGTAAATGTTCCTTGAGGAGGAGTTGCGAAAGAAAAGGCATCGCGTTTTAGTGAGAATTGCCCCTTGCCTCGATTGAGAAAGAGGAGCGGGCCGGAATCGCAAACGACAAGTAAATCCTGCAATCCACGATTTTGAAAATCGGCAAAGAGAGCACAGGCGGTGGGATCCAGCACGCCGACACCGGATTTTTCCGTGACGTCTTCGAATGTCCCGTCGCCGCGGTTGCGATAGAGACGGTTAGGAAGGCCGGAAGGCTGGCAGACATACAGATCGTCAAAGCCGTCGTTGTCGAAATCTCCGGCAGCGACGCCATTGTTTCCGTATACGCCCATGCCAGAGGCGCCGTCCAACACCGTGCGCCAGTAGTCCGTGCCTCGCAAGAGTTGATTCTTATAGGACTCGCAATCGCCTAACAAGGACGGAGAGACGTCTTTGAAAAATGCCGACTTCGAAAAAGATGTGTTCTCCATCAAGAAACGCCATTTGTCGATATTCCAATTACCACGGCCGTTTTGCGTCCAAACCAAATTCCAGAAGCCGATCCGTTCTTCCCGAGAGCCAGTTTCTCGCGCGTAAACAATTGCGTAACGGACTTGCGTTTCCACAGAAAGAGGCTGGGACGAGAGTTGCTTGACGCCAACGATTTCAAATTCCGCAGTGCGCGCATTTCCGGGATTTGAAAGCTCCTTCTTGAGCCCTACAAGCAATCTCTCCCGGTCGAGTTGCGTCGGCGGAGAAAATGCCCGGCGGCTTACTTCAACTCCATTCGGCAATACACGTTTTGCTTCGTGAATCTTTTCAAGGACATTTGATTCGGCACCGCTTCCGACTGACTCCCCGGCAAGATCTACCCAATCTCCGCCAGCAAGAATTCGGTCGCGCCATTGCTTCAGGACAACGTGAATCTCAGCCGCGTATTTTTCCGTAAGGTAGGAATCCGCCCCGGGCTGGACTAGGCGAATGACCTCCTCCACGGGTGAAACTGCAGGGTAATGCGGGTTGATCTGCCCTTCGGAAAAGAGCGGCAAACCGGGATGGAAAAACGGGGTAGCGAAGCCGCTGCGAAGGCCTGCGCACAATGGTGCCGGCAAGAACAGGGCAGGAGCCCATCTTGTCCTGCGCAGAAATTGGCGGCGAGAAATCAGAAGGCTCCTTTGGACATGGCATGCGCTTGAGTACGCAGACTCGATTCCCCTTTGTGTGGAAGGCGAAATGGTAGCATCGTCGACTTCCTGAGGAATATTGTGCCGGTCATTGAAAACGTTCTCAAGCTCTCGTGTGCCGAGTGGAAAAAGGCGAGGAATAAGGGCCACGCTTGCCAAGAGAATGGCACGTCATCGAAAAAATACAGATGCCCAAAAACAAGGGAAATACGCCACAAAAGTGTGAAAGAGCGCTGCAAGCGAGAAAAATACTTGACAAGGGAAAAGGGACAATGGTATTGAGACTCCATCGTAGTAGATTTGTATTAGGGGTGCTGTTAAAAAGTAAGCGTTTACATTATCTGTAACGCTTAAACTAAGAGGAACTCTAAGTCGGTGTTCTGGCCTGGGGTAGTGAACCCTTTGTGGTGACGAGTCGGCTGTTTTTTTGATTGATGATGTAAGCGTTTACGAAGTTGTAGGGATGAGCTCGGTCAGTAGTTGGAAATCGTGAGTGTGGATTTGAGGAGGGGTGAGTTATGGATTTGAAGACCGTTCGATTTTGGGGTGGACGGCGGTTGCTGTTAGTCGGCGCAGCTTGTCTGGTCTTGCTATGGATGACGGCGATGTCGGCTTCGGCGCAGGTTGATACTGGCACCATTTTGGGGACTGTCTCGGATTCGTCCGGCGCCCGCATTAACGGAGCGACGGTAACTCTGACCAACGAAGGCACAAACGCTGCGCTTTCGACGACGACCGGCGAAGACGGGGGTTACAAATTTACCCCGGTGAGAATCGGCTCTTACAAGCTCAGTGTGACGATGCAGGGCTTCCAAACGGCCGCACTGCGCGGCGTGAATGTTAACGTCGGGCAAAGCGTCGTAGCGGATTTCTCGATGAAGCCGGGCGCGGTGAGCGAAACGATTGAAGTCACATCCAGCGCACCGGTTCTGCAGTCACAAGATGCGTCGGTCGGGCAGATTGTGGATTCGAAGAGCGTGAACGACCTTCCGTTGAATGGCCGCAACTTTACCTTTCTTGCGCAGCTCGCGGCTGGTGTAAATACTCCGCAGGCGGACACGCGCGGCAATGCTGCCTCTGGGGCCTTTTCGGCGAATGGTTCGCGGCCCGCTCAGAACAATTATCTTCTCGACGGTATCGACAACAACTCCGACACCGTGGATTTCCTGAACGGCACAAACTTCGTAGTGTTGCCTCCGGTGGACGCGATCGCCGAATTCAAGGTGCAAACGAGCGGCTTCAGCGCGGAATATGGACGATCTGGCGCTGCGGTTCTTAACGCCACGATCAAATCGGGCACGAACGAATTGCACGGCGCCGCCTGGGAGTATTTTCGCAATGACAAGCTGGACGCCGCTGACTTCTTCGAAAACGCCGGCGGTATTCCTAAAGGCGCGCTCCGCCAAAATCAGTTCGGCGTGGCGGCTGGCGGTCCAATCATAAAGAACAAGATTTTCTTTTTCGGTGACTACGAAGGTTTCCGCCGCGTGCAGGGGACAGTGGCAACAGGTACCGTGCCTACACAAAACATGATTAATACCGGATTCACAGACCTGAGTGAGCTCTTGACGCAAGGAGGAACGGAAACCGACGGTCTGTGTTCCATTGTTCCCACCGCCGGCAACAAATGCCCAGCGGCGAACCAGAGAACATTTCCGACCGGAACGGTTTTCGATCCAAGGACGACGCGGGCAGTAACCGCTGGTTCGGTCGATCCCATTACCGGATTGCATGTTGTGAATAGCGGGTTTGTCCGGGACCCCTTTGGGACTTGTAATCCGCTTACGACCCTTGCGTATACGGCAGCCTGCGGTTTGAACCAGTTGCCTGCAGGTCTAATCGACGCGAACGCGCTAAAGCTGCTCGGACTCTATCCGAAACCCACGAACTCTTCCGTCTTCAGCAACTACGCAGTGTCTCCAAAACTGTTTGAGCACCGTAACGCATTCGATGCCCGCATGGACATCAATGCCAATGAGAAGAACCAACTCTTCTTCCGCTTTAGTTTGGTGGACGATCCGCAGTTTATCCCCGGCATTTTCACCGGCATCGCGGATGGCGGCGGCTTTCAGCAAGGGGACCAGACAGCGAACGCGCAGCAAAGCGCATTTAGCTACACGCACACGTTCAGTCCTACTTTGATCAACGTGGTTCGGGCCGGTTTGAATTACTTGCACACGACCCGAGTTTCGCCTAAAGCCAACGACTTGAGCGATATACCTTCGCAGTTCGGAATCCTGCGTATTCCGCAACAGGCGGAAAATGGCGGGTTGCCTGCAATCGGCATTAGCGGCTATCAGACGCTGGGCAGCAATGCCTTCTTGCCGTCGGACGAAGTTTCTTCCACCTTTCAGTTGACGGACGACTTAACGAAAATTTACGGCAAACACACATTCAAGATGGGCTTTGAGTGGCAGCACGTGAAGTTCTCGACTCTGCAACCACCCTGGTCCCGCGGACAAATGAACTTTGACGGTACGTACACGGACGTTCCGGGTAAGACGAGCGGCAACGTCGGTCTAGCTCAATTGCTCTTGATCCCACAAGTGACTTCCGTTCCGGGTGGTATCGACTACGTCGGCGGTCCGAATAATGTGTTCGTTTCCAACATCTCTTTGACGGACAACGGAAAGAACTATTACGGCGTTTACGTCAATGACGATTGGAAAGTCACCAACAAACTGACGCTGAATCTCGGCGTGCGTTGGGATTACTTCCAGCCGGTGTATGAACATCACGGCAATCAAGCCAACTTCATTCCGGACGGAGCGCCAACGGGCGGGCCTGCCTACCTGATCCCCAAGGGCGGGGCAAATGCAGGCAATCTATCGCCAAGTTTCATTGCACTACTTGCTCAGGATGGAATTGCGCTGGTCAACTCCACATATGAAAAGACAAGCAGTCTGGCGCAAGGGCAAAAAACCAACTTTGCCCCCCGTTTCGGTTTCGCATATCAGTGGAATCCCAAGCTGGTGGTGCGTGGCGGGTTCGGCATCTTCTACAACGGATTTGAAAACCGGGGATTTTCTCCCAATTTGGGCGAGAATTATCCGTTCCAGTTCAACTTCCAATATACGAACCTCGATGCCGGTCATCCCTACAACAAGTTCCAGAACGGCGTGAACGGTTGCGTTGCGACACCGACCGGCGGTCCGACGTTTGAAACCGGTTTCAGTTGCTCGCCGCTTGATCCGGCAATCGTGAACGCGAGTGGCTTATCCCTTCGCGGCATCCAATTCGACTACCTTACGCCGTATTCCATGGGCGGCAATTTGACCGTTCAATATCAACTGACGCCGACAATGTCGGTTCAGGCCGGGTATGTGACGACGCTGGCCCGGCATTTGGAAGTTTTCCCGGGCAACAACAACGTGACGTCGCTCGAACCCAGCAGCGTGCCCGTGTCGACCCTGCTCCCATTTCCGGACTTCGGACAAGGCAGCAGTCAGGCTCAAACGGAAGGCAGCAGCAACTACCATAGCCTGCAGACTCGCGTGGAAAAACAGTTCCGCGGCGGACTCACATTCCTCGCAACGTATACCTGGGCCAAAACAATGTCTGACGCTGGAGACTTGCTCAACGGTGGCAGCGATAACGTTGGATATCGGGCGCCCTCAGTTCCCGGTTTCGGGATTCAGAAGGATTTCAAATTGGCGAATTTCGACATTCGCAACGTCTTTCATCTGAGCGGCGGGTATGAACTACCGTTTGGCAAAGGCAAGAAATTCATGGCCGATGCCAGTGGAATCACAGACAAGCTCGTCGGAGGGTGGAGCGTGCAATGGATCGCGACTCTCCAGGGTGGCCAGCCTATTACTTTATCCTGCGTGAACAACAGTCTTCAGGGTACTGGATGCGGCGCGTTGTTTAGCGGAAAGACCGTAAAAACCGGGCTTCATACAAATAACAACGGACAACTCAGCTGGTTCGGGTACGATCCCGCTCTTGATCCTGACCAAGTTAATTTTTCAAACAGCCCATTTATTGACGCGCCAGCCTGTGGTGGAGCGGGTACTTGCACCTTCGCCAATTTGGGCGGAGTCACGCAGGTTCCTGGCCCAGGCTTCCACCGGCTGGACTTTTCTATCTTCAAAGATTTTCCGTTCAACGAAAAGCGCAAGCTCCAATTCCGCACGGAAATCTTTAACGTGACAAACCACCCGAACTTCAACGCGCCGGGCTTCGGCGGGAACGGCGTTGTTTCCATCGGCGGTTCGTTGAACTGGACGAACAGCCACTTCGGCGAAATCGGCTCTACGCGTGACAATCCTTATGACCCGCGGCAGATCCAGTTTGCGCTCAAATTCCTTTTCTAAACGCAACAACCACCCCAACCGGGAGGCGCTTCGAAAGGAGCCCTCCCGGTCTTTTTTTGCATGAAGTCTTCGAAGAAGTTCGAGTGCTAGAATCGGGCCATGTGTTGGAAAAAGCTTATTACGCTAGTGGTGGCTGTGCTCTTGCTTCGTTGCTCTGGGTCTGCAAGCGCTCAGGAAAAGGAAGATAAAGATCAGCTGTATCGGGCTGCCGTGTCCGCCTACGAAGCGGGAAGATACGCGGACGCTGTTGCCCCGCTTGAGAAGCTCGTGAGAGAAGTCCCTGACACGTTTGAAGTGCAGGAGTTACTCGGATTGGTTTACGCGGCGCAAGGTGTGGATGCGAAAGGGAACGAGCACCTGGCAAAAGCCGTGCGGCTCAGGCCGGGCTCAGCGGAAGCGCGTTCGAGTCTGGCGGCGAGTTACGCGCGGCTTGGGAAATTGGATCTGGCGCAGGAACAATTTGCAAAAGCAGCGGAGCTGGACCCAAACAATTACGAAACGAATCACAACTTGGGAGAGATTTACATTCGTCGAGGTATGATGCCGCAGGCGTTGCCCTATCTCGAAAAGGCGCAGCGGCTGAATTCTGCTTCCTATGACAACGGATACAATCTTTCACTCGCTTACATGTTGACGGGAAGGCTTGCCGACGCGCGAACGGCCATCCAGCAATTGCTGAAAGTCAAAGAAACCGCGGAATTGCATAATCTGCTCGCACAGGTAGAAGAAAAAGACGGCAATTTTGTTATCGCGGCAAACGAATTTCAAGCAGCGGCGCGTTTGGACCCGAGCGAAAACAATTTGTTCGATTGGGGCGGAGAACTGCTTCTGCATCGAACCCTGGACCCGGCGGTTCAGGTGTTCGAGGAGGCCACAAAGCGCTATCCGAATTCGGCGCGGCTGATGGTTGGGCTGGGTATGGCCTACTATGCGCGTGGAAATTACGATGAGGCGGTGAGGGCGTTCTTGCGCGGCGCGGATCTGGACCCGGAGGATGCACGGTGTTACAAGTTCTTGTCGCGGGCGTACGATAGTTCGCCGAATCAAGCGAATGAAGTGATTGAACGGTTTCGCCGATATGCGGAATTGCAGCCAGGCAATGGAAGGGCGCTCTACTATTACGCGATGAGTTTGTGGAAGGGGAAGCGGGCGCAGGATCCGACACTCAATCTCAAACAGATTGCGGAACTTCTGCAAAGAGCGATTGCCGCCGATCCAAAGTTGGCGGTAGCCTATGTGCAGATGGGCAACCTGAATTCGGATCAAGGAAAATTTGCCGAGGCGATTCCGCAATATCAGCGCGCGTTGGAGCTGGATGGAGATCTCGTCGACGCGCACTATCGCCTGGGCCAAGCGTATGTTCGAACAGGGCAACGAGATAAGGGACAGGAACAACTGGCCGTTTATCAAAAACTACGTGAGCAGCATCTGGCCGATGTGGAAAAGCAGCGCGCAGACATCCGCCAGTTTGTGTACAACGAGAAGGAGCCGCAACGTCCATGAGCTGTTCCCTCTCTTTTCGCCCAAAGATCGTCAAATCTCGTTCCTTCATTTTCAACCACTTGCGCGCTCTTCTGCCGCTCGTTTGCCGCTCGCTTCAGGCCATCTTCTTTATTGTCAATGGTTTGCGTGCTCTCTCCCCAAAACGCCTGGGTGTACCCCTAGTTGCCTTTGGCAAGGTGACCGCCCGTGTCTAAATTCTCTTCATTACCCGTAATGACGCAGCTCTCCCGAAATCGCCGCGACTTCCTTCGCGCCGCCGCCGGATTGACCCTCGGTAGCACTTTGCTCCCTTCCAGACTATTCTCCCGCTCCGGCGTACCGCAAAAAGATCGCAAGGTCGTCGTCATCACGTTCGGAGGCGGTGCGCGAGATCAGGAAACGTTTGCGCCGGAAGGACAAGAGAATATTCCAAACCTGATGCGGGAGCTGATTCCGCAGTCGAGTTTTTTTACGCAAGTGGTGAATCGGGGCATTCTCGGACATTACGTTGCCACAGCGAGCCTGGCGACGGGTGTCTACGAGACGATCAATAATTTTGCCTCGCTGCCGCCGCAATCGCCCACCGTCTTCGAATACTTTCGAAGAGATTTGCATCGGCCCGCATCGGACGCGTGGGTCGTCGCGCCAAGCAATGGATTCAATCGAATTGGAGAGAGCAGCCACCGGTCGTACGGGCCGGGACAAGGCGCGCGAGTAATCCTTCCAAAGCATTTGCTGACGGCCGCGACAAAAGGGACTCCGGACTACGAACACCTCCTGCGCGACAACTATGAGACCCCGTTTTTTGCACCGGAAGTTGCTGGAAATGAATTTGAGCTGGAGCAGTTGCGCACTCTCCTGAAATTATCCGTGAACGATTTCAAGACTCACGCCCTTACGCTTTCGAGTCCCGACGAGCTTTCCGTTTACATTGTCCGCCAGTTGATGCGGCAGGCGGCGCCAAGTCTCTTGTGGATCACGATGCACGACATAGACATCGCTCACGCCGGAGCGTATTCCCTTTACATTGACGGAATTCGGAGAACCGACCGGCTCTGCCTGGAAGTGTGGAAGGCGATTGAAAGCGAGCCGGAGTATGCGGGGAAAACCACACTGTTCATTCTGCCGGATTTTGGGCGCGACTCCGACGAAGACGCGGGCGGAAACGGCTTTCAGCACCATCGAACGGGCGATGTGATGTCTCGCACGACATGGATGATGGCGTTGGGACCGGGAGTGCGGGAAGGAATTGTATACGACCGTCCGCTGGATTCAACGGACCTGGTTCCAACGATCGGATCGATGATGGGATTTTCAGCCGAACTCTCTCAGGGAAAACCAATTCAAGAGTTCTTGTAGAAAAACATGCTTCCACGAGACCTGAAACCCGAGCAGTTCAGCGGCTATCCGCCGTTGGCGCAGAGACTCGCCACGGGCAATTTGCAATCTCTGCGGAACTTGCCGCTCAGTTTCTTGCCTAGCCTTTTGCGAGAGATGATCGAGTTCGACTACAAGTTTCCCGCGGAACGCCGCTCGCTCGAGCGTGAACTTGCGAATCTGAAGGTGCTTTCGGAGTCACAATGGAAAGAATGGTTCAGCGAATTTGCGGCGATCCATCTATCCAGTTCAATGGAGAAATTCGACTGGGTGAATCAGCCAGCTCAATTTGTTGAGCAGCTCTCCGCTCATTTGTGGACGACGCACCAGCAGGATGCGTTTCGCAAAGCGGCAACAGAGTATGGCGATCGTTTGCGCGCCGCGGTTCCGCCGGAAGATCCAAAGATTCCAAGAGTTGCGATTGCCGTTGTGGGACAAGGAGTTCCGTCAAGTGAGTATCCGCTCTTTCGGAAGCTGCGTGCGCATGGCGCGTTTTACACGAAGATCGATGCGAAGGGTGGGTTGAACGCCCTGCTTGATTTTGCGTCTGTGCGAGCGAAAACAAATCCCATTCCGTATGCGCATTGGTACATCGATGGCGGGCAACCGGCTGCCTGCGATTCTTCGCTGACCTGCATTTCGTATCGCGCGCTCGATCCGGCGCGCAATCAACTGCTCGCGAAAATGCAAAAGCAGAGCGAAGCCCCGGGGAGCGGCCCCGAGAATCTGCGCACAGTGATGGCAGCTTTGCGTCCGAGCGACCTGAAACTCGATCATGCAGGAGATCCGGTGCTTTCGCGATTTGAGTTGAAATTGCTCACGGAAGGTTCGGGGACACAAATTTTCAGCACAACGTTTGCTCAGTGGGCGGCACGGGAAACTCTGCGCCGCGCTCAGCCGCTTACCTTGATGGTCCGATTTGCTCCGCGGCAACGGCAGCGGCCGATGAGCGAAATGCTCTCCGTACCAAAAGAAACGTTGGAACTCGACCCCCAAGGTTCACTAGTGGATGCCGATTTCGGCGCTTACTATACTTGGCTCAATCAGCAACGGCTAACCGGCGCTGCACAGGCTTCGTTTATTGCCTGGTTTGAGGAGCACGGAACCGCCATAGCGATTGGGCCGACGGTGCCGCGTGGAACTGTTTCAAATTCAAGCGTGGATTTGAAGCAAGTCCTGAGCTGGACGGTCTAAACGTAGCGCGCCTGCAGATTACAAGACGTGGTGCGAATCCGGCACAGCGCGCAAACGCTCCGCGCTCGTCTCCGCAGTGATATCGCGTTGAGGCATTGCCAACAATTCGAAACCGACCATGAATTTACGCACTGTCGCCGACCGCAGTAGCGGAGGAAAAAAGTGTGCATGAAAATGCCATTCAGGATGGGGCTTGCCATCCGTCGGACGCTGGTGAAATCCCATCGAATAGGGAAACGAAGTCTGAAAGAGATTATCGTAACGGGTGGTGAGTCGTTTCAGGATGTCACTCAGCGCGTTGCGCTCTTCGCCGCTCAATTCATCCATTGATCCAACGTGGCGGCACGAAAGGATCATGGTTTCAAAAGGCCATATAGCCCAAAAAGGAACCACCGCGAGAAAATGATCGTTCTCAACGACCGTACGGATCCCCGATGATTTTTCCCTGGAGTAGTATTCGCAGAGAAGGCAAGTGCCGCGCTCCTTGCGATAGGCAATCTGGGATTCCTGCTCGGCTGCCGGAATATTTGGAATCGTCGCGGTAGACCAGATTTGACAATGCGGATGAGGATTGCTCGCTCCCATCATGGCGCCGCGATTCTCAAAAATCTGGACGTAATTGATTTCAGGATTGGCGCCGAGCTCCTGAAATTGCTGAGCCCAACAATCAACCACGGCGCGAATGTCGCCGAATTCCATGATCGACAGCGTCAAATGATGTTTCGGAGAAAAGCACAGGACGCGGCAAATTCCGGTCTCCGTTTCCGCGATTAACAAATTCCCTTCATTGATTGAACCATGCTGCCCATTGGGCAGAAGCGCGGGAAAATCGTTGTCGAATAAAAAAATCGATTTGTAATCTGGATTTATTGCGCCCGTAGACCGCTTGTTGCCCGGGCACATAAAACATTCGGGATCGTAGGCGACTTGAGTCGCCGCCGCCTTTGTTTCCATTTGGCCTTGCCAGGGGCGCTGCGTGCGATGAGGCGAGACGAGAATCCACTCGCGCAGCAATGGATTGAAGCGGCGATGAGGCTGTTTGCCAGTGTCAAATGGCGCGGGAGAGTCAGGCATTGCCGTGGACTTCCGAGACGCCCGCCCCGGCTGTGGTGACATAAATTTCCGCATCTATGCCAAGAGCATTTTTGTAGGCTTCGCGCACGGCATCGGTAAAGCCAGCAACGGAGGCGTTATTTACCAAATTGATTGTGCAGCCGCCGAAGCCGCCGCCGGTCATGCGGGCGCCGATGAGTCCCGAGCGTCCCGCTGCTGCCTCCACCAGCAAGTCGAGTTCGCGGCTGCTGACTTCATAATCGCGTTTGAGACTCACGTGGGATTCAGCCATTAACTTGCCGATTTGCGCCCAATCGCCCTTATGCCATGCCACGACGGTTTGCAAAACGCGTTCATTTTCGCTGACGACATGGTGGCAACGACGATAGATCAATTCGGGCAAATCGGTCCGGTGCGCTTCCAGTTGCGCGAGCGTCACGTCTCGAAGCGCTCTTATTTGCGGATAGTATTTTTTCAAGTTGCAGACGCCTTCTTCGCACTGGGCGCGCCGATCATTGTATTCACCCCCGGAATGTTCGTGCTTGACCATAGTATTGCAGATGACCATAGTCACGCCCGCGGGCATGGGCAACAGCTCGTAATTTAGAGATCGACAATCGAGAAGAATCGCTTTGTCCGATGCGCCCACGCAAGAGGCGATTTGATCCATGATGCCGACTCGCGCACCGACAAATTCATTTTCCGCGCGCTGGCAAATCCTCGCGACTTCCGGCAGTGGGAGCGTATGGCCGGAAACGGCGAGCAGGGCGCTCGCGACGGAGACTTCCAGGGCCGCGGAAGAACTCAGACCAGAACCCAGCGGGACGCTGCTGTAGATGGCGAGACTCGCGCCTGGCAGAGGGACACCCGCTTTCTGCAGCATAATCGCAACGCCACGGACGTAGTCCGTCCAATGGTCGCGCGATTTCGGAAAGCGTTCGTCCAAATCGATTTCGGCGCTCTCGCCAAAATTTTCAGAAAAAATGGAAAGGAGGCGATCAGAGCGTGGCGCGATTGCAGCCCATGTATACAAATCGATTGCAGCTGGAAGAACAAAGCCGTCATTGTAATCCGTATGTTCGCCGATGATGTTGACTCTGCCGGGGGCGCGGAAGATGCGAACGTTTTGGTTCGCGCCGAAGTGAGAAGAGAAGACGCCGGCGAGATGGTGAGGGACATGCACTTCGCGGAGTTGATCTGAAGACTTGTCCATTGCCGGAAACTGGCGATCCTCTTAAGAAATTAGGTGAACCCAGGGCGGCCGTGAAAGCTGGCAAAGGAGGAGCAGAGAGGCAACCAAGAGCCGGGGAACGGCAAGATTGCAATCGTTTACACGGCGGCCTTTACCAGTCTACAAACCTCCTCCACGATGCCTCATCTTGTTGCAAGACCCTTGCTTTGTCAAGGCTGACATGCCCTTTATTTTCAAAGAGTTCTGGTCGACCCGCGCATAATTAAATGGGTCGAAATCGAGTAATCGCTGACGCCTCCGGTCTCTTTACGGATGAGTTTTTCCAGGGCCGCCAGGGCGGTGATCGCAAGCTGTGAACGCGAGAGCTGGATGGTAGTTAATGGCGGTTGAGTTAGGTGGGCGAACGAAATGTCGTCGAATCCAACCAGAGAAAGATGCTTTGGTACTTCCAGTCCCGCGTCATGAATGGCTCCGAGAGCGCCGATTGCCGTTAGATCGTTTGACGCGATGACCGCCGTTGGCGGTTCTTTCAAGCGGAGCAAATTGCGCATGGCGGCAATGCCGCCTTCCATGCGGTGGTCGCCTTTTTCGATCAGCTCCGGCTCCACCGCGCAACCGCGTGATTCCATTCCAGAGATAAAGGCATCCAAGCGGCGCCGAGCGGATTTGAGATTCAAGGGACCGGCGATAAATGCAATTCGCCTGTGATTCAGGGAGAAGAGGTGTTGAAGAGCTTCTTGAATTCCCTGTGCGTAATCAATGTTGATATTCGCAGTGCGAGCGCTATTCGTGCCCGTGTCCATAAAGACCATGGGAATGTCGCGGCGAGTCAATTCGGAAAGCAACGAAGGATCGGCTTCGGAAGTCATGATTGCCGCGCCATCCACTTTGCGTTCGACCATGCGGCGAATACATTCCGTCATGCGCTTTGGCTTGTAGTCTGTATTGGCGATGATGACTTCAAGGCCTTTTTGAACGGCTTGATCTTCGAAATGCTTTACCAGCTCCGGGAAAAAGGGATTGGTGATGTCGGAAATAATGAGGCCCAACATTCTGCTGCGCCCCGAGACCAGTGTCCGAGCGTGGGTGTTCGGATAGAAATTCAGTTCTTTGATGGCTTTATGGACACGCTCGGCGGTTCGCGCGCTAACTTTGTCCGAGCCGTTGATGGTGCGAGAAACCGTTGCCGTAGAGACTTTGGCGAGCTTCGCTACTTCTTTAATGTTCATGCCGATTCGAGCCGGAATTTCCCGACATTCGGGGACGAAAGAATGTCGCGCTTACCTCTAATATGTGAACGGCAGCATATCATACGCACTGCATGGCGGACTTCACCGACCGCTGAATACGCTATGGGTTGACGCCGGGAATCGTCATTTCGTCTATTTCTTGTCCGTCGGCGATGGGGAATAGAAACCGAAGAGTTCGTTCGGTTTCTGTTTCGCCGCGAGGATTGATCAGGCTGAGTCGTAGCGCGGCATGATGGACGGATGGGTCTGCCGTCCAATCTGCGCTTAGCGTTTGCATTTGTTCGAGGTCGGCCAATTCAAAACGGCCGTCGTGGAGCAGCTTTCCTTCGCCATCACGCAGTTCCCAGCGCAAGGAATAATGCTTGAGCGGATAGGAAGGAAGCTGGGTAATCGGCTTTCTTCCGATGGAAACCTCGAATCCTTCGGTTTGATACCAATTCGAATATTTCCACTTTGGCTTCATCATAACGGGTGAGGTGCGCTCTTCCCACGCGTAGAAGGAGGGGCGGCGCTGGCGGTATTCGTCCACTACGCCGTGGTCGACGTATCCGGATTTCAAGCCAGGCCAGAGGTTACGATGCGATTTGTAATCCTGGTAGCACCAGAAGATCGCGCCGGCGATCCAGTCGTATTTTTCGAAAAGATCGAGCTGGCTCTTCAAGATGTGGACACGCAGCTTGTCCGCCTCGACGCTGTTCGAGGCGAAGACGCCTGGCGTTCCAAATTCGGAGATGATGAACATCTTGTCGGGAAACGAACTTCCGGCGTGTTCGAGCATCTTGACGAGGCCGTCCTCCGGGCCATTCCATGCGCCGTAGTATTGGTTCATCATGATGAAATCGGCATCGTTGGCGGCTTCCTTTTTGGGATCGGCGCCGTAGGAAATATCGTTGTCCGCGAAAGTTACGAAGCGGGTGGGATCTAGTTTATTGACCCATGCTTTGAGTTCGTGGAAATAAGCGCGACCGCCTTCCGTGCTCATGTCGCTTTCGTTGCAAACGCTCCAGGCAAAAATACTCGGGTGATTTGCCGCCTGCTCGATCATTTCCTGCAGCATCTGTTTGGCAAGAGCAATGACTCTTGGATTAGAAAGCTGCGCCCCGGTGAATTGCCAGATGGGAATTTCCGGTATCAACAAAATGCCGTGGCGGTCGGCGTATTCGAGGATCTGTTCATGCTGCGGATAGTGCACCGGGCGGGTCAGCGTTGTGTGCAGGATTTTGAGGTCGTCATAGTCGTGCTTGATGGTGCCGGCAGTTTCCGCGAGCCCTTCCCACGGGGATTCCTCATGACGCGTCATTCCCGCAAGGCGAATTTGCTGGCCGTTGAGGAACAGATGGCGGTTCCGAATCTCAAGGGTGCGGTTGCCGAACGTGTCCTCCCTTTCGTCTAGCAGTTGGCCCCGGGCGTCGCTCAGTGTGGCGCGAATCGAGTAGAGGTTCGCGTGATCGAGGTCCCACAGTTGCGGTTTTTCGATGGAAAATTCGAATTCGATGGATTTTTTGGCCTCTGCTGCGACGGATACGGTTTGCGTCTTGCCGGCGAGTCGCTTTCCATCCGGTGAAAAAAGGCGCATAGCGACGGTCAGCTTTTGTTCTTTGGGGCTGGCATTTTCCAAATAGACGGCATCGTGAACACTTGCTGCGCCATCTGCGCTGATTTGAGAGCGAATCTGCTGGCGGCGGACGAGAGATCCTTCATTTGAAGCGAGCCAGACGTCCCGAACGATTCCACCGTAGTGCCACCAGTCGTACCAAATGTTTTTTCCAGGTTTGAGTTTTAGCGCGAGGCCGGGAATGCTGGTTTCGGTCGGGCGATTGTCAAGTTCGACCGCGATCAGGTTCGACCCCGGTTTGAGCAGCTTTGTAATGTCAAAAAAATATTGCGTGTGGCCGCCCTCGTGAACGCCAGCTTCCATGCCATTGACCCAGACATGCGAGAGATAAAACGTTGCGGCGAAATGCAGTTCGACGTGTTCTTGTGGACGAAGCGGAGAGATAACAACAGTGCGGAAATACCAGGCCAGGCCTTCGTGGTCCTCGTACTTGCCGATGTTCCAGGTGTGGGGAACCCGCACGATTTCCGTACCGTCGGGAACGGACTTGTACCATTGAAGCTTCTCACCCTCACCCTGGGCATCGATGCGGAAACGCCATGCGCCATTCAGGTCTGTGCGCTCGGTAGCGCCAGCGGAGAAGAAGCCTGCAAAAGAGAGCGCGCAAAGCGAAAGCAAGAAAGTGCGCAGAAAGGTGCGGGGGAAGGGATCAGAAGGGAACATGGCGCCTCCGGAGATGAATGAGCGGCAAAAATGTAAACGCTATCATAGCGCGGATTCCGCTTCCCGCAACGCCCAGGCTGACAGCATTTCTTGCCGAGCATGGAAACAAACTCGAATTGAATCTATTGGGTCAGGCCTGGTGAGCGTACATATCCCAGCCAAGATATTTTGAGGCGGCTTCATGCACAGCGGAGCCCACGGTTGAGAAATTTGCGGCGACGTGATGTTCGAATCCGTTTTCACAAGTGTATTGAAGCAATTTTTGTAGGGCGGGAATTTCTACCACGCCTGCGCCGCCGAAAGTTTGCAATGGGTCGTCTGTAAAGCGCCCGCTGCCCGTGTAGCCGCGCATTTTTCCGTTCACATCGTCCGTGGAAAAGCGGGCAAAGCTCATGGCTCCGGCTTTTACGCGTCCGACGCAAGTACCGAAGGTGTTCTCCTTGCCCACACTTCCGGCAATGATCTCCTGGAAATCCATTTTCACTTCGTTGAAGAAATGTTTGGGCAAATTGCTGCAATGAAAGCAGACGGCTTTGTTTGGATCGCCGCCGTAGTTGTTGTTCCAATCGAGCAGGGCGCTGGGCGCTTCCGAAGCGAGCTGCAGGGCGTGCATGCCTAGCACGCCGCAGACGTCCACTTCGCAGGCGCTGGAAAGAAGCGAATCGCTCATCATGCTCATCACGGTGCAGGGAACGACGCCGAGATTTTCTTCGAGCGAAGTCCAGCATTGCACTGCGCTGATGTCCACATGCGCGGATTTCATCCAATGATCGACTACTGTTCCAAGTTTTGCCATTTTCAGGAGCGCGGCTTCGGGAATGCCGGAGGTGAGAACGTAGCGGCGAATGGCCTGCAGTTTTTGAAGGACCGCGTCGTCGGAATCTTTGAGGCGCGAAATACGGCCGAGGACTTCGCTTAAATCCAAGGTTTCGACGGAAATGCCACTGGCTTCCAAAAGTTTCTCGCTATAGCGCACCGTGTTGAAAGCAGTGGGACGCGCGCCGAGCGCGCCAATTCGCAAATTGCGGAAACCCTTTACGACGCGGCAAACGGCGGCAAACCATTCGACATCCTTTGCAAATTCGAGGGAGTTTGGCGCTTCGGTGTGGAGCGTGGTCAGGGAGTATGGGATTCCATACTGACGCAGATTGTTGCAGGCCGACATTTTTCCGCAGAAGCTGTCGCGGCGATGCGTGATCGTCATTTTTTCCGCTTCGTCGGGCGTGGCCTGAACAAGCACGGGGACATTCAGCCTGGACAGGCGCAATGAATCCGCAATTGCGCGCTCGTCGCCAAAATTGGGCAGAGTGACGATGACTCCATCGATTGCTTCTGCCTTGGACTTGAATAACGCCGCGCAGGTCTTTGCCTCTTCGTAAGTCTCCACTGCGCCGTGCTTGCTCTGCTGCGGATCAAGCACGACTGCGTCCATTCCCGCTTTCTGCAGAGCCTGGATCATTTCTTCGCGGCCAGTCTTCGCCAGGTGGTCGGGAAAAAATCCTCGGTTGCCCACGATAATGCCCATCGTCATCTTGCGCTTCGTAGCCATGATTCGAACCGTCACTTTCCCAGGTTTGCGTCGCGCTTTCGTTAGCGCGGATCAAGATCACTCTATTTCTTGTGCTTCGACTGGCCGTAGTACGCCTGCTTGCCGTGCTTTCTCAAGAAGTGTTTGTCGTGCAGGTGTTTGCCGATCCCTTTTGCATGCGGGTTGATGGAAATCGTCATGTAAGCCATGCGAGCCGCCGTTTCCAGCATCCACGCGTTTTCGGATGCCTCAGCCGCAGTGGCTCCCCACGCAAAAGGGCCATGATTGGCGACGAGAACTGCTGGAACGGCCATCGGGTCTTTTTTCCGAAACGCGCGAACGATCGCGACTCCGGTGTTGCGTTCGTATTCGTTGCGAATGGTGGATTCGGTCAACACTCCAGTGAGGGGGATTTCTCCGTGAAAATAATCGGCGTGAGTTGTCCCGAAGCATGGGATCGGTTTTCGAGCTTGCGCCCACGCTGTCGCAAATTCCGAATGGGTGTGAGCAACACCGCCGATGGATGGAAACTCGCGATAGAGGATGACGTGTGTTGGCAGATCGGAAGAAGGACGAAGAGCGCCTTCGACGACTTTGCCGTGGAGGTCCGTGACGACAAGGTCCTCGAGTTTCATGGTTTCGTAGGGAACGCCGCTCGGCTTGATAACGATCATACCTAGTTCTCGCGAAACACCGCTTACGTTGCCAAAAGTTGACAGAACAAGACCCTTGCGGACCAGGCAGAGATTTGCCTCTAGAACTTCTTCGCGCAGTTTTTCCAACAACATTCTTTTCGTACTCTCCGTGTTTGGAGTGACGCTAAACAAATTTGCGCAGTTTAGAATGCATTTTCCTGCCAATTCCAGTCTATCGTCTATAACCGCCAGCGGACAGCCGTATAGGATCGCGCCGGGACCTCAAACCTTGTGACATTCTTGTTCATTATCGGTTTCGGAAGGTCCTGCGGCGCCACTCTCTGTGGCGCATCAAAGCCGTTGAATGTCTTCAGGTCATTGCCAGTCAGCGTACTTGCGCCAGTCACCGCGCTCGGCGGCGCATCTTGCCAGACCACTTCCACTTCGCGGGCTCTTGCAAGATCCCGGTTGAGGACGAAGAGTGCCACCTCGTTCGTCTCCTGCGCATAAGTACCGACGATGTCCAGATAAGGAACTGCGCCAATTCCGGAAACTTCATAAGTTGGAGATTCCAAAAGAATATTTAGTACTTTGCCTCGCGCAAATTTCAGCCCCCAAACGTAAGGATAGTAGATCGTCTGGCGATACAAACCGCTGGAATTGGTCATGATGGGCGCAATTACATTCACGAGTTGCGCCAGGCAGGCGATTTTCACGCGATCCGCATTCCGCAACAACGTATTAACCATGCCCCCTACGAGCAACGCATCTTCCAGGTTGTAGACTTCTTCCAGCAGGTGCGGTGCTTCCTTTGCGTGGCCATTCACATCGTCGCCGCTGCGCGCGCGATACCAGACATTCCATTCGTCGAAGGAGAGCCACAGTCTCTTGGACGAACGCTTGCGGCCGCGAACCAAATCGCAGACCGCCGCCGTTTCCGCGATCTGCCGATCCATGGTCAAATTCATCGCCACGTATTTGGAGCTGTCTTTCCCCGTCTCTTCTTGCGTGTTCCCGATATAGCGGTGGAGGGAGAGACCGTCCACCTGGTCATAGCAATTTTCCAGGACAATGCGGTCCCATTCGAGATAAGTCGGCATCCCGGGACTGCTCGAGCCGCACGCAATCAGATTCAACGAAGGATCGATGACTCGCATCTGGCGCGCCGCGTCGTCAGCTTTTGCTCCGTATTCGGCGGCGGTCATGTGGCCAATTTGCCAGGGGCCATCCATTTCGTTGCCGAGGCACCAGTTTTTAACTTTGTGCGGTTCTGCAAATCCGTGTTTGCGGCGGAGTTCGCTCCATTTCGTTCCCTTTTCCGTGTTGCAATATTCGACAAGCGCAGCGGCCTGTTCCGCCGTGCCCGTGCCGAAATTCAAGCCCATCAACGGCAGCGTTCCCGTTGCCTTGCACCACGTCATAAATTCATTCGTGCCAAACTGATTGCTGTTAACGGTGTTCCACGCTTTGTCGAGAACCGTGGGTCGATCTTGTTTCGGGCCAACTCCATCCAGCCAGTTGTATCCGGAAACAAAATTTCCTCCGGGATAGCGAATGATGGGAACGCCCATTCCGCGGATTTCGTCCATCACATCCTTACGGAAGCCGTTAACGTCCGAGAGTTTCGAACCGGGATCGTAAATTCCTTCGTAAATGGCGCGTCCCAGATGTTCGAGAAAGGACCCAAACAGGTTTCGATCGATTGGTGCGGTGGTGCGCTTCGTGTCCAGATAAGTGCGCGTGATACCGTCTGAACCAGGCGTAAGGTAGCCTTTCAGAAAGCTAGAAACCGGGCCTGCCGATACAACCCCTGCTCCGGCTGAAAACGATTTCCCAAGAAAAGCTCTTCGCTTCATGGAAGCCATGTTTGTCCTGCCTGATGTTGTTGCGGAACCGCTGGTGACGCCGCAGAGGATAACACAGGGCGGACGTTTGATGGGCGTTCCTGTAAACGATTGCACATGCGTGAAATAAGGCGATTCGGCCCATCCCGTTTGTTCATGGATCCATTTTAAGAATCTATCCGCGGGTATTTCGGCAGAAAGAGATTTGCGAAACCGGCCATCGCCAAAGCCGCGCCAAGAATCACTAGGAACGAAACATACGAGCCAGTCGAATCATAGGCCCGGCCGAGAATCACCGGGCCGCTCGCTCCCGCGGCTGCATAGAACGTCCAGGTGAGTCCGTACAAGGTGGAAAAACCACGAAGGCCAAAATAGCGCGTCAACAGGTACGGTGTGATTGCTGCTTCACCGCCGGCCCCGATGCCAATGAGCGCCGCGGAAACGCTGCCGCCAAGAAAGTTGTGTGCATAGGCGAGCAGATAAATGCCGGCAGCAGTGATCAGGCTGACGAAGAATGCCACGCGAGCTCCAAAAAATCGGTCGAGCAACCAGCCCGTGCCGATCCTGCCGAGCACGCTTGTGCCTCCAAGAACGGAAGCGCAAAGCGCAGCTTCTCCCGGAGTGACTCCGCGGTCGGTCAGTAGCGCTGAAAGATGAGTGATTGCGCCGTTCATGCTGATGGAACTTACGAATAGAACGGCAACAATGATCCAAAAAATATAGGTGCGAGCGCCCTGCTGCCAGGTGAGGCCGGAATATTCCGCAACAGTTGTCCGAGTTTGCGTTGCGCCGCGTTCGACGATGTATTGCCAGCTAAGTGGAAGACCGAGGAGAAGCGCAAGGCCACCGAGGGCAATATAAGCGATTCTCCAGTTCGAATGGGTCAACACACTCTGAGCAGCGGCGGGAAGAATCATGGCGCCCAAACCCGCTCCCACCATGACCAAAGCGAGTGCAGTGCCAAGCCGCTTTTGAAACCAGGTAGAAATGGACCGCGCGTATGCCAGGTGGGCTGCGCCATTTCCCACAAGTCCAATTAAAAAGCATGTCGCATAAAACTGCCAGATGGCGGGCCGGAGTAACGCCAGCGAAGCAACACTGCATCCAAAGACAGACATGCAAGGCAGAATGATGCGCCGCGGACCGAATCGATCTAGAAGGCGCCCGATGAGAGGAGAAGAGACGCCTACTGTCATGGCGGCAATGGCGAAGCCGATGGAGATTGCTTCGCGATTCCAGCCAAATTGCGCGTTAAGGGGCTTTACGAAAACGGTGAACGTGTAAACGAAAAGGGAACCAAAGCCGCCCATCACGCCAAAGCATGCGGCCAGCACGACGCGCCAGCCGTAATAGTGGAAATCGCTTTCGTTTGCGACAGTCGCTGCGCCGCCTTGCATCGAATTGGCCTGGGACATGGAGCTAGCTTTTTAGCACAGACAAGCGGCAGCCCTGAGGAGATTTGACGATTTTTTTATACTATCCGCGCGTTTTCAATTGCGCGGCGGCTTTGCGCCGCAGGAAAAAAAGAAGGAAGCCCGCAACAACTGCGGCTCCCACAATGCTCATCTGTATCGGAAACGACCGCCAATCGCGAAGTGTGGCGTAAACAATCAATCCGGAAAATGCGAGCGGCAACAAACAAACGTAGCCGATTCCCCACCACCCGCAAGGAACTCGAAAAGTTCGTTTCGAGGCCGGCCTTCGAACGCGCAAGACGAACAGCGCCAGAATTTCCAGAATCAGCGCACCGGCATACATTAAACACTGAATGACGGCGAGACTTCCGAAGGAAAAGGCCACAAACACTGACGTAAGGACGCAAAAGCAAATCACAGAGAGCTTCGGGACTGCTGTCTCTCGATTGAATTGGGAAAGCGCCTTTGGCAGCCATCCGTCCACTGCCATCACGAAAGGGAGGCGCGAAACATATAGAATTTGCGCGTTCAATAGTCCCCAAGTGGAGACCATCCCTGCCCCTGCGAGTATCGCTCCCATCCAGCGCCCGCCAAGCAATCTTCCGATGACCGGCCAGCCTTGCTCTGCACTCCAGACTTTCGGATCGGTCGTACCGCTGATTCCCGCCAACACAGGTACCAGATAAATTAGGATTGTTACAAAAAGCGCTATTCCTATCGCCATGGGATAGGTTCGTTGTGGCTGGTCCACTTCTCCCGCATAAGTCGAAGCGTTGTCCCAGTTCGAATAGTTAAAGACGATATAGGAAATTGCCAACAGCAATGCGCCGCCTCGATGCGTTGCCAAGTCTGCGCGAACGATTCCGATGGATGTTCCTATTCCGCTTCCCCAAGTAATCCAGCAGAGGATCAACAGGGAAAAAGCGCCCACCACAATGCTTGCGCCCACTTTTGTGGAAATTCCTACTTCCCGCGAACCGCGCAGATTAAGGATCGTCACGACAACTACCATCCCAAACGCCACAAGCCATCGCAAGAGTGCGCTCATCCCCGGAGCCAAAACGCCAGACGATGCGGAGAGCGCGGGAATAAAATAAGTGAGATAGCTCACAAACAGCACCGGAAACATGGCAAGCGCGGCGACTCCACCGGCCATCGTCCACACCGCTTCTTGCACTCCCCAAAATGGCCCCAGTGCTTCACGCACCCAAATGTAATAGCCGCCCTCTTCCGGCATCATCGTGGTCAACTCCGCCACCATGAGCGAAATTGGCAAGCTCCAGATGAAAGGCGCCACCACGATAAACACCATGGCCCACCCCGGTCCGATCGAGCCAACCAACGGCTCGATTCCGTATGCGCCACCGCACGCGGTGAAGAAGATCAAGCTGGTCAATGCAACCAGCGTGAGGCGTCGTTCTTTTGTCAGACGAATTTCAACTGCGGAAACAATTTCGCGGGAACTATCCGCCGCAATGGAAGAAGTTGCCAAACTACCGCCTCTGGCGCGCCATGAAGTTGCGACAGTATACCCGGGGCGCTCTGAAAATATGTAGTTTTCCGTTGCCCAACTCGGCTTTACACTAAAGGTCCCGGACCTCAGGAGTTTCCGATTCTCTACCAATTCCCCTTCAGGAGCTCACGATGAGCGGTGTTCGAGTCTTGGTTGGCACGCGAAAAGGCGCGTTCATTCTTACTTCCGATGGCAAGCGCGAAAAATGGGCCGTCAGCGGTCCTCACTTCGCCGGCTGGGAGATTTATCACATGAAGGGTTCCTCCGTGGACCCCAATCGCATTTATGCCTCTCAAACCAGCGGCTGGTTCGGCCAGGTGATGCAGCGCTCGGACGATGGCGGCAAGACCTGGATTCAGCCGGGGACTCCTCCGGGAGAACAGACCACGCCCCAAGGAATGCCGAAAGGCGAGAGCAACAAATTTGTTTACGACGTCTCCCCGGAAACGGGAAAGCCCCTCACCACCCACCAGTGGTACGACGGCACGCAGCATCCCTGGGAATTCAAGCGCGTTTGGCACATCGAACCGTCCCTGACCGAAGCAAACACCGTTTACGCCGGTGTTGAAGACGCAGCGCTCTTCCGTTCCAAGGACGGCGGCAAATCCTGGCACGAACTTTCCGGATTGCGAGGCCACGGAACTGGTCCCGCGTGGCAGCCGGGCGCGGGAGGCATGTGCCTTCACACCGTCATTCTCGATCCCAGCGATCCGAAACGAATCTACATCGCGATTTCTGCCGCGGGAGCGTTTCGCACCGACGACGGCGGCGCTACTTGGAAGCCCATCAACAAAGGTCTGCGCTCGCTCTACATTCCCAACCCCACCGCCGAAGTTGGACACTGCGTGCATCACGTCGCAATGAATCCGAAGCGCCCCAACGTTCTCTTCATGCAAAAGCATTGGGACGTCATGCGCAGCGACAACGCCGGCGATTCATGGACCGAAGTTAGCGGAAATCTGCCGACCGATTTCGGCTTTGTCGTTGATGTTCATTCCCACGAGCCCGAAACCGTTTACGTGGTTCCCATCAAGAGCGACTCCGAACACTTTGTGCCGGACGGGAAACTCCGCGTCTATCGCAGCAAAACCGGCGGCAACGAGTGGGAAGCCCTGACCAAAGGCCTGCCGCAGCAGAATTGTTACGTCAACGTTTTGCGCGATGCCATGGCCGTAGATTCTCTCGACAAATGCGGCATCTACTTTGGCACCAGCGGTGGCCAAGTTTACGGCTCGAACGACGCGGGCGATTCCTGGAACGCCATCGTCCACGATCTTCCCGGCGTGCTCTCCGTTGAGGTGCAATCACTGCAATGATTCGCGTCGTTTTGCCGCAGCATCTCCGCACGCTCGCGCACGTCGGCATGGAAGTTCAGGTCGACGTGCCGGGCCGCGTCACGTTGCGTTCGATTGTCGATGCAATTGAGGCCGAGTATCCGATGTTGAAAGGCACGATCCGAGACCACGTAACGCTGGAACGGCGCCCCTTCCTGCGCTTCTTTGCCTGCGGAGAAGATCTTTCTCTTGAATCGCCGGACTCACCGGTGCCTGAAGCAGTCGTCTCCGGCGCAGAACCCTTCCTCGTCATTGGCGCAATTGCCGGCGGCTAGTGCGCTTTTTTGTGGGAATGCGATGAAGCTGGCGCGCCTTCTTGTCAATCAACCCCGCAGCGCCATTCGAATCACTTCTGCCAGGTGAAGGGTTTTGCGCCCCGTCGCTTGTTCAATCTGCTCGCGGCAACTGAATCCATCGGCGACAAGCAGAGTTTGCTCTGGTTCCAGACGCACCCGCGGCAGCAAGACGCGTTCGCCGCAAGCCATCGAAATGTCATACTTTTCCGCCTCGTACCCAAACGCCCCCGCCATGCCGCAGCATCCCGATTCAAGCACTTCGTACCGCAAACCGAACTTCTCCAGCAAAGATTTGTCGTGCCGCATCCTCATTATGGCCTTGTGATGGCAGTGTCCTTGCACAATTGCCGTTCGCTCCAGCTTTGGCGCGGAAAAATCTGGCGCATGCTTTTGCAGAAATTCCGCAAAAGTCAGTGTCAGCCCCGCCAGTTTGTTCGCATCCTCGCGCTTCGGAAACAGATTGAGCATTTCGTCGCGAAACACGCTGCAGCAGCTGGGCTCGAGTACCACGAGCGGAATCCCCTTCTCAATCGGTTCCTGCAACGCCTCTAGAATTCGCTCCAGATACGTTTTCGCCATGTCCAGAAATCCGTGGTCGTACAATGGCCTTCCGCAACAGAGCCGCACTTGTGGAATCGTCACTCGAAATCCGGCCGCTTCCAGAACTTCCACTGCTGCTTCCAGAGTTGATGGCCGAAAATTGTTGTTGAATGTATCCGCCCAAAGCATTACTCGAGCCTTGACCGCTTCCTGCGCAGTTCGCTTGCGAAATGCCGCTCGAAACGTCGTCTTCGCAAACGCCGGCAGCTCTCTTTCCTTTGCAATCCCTAATAATTTCTTCACCGCTGCGCCTGCCAGCGGCACCCGCACAATTCCATTCGCCAGTCGCGGCGCAATCGCTGCCATCGCCGCCCACTTATTGATCCATCCAAAAACAAATGCGCGCAGCGGCCGCATCCGGCCTTCCCAGTAGTGCGAAAGAAACTCCGCTTTGTACGTCGCCACGTCCACATTCACAGGGCAATCGCCTTTGCATCCCTTGCAAGACAGACAAAGATCCAGCGCCTCCTTCACCTCTTCGCTTTTCCAACCGTCGCACACCACGTCTCCACGTGTCATTTCCCAAAGCAAATGCGCGCGTCCGCGCGTCGAGTGCTTCTCTTCGCGCGTGGCCATAAAACTCGGGCACATCGTGTCCTGCTCGCCCTGGCCAGCGGTTCGCCTGCACTTTCCCACGCCCACGCACCGCTCCACCGCATTCCCAAATTCTCCGCCGTCTTCCGGGAAGGAGAAGTGCGTTTCGATTGTCTTCAGTTTCGTTTTCGTGGAAAGCCGCAGATTCTCGTCGATCCGGTAAGGTTCCACCACTTTTCCCGGATTCATTTTTCCATCCGGATCCCAAATTGCTTTGAACTCTCGAAACGCCTGCACCAGCTCCGGTCCAAACATCTTCGGCAAATATTCCGCCCGCGCCTGCCCGTCGCCATGCTCGCCGGAAAGAGATCCGCCGTACTTCACGCACAAATCCGTCGCTTCGTCCATGAACGTGCGCCACTTCTTCACTCCCGCAGGCGTTCCCAAATCAAACGTCACTCGGTTGTGAACGCATCCATGTCCAAAATGTCCGTACATGGATGCTCTGTATTCATACTTGTCAAAGAGCGCCTGCATCTCCCGCAAATACGGCCCCAGTTTTTCCGGCGATACCGCCGAGTCCTCCCAGCCTTCCCAACTGGGCGGCTCCCCAGGCACATGAGAATTCGCGCCAAGCCCCGACTCACGCAATATCCAAACTTTTCTCTGCTCTCGCGGATCCAGCAACAAGCGCGAGTTCACTCCCCTTCTGCCTTCAAACGCGCGCAAAAAACCTCGCGCTCTCTCTTCCGCTTCTTCCATTTGTGTCGCGCCGAATTCCACCATCAGCCATCCATTGCCCTCCGGCAACAGTGGAAGATACTCGCCTTGCAACAATCCTTTTTTCAAAATATTCCGAGCCGTAACGCGATCAAACCCCTCGAGTCCCACCGGACCATGTGCTACCACTTCTGCCGTGTGGTCCGCCGCTTCAAAAATATTTGCAAAGCCAAGCACAACAAGCGCCCGCGAAA
The DNA here is from genome assembly GCA_018268785.1 of Acidobacteriota bacterium. Lineage (GTDB taxonomy): Bacteria > Acidobacteriota > Terriglobia > Acidiferrales > UBA7541 > Acidiferrum. The sequence goes on along the minus strand of JAFDVY010000009.1, from coordinate 11,188 downwards.
GCCGCCCCTCCACCAACTGCACTTTCGCTTCTGTCACCGTTACGCACGTGGATTCCGTACCGACCAGCACCTTCGCCAGATTGAAATTGCCTTTTTCATCGGGCAACAATTCATCCAAGTTGTATCCCGAAACCCTCCGCGGAATCCTCACGTAGCGCTCGCGAATCAACTTTTCGTATTTCGCGCGCAACGAAGAAAGCCGCGCATAAATTCCGCCAATTCGTCCACCCGCCGCGATCTTTGCTTCCAGGTCTGCCTGCGTCGTCGGTCCCGCCGTCATCCGCGTGCCGTCGTAGAGCAAAATCTCTAGCTCCAGAACGTTATCTACGGTTTTCCCCGCCATCTGCGAATGTACGCCGCAGGAATTGTTTCCGATCATTCCGCCAAACGTGCAATGCGTATGCGTTGCGGGGTCCGGCCCCCAGGTCAAACCGAACGGCGAAGCCGCATCGCGCAATTGATCGCACACTACGCCGGGCTGCACGCGAGCAAACCGCTCCCCGGCATCAATCTCCAAAATTCGGTTCAGGTGCCGGCTCCAATCAATCACTATCGCCGCATTGCAGCACTGCCCGGAAAGGCTCGTCCCGCCTCCGCGTGAAAAAATCGGAGCGCCAAATGTCCTGCAAACATCCATCGCCGCCGTAACGTCTTCAATCGTCCGCGGAATCACCACGCCGATCGGCGCCTGCCGGTAATTCGATCCGTCCATCGCATAAAGCGCGCGCTCGCCGGCGGCAAAGCTGACCGTCCCGCTCACCGCTCTCTTCAATTCCTGTTCGAACTGTAAATTTTCCGTCGTCATCCGGGCCGAATTCTTCACTCCGCTTCTTCCTTCTTCTCCTTGGGCGGCTGAAATCGGTACCCCACCCACGGTTCCGTCAACAGCAGTTTCGGCTTCGATGGATCCACTTCAATTTTCTTCCGCAGTTGATTCACCATCACTCGCAAATATTCTGGCTCATCCCCGTAATCCGGTCCCCACACCGCCTGCAGCAATCTCCGGTGCGTCAACGGTTTCCCTGCATTCATAATCAATTGCTTCAGCAGCTCAAATTCTTTCGGCGTTAAATGAACCTCTTTCCCGTGCGCCGTTACTTGCCGTGTCTCGAAATCCACGGCCAATTGTTTCGATTCAAAATTAGTCAGCTTCGATAGCGCTCCGCGCCGCCGCAGCGCCGCTCGCAATCGAGCCAGCAACTCCTGCATCCCGAACGGTTTCACGACGTAATCGTCCGCGCCCGCATCCAGCGCCAGCACCTTGTCCCGTTCCGCGTTCCGCACCGTCAGCATCAGGATCGGCACATCCGAGTGCCGCCGGAGCTCCTGGCACGTTTCCAGCCCGCTCATCCCCGGCATATTCACGTCGAGCAAAATCGCATCCGGCGGTGAAGTGCGAAACATCTCCAGGGCCTCGTCGCCCGTCCCCGCCTCGAAAATCGTGTACCCGTCCGCAGAAAGCGCCGTTCTCAGCACGCGCCGCACTTGCTGCGCATCATCCACGATCAGGACTTTCGGGCTGCTCATCGCGCTTCGCCCGATCCTCGCGCAACAGGCAGCGTAAAAGAAAATACCGATCCGCGCCCCGGTTGGCTCGTCATATTGATCGAACCGCCGTGCGCCTCCACAATCGCCTTCGCGATCGAAAGCCCCATTCCTGTGCCTTGCACCACGGCCCGCTGGCCCTTCCCGCGATAGAATTTATCGAATATCAGCCCCTGCTCCATTGCATCAATCCCTGGCCCATGATCCGCCACGCTGATCATCACGCTGTTTCCATTGGATTCCGCATTCACCGCAATCGGCTTTCCCCTTTCCGAATACAGACTCGCGTTATCCAGCAGTTGTACCAAAACCTCTTTCGCCCGCGCCAGATCCGCTCTCACCTGTGGCAATCCGTCCCGAATCTGAAACTCGATCTTTCTTTCTCCCAGCGCAAACTTGCAGTTCTCCATCGCCGCGTCGATCAGCTCCCGTACTCCCACCGGTGAAAATTGCAGCTCCACTTCGCCCGCTTCCAGTCTCGCCATCTCCGCGGCATCTTCAATCAACCGGTTCAATCGGTCGCACTCCTCATCCATAATCTCCAGCAACTCGCGCCTTTGCTCGGCTTTTGGCGGCCGTTCGGAAAGCAGCGAAGTCACCGAAGCCTTGATCGAAGTCAGCGGAGTCCTGAAATTGTGCGTGATCGAATCCAGCAGCGCCGATCTCAATCGTTCGCTCTGCCGGTCTGCTTCTGCCTTGCTCAGTTGTTCCACCGCGCGCGCCCGCTCAATCGCGATCCCCAGCAAAGTTCCCACCGCCTCCAGCGTGTGTCGCGTCAATCGAGCGCCGGAAATCCCAAAGCTCCCAATCGACTTTATCCCCAATCGTACCGGCGCATAACTGAAACGCTCCGCTCCATCGATTAGCGGCTCCTCTTTGTCGAACGCTGCCTTTAGCTGCTTTTCTTCCAGTTGTGGCGTCCCATATTCTGAACCGTAAAATTTCTGTTTTTCCGCCAGAAATACGCTTGCCGCTCCCGCTTCGAATGACTCCACGATGTGATTCGGAATCGCGTTCAACAACTGAATGACATTTCCTTCTCCCAGCAATTTCTGGCTGAACGCATACAACTGCTCGATCTCGGTCCGGCGCCGGTGCGCCACGTCCGCTTCTTTTCGGATTCGGCTCGAAAGCTGGCTCCCCACAATCGCCGTCACAAGAAACGCCAGCAGCGCCGCCCAGTTTTCTGGATCGGCCACCGTCAAATGGCCAACCGGCGGCAGAAAAAAATAATTGAACGCAAGCATTGCCGCCACCGACATTAACGCCGACACGGCCATGCCCCACGCCGCGGAAACTGCCAAAATTGCCAAAAGGAATGACAGCGCTACTGTCGTTTGATTGACCGTGGGAAACTCTTTGCGATAGAACGCTGCAATCGCGGCAACGATGCAAAGCGCTGCGATCATGCGTAGAACGTGCTGCCGGACGTTGCGCTGCATGGTTCCAGTCTATCGTACCGGCGCTGGCAAACCCTTGTCGTTCACACGGTGCCTCTTGCGCGAACCGCCCGTAGTGGACGTCCACATCGTCGCTCACCAGCCGGACTAGTTGTGGCTCGGCGCCTTCCCCGAACTCTCCCGTTTCACCAGCTCCGGCTCCATACTAATGTTTCGTGGATACTCTTCCTTCGCTCCGCCGTTGATCCGCGTCAACAGCATTTCCGCCGCGCGCATTCCCATCTCGCGCAGCGGCTGCCGGATCGTCGTCAAGCTTGGATTCTGGTACGCCGCGCTTTGAATGTCGTCGAACCCAACCACGGAAACATCCTCCGGCACTCGCCGGCCCGCCTCTCGCAGCGCTCGAATCGCTCCAATCGCGGAAATATCGTTGAAGGATAGCAGCGCCGTGAACGGCTGCATGCTACCCAGCAATCGTCTTCCAGCTTCGTAGCCCGGCTGTGACGTTGGCAGCTCGCTTTCAAGCTGCACCACTAATTTTTCGTTAATCGCAATTCCCAAGGCTTGCGCACCCGCTCGCACCGCTTTCCATCTCACTTCCGTGTCCGAGCTGAACGTCTGCCCTTTGATGAACGCAATCTTTTTGTGTCCCTCTTTTGCCAGATACTCCAGCGCAAGGTGCGCCGCATGGGAGTGATTCAGCGTAATGCTCGTCACCCCTTCCACATGCTTGTGCCCGGAAATCGCTATCGCTGGCACGGAAATATTCGGGCCGTACGCCGTGTCCACAAAGATCAGCCCCTCTACTCCTCGCTGCTGCAGTAGGCCCGGATATTCTTCGATCAAATCCGCCTTGTGCCTGTGGCTGACCACGAAATAAAAATATCCCTCTTGCAGCAGATGGTCTTCAATTCCGGAAAGCACCAGCGCCGCATACCCTTCGCTGATCTCCGGCACGATCACCCCAATCGTGAAACTCCGCTGCTGCCGCAGCATCCGCGCCATCGCGTTCGGACTGTAATTCAATTCGCGCGCCGCCGCGCGCACTCGCTGTTGTGTCCTTTGCGGAATCGATTTCGCGGCAGGCGATCGGTTCATCACCAGCGAAACCGTTGCCACGGAAAGGCCGAGATGTTCCGCAAGCTCTCTCAGGTTTACTTTTTTGGCCGAAGAGTCGGCGGCACGCGCCGCTTGGCCAGATTTCGATTTTGCCATGACGATAAGCTGCGTAGTCTGGCACAGCCCCCTTTCTAGGGCAAGAAGTCCTGTAAAAGTGGGCGTACGCGTTTACATCGTTTTCTCGTTTCCTTTCATATAAATCGTTTTATTACAGGCTGTTTCTGCGGTACTATGCTGTTGGTTCATGCGCGCTCCACGCCCCGGTTCCCACGCGCTCCTCTGCTCCTGGGTTTGGCTCGCCGCCGTCTGATACAGACAAAATTTCATTCCTTGCTTCGGATTGAGGCCATGGCTTTCTATTCGCATTCTCGGTTGCTCGCCAGAATAACGTTCTTTGGAAAATCTGCTCTCCTCGTTTCCCTCCTTGCCCTCTGCTTCAGCGCTCCGTCGGCTCTTGCTCAGTCTGCCGCCGCTGTCGCGAAGTCTCCACAAACGAATTCTGAGCTCAACGATCCTGCCATCGAAGCTCGCGTCGAAGAACTTCTCAAACGAATGACCCTGGATGAAAAAGTCGGCCAACTCGTTCAGTATTCCGCTGGCCAGCCCACTGGCCCGGGCACCGGCCGCACTGACTACGCCGACATGCTCGCCAGGGGCGAAGTCGGTGCCCTCTTCAACATTGTTACCGCAAAAGAAACGAACCAATTTCAGCGCATTGCCGTCGAAAAATCCCGTCTGCACATTCCCGTCATTTTCGGCTTGGACGTCATTCACGGTTTTCGTACCGAATTCCCAATTCCTCTGGGAATCTCCGCCACATGGGATCCGCTGCTTGCCGAACGTGCCGCTCGCGTCGCCGCTCGCGAAGCCTCCGCCGCCGGAATCCGCTGGACCTTTTCACCCATGGTGGATATCGCGCGCGATCCGCGCTGGGGCCGCATCGCGGAAGGCAATGGCGAGGATACGTTTCTCGATTCCGCGTTCGCGCGTGCCTATGTCCGTGGCTATCAGGGCAATCATTTGAATAACGCCGAAAGTATCCTTGCTTGCGTGAAACACTACGTCGGCTACGGCGCCGCCGAAGCCGGCCGCGAATATAATTCCACCGAAATCTCGGAACATTCTCTTCGCGAATACTATCTTCCCCCCTTTCGCGCCGCCATAGACGCCGGTGCTGGCTCGCTCATGACTGCATTTAATTCTTTGAATGGAATTCCCGCTTCCGCGAATCCCTTCACTGTCAGAAAAATTCTCAAACAGGAATGGGGGTTCCGCGGGATTGTGGACAGTGATTGGACCTCCGTGGCCGAATTGATGAATCACGGCATCGCCAACGACGGCGCCACCGCCGCTAAAAAGGCTTTTCTGGCTGGCGTTGATATGGACATGGTTAGCAGCCTCTACCACGACCACCTCGCAAAGCTTGTTCAATCCGGTGAAGTTCCCCAGGCTGATTTGGACGATGCCGTCCGCCGCGTTCTTCGCGTTAAATTTGCGCTCGGCTTGTTCGAAAATCCGTACGCCGGTGAGAATAGAGAAAAATCTGCGATGTTGTTGCCGGAATCTGTGGAACTTTCCCGCGAAGTCGCTGAGCGCTCGTTCGTGCTTTTGAAAAACGATCTGCTTCCTTCCGCCTCTCCGTTGCTTCCGCTGCCGGGCGATGTGAAATCCGTCGCATTAATCGGGCCACTCGCCGACGATGCGCAAAACATGCTCGGCTCCTGGGGTGCGCAAAGCCGCCCGGAAGATGTCGTCACTCTCCGTAAAGCACTTGTCGAAAAACTCGGTGAATCCCGCGTCCGCTATGCAAAAGGCGGTGACATTTCTGCCGCCACCGACGCGCAAATCAAGGCCGCAGTCGACGTTGCAAGAAATTCCGACGTTGTGATCCTCGCCCTCGGCGAAAGCGGTCCGCAAATGACCGGTGAGGCCGCCTCGCGCGCTCATCTTGATCTTCCCGGCCGCCAGCAGCAATTGCTCGAATCCGTCGTCGCCGCCGGAAAGCCCGTTGCGCTCATTTTGTTCAGCGGCCGCTCGCTTACTCTTCCTTGGGCTTTTGAACACGTCCCTGCGGTTCTCGCCGCCTGGTTCCCCGGAGATCAAGCCGGGCCCGCGCTCGTGCGAACTCTGTTCGGCGACAACAATCCAGGCGGAAAACTTTCTATCACTTGGCCGCGCAGCGTCGGCCAGATTCCCATTTACTACAATGCACTCAATACCGGCAGGCCCGCGCGGCAATCCGACGCGCTATTCACAAATGGCGGTGATCAAAAATTCGTTTCGCGCTATCTCGACGAATCAAATCTGCCGCAATTTCCGTTCGGCTTCGGCTTGAGTTATTCCAGCCTTCGCTACGGCCCAACCGAATTAGGCAAACAGGAATTGCGTCTCGATTGGCTTCGCGAAGGATTGCAGGACACTTCTTCGTCCGCGCCCGCTCCCCTGCAGGTTAGCGCGAACATCAGCAACACCGGCTTGTATCCAGTTACCGAAACTGCGCAACTCTACATTCGCCTGGAAGGCACCAGCGTTGCCATGCCGGTGCGCATGCTGAAAGGTTTTCAGAAAATCGCCATCGCACCCGGCGAGACTAAACGCGTCGTTTTCGCCGTTCCTGCAGAAGCTTTCGCGTTCTGGAATGACCAGAACCGTTTCGCCATCGAACCCGCGCGCGTGACCATCTGGATCAGCGGCGACTCCGCCTCCGGAACCGGCGCAGCCATCGAAATTCGCGACAAAACAAACTGATTCTTGTTGAATTCCGCGGAAATGGATGAAAAGCAAAAACGGAGGCACTGGTCGCCTCCGTTTTTGTTCCTCGGGGTGCGCTCTATCTATGGTTTTAGGTCAGGGGAAGCCTTCTGAAGCCGGTGTACGAGCTTTGCTCCGGATGCCGGCGCCTCGAATTTCGACTCCATCACGATGGCCGCCGCCGAAGAGTTCTTTCCGTACAAGCGACGATTGGCATCTTCGTCGGGACGCAGCGTGGAACCCTCCAGCGAAACCCCTGCAAATACGCCGCGTGCGCGCGAGTAGCTCAGCATTTCCGCCCGCATGTACGCGTCCGTGTCCGCCGATGCGGAACGTCCTTTCGGTCCGGCAGCAACTGTCGCGTCCGCGCCGAGTTTCACTTTGCTATGCAGCAGACTCTCCATGCCGCGGTTGTTCATCACCAGAATTACGAAGTCAGTCGCTTCCCCGCCGATTTGGAAACCGACACTGCCGCCTTCCAGCGCGTACATGGCCGGTGCGCCCCACGGACCGGTAAAATCCTTGCCTGTCCGGCAGACCATCGCGCCGCGGCCGTAGCTTCCGCCGACGATGAACGCCGCTTTCAAAACCGAAGGCATCACCACCACGCAGCGCGCCTTATCCAAAAGGTCCTGGGGAATGTCGTCAGGAACGTTGAGAATTTCTTCGATCACGGTTCCCGCATTTTCCAGCCGTTTGTTTTCATCCTTGACGTCATCCGCTTTGCCGCCGGCAAATGCCGCCGGTGCAACGAGCAATGCTCCCATCAAAACCGCATTCCAATACTTCATTTCGCTTCTCCCTTCTTCAAAAACTCCGCACACAAGCTTGGCTCATGAAGCGTCTTGAAAACTTATGCACGATCTTTTACCTGGTGCGTCGGTCTGCTTCACGCTGGAATAATTGCAATTCCTTCGCCGTTTTAGCCAAACTGCTGTAACTTCTTTGCATGCGGCCAGTTATATCGTGACACGATATATAGGATGCGGCTTTTGCCCGGAAGGCTTTCGCCGTTTTACCAGGTGAGTGTAAAAAGTGCAGTCAGCACGCTTGCGTACTAGAACTAACTTCTCTATTTTTCCAACGGCACAGGGCGATCATAGCCGGTCATTTCCAGATAACCTGATCCCCGAATAGACGCTGTGTTTCGCGTTCCGGAAAATTCCATTGCGCCTTCCCAATAGTTTGGAGCTAACTTTGTGGATCCCGTTAACTCTTGTTGCGGCAATTGCGTTCTCGCCTCCAGCGAAATGCCGAACTTTGGCACGGAAACTTTCCATTGAATTGGATACGAAGCGTTTGTGGCCGGGCTTTTCCAAACTGTGCTCCCGGGAATTAGCGAAAAGTCAGATAGATGCAGGTGTGTCGATCTGCCGGCTGAGTCGACGTACGTGCCCGCGGAATAGGAATCAATCGTCCCGTCCTTGCGGCGAATGTTGAACAGCATCAATTCCGTTTTGTCTTCCAGTTGAATGCTGAACCAGTTCCACCCCGCTTGCTCAGCGGTCAATTGGTGCGTGAAGAATTCATGATCCATCCAGGAAAGACCGGTGACCGCGTATTGCTTTCCATTCAGCGAAATGGTTCCGCTTGTATCCAATCGAGTTTGTGAAAAATAGTGGCTCGCTCTGCCTCGGCCTTCGCCTTTCTGGCTTACTCCGTTCTCGCCGTGGATGATGGGAGGCTTTTCACTCTTCAGTGCGAACGAGATTTGAAATTGTTCACTCTGAGCCCGGATTTCCTGCGTGCCGCCTTTTTCCCAGGCTGCAAACCAGTTTCCATTCCAGACTTTTCCAGATTGCGGGTCGGCGCCCGCGATTCCCGGACCGCCGCGATTCACGCGTTCCGCATGATAGAAGTGCCCGCCATCCAGATCGCTGAGCGCGAGATGGGCTAGATAAAGGTCTTTAACATCCCAAGCGCTGTGCTTCGATTCTTCGCGACTCACCGCCTGCCTGAAAAACGTCAGTTCAAATCCGAATTTGCGGCCCTCGGTGGTCTTCACATTTCCCGTCGCATACCACCATTCGGTCTGAAATTCGGGATGACCAAAAAAATCTCGGGGGAATTCGTAGCGATAGCCCGGGAGCGCAACACGATAAGGCGTATCCACCGCTGGAAAAATCGTGAGCAGCAAAACGAGGCAGAGGGCTCTATTCCTCATGCACCACCTCGATCGGATTAAGACCGATTGCGATTCGCGCTGGATAAAATCCGGCAAGCACGGTGGCAGCAAAGATCAGGAAAAGCGCTCCACTTAAAATGGCAATGGGCCAGTGAAACCGAATGGTCCAGCCGAACGATTGTTTGTTGATGACAAAGACCAGAATCAGCGAGAGAGCAAAGCCCAAGACCAGACCAGCCGCGGCGGCGAGCAAGCCGAGCAAGGCAGCTTCCGCAAGGATCATCCGGCGAATTTGCCCGGCCGTCGCACCAAGAAAGCGCAAAAGGCCCAGTTCGCGTTTGCGGTCGATCACAAGAGCGAGCAGCGCTCCGGCCACCCCTATTACGGCGACAAGTACGGCCACGGCCTCAAGTGCGTAAGTGATGGCAAACGTCCTGTCGAAGATCTTGATGGCTTCGCGGCGCAAATCGGCGTTGGAAGAAATCAGGACACGGTAATCGCCCGCGGCACTTTCAATTGCAGTGCGGACTTTGGCCGGGTCCGCGCCGCTTGCGACATAAACCGCGAGATTGGACGGTGCGTCATCCGGCAGGTATTTTTTCATCGTGGCTTGATCCATCAGGATGAAGCCGCGTTCGCTGCCGTAATCGTAATAGACATCGGCGATGCGAAAATCCGCGCGAGAGCTTCCGAGATTCAGGGAAATCGTATCGCCGCGTTTTACATTGTGCTTGTAAGTGAACGGTTCGCTGACGACGACAACATTCCCACTGCGCAATTCTGCAAGAACTTCGACGCTTGGGCGTCCCGAAAAAAAATCGCTTCTTGCGTGTCTTCTGGAGCTTCCAAGTGTTGCCGCGGCTACGGTCGTTGGAATTCCTTCGTAGCTGACTTCGTAAGCACGAAGCCGGTCCACCGCTTCCACGCCCGGCAAAACGGCCAGCTTTTCCGCCAGTTGCGGCGAAATGGTTGGATGCCGGTCCACGGAATGGCTGCCCGCCGGCCGCAAATAGAAATCGGCGGGAACTTCTCCTTCCATCCACTGAATGACGGTTGTGCGAAAGCTGCCAACCATGATTCCCACCGCGGTCATCATGGCGATCGCCGTTGCCAGCGCACCGACGAGAACGGAAGTGCGGCGCAGGGAACCCAGCAAACTGCGCGAAGCGAGGAGAGCCGCAACGCTGGATTTTTTAAGGGCTTCACCGGCGATATGCATAACCAGTTTTACGGCGGCGGGAATCGCAAGCGTGCCGGCGACGATGACGAGCAGCGCAGAAAAGTAACCGAACAGCGGCTTTCCACCAATTGCTGGCGCTTTGGAAAAAATCACAGCCGCAATCGCGAAGAGAATCCCAACGAAAAAATCGCGAGAAGTGCGAACGCTAACTTGGAATTCGCGCCGTCCACGGGCCATGGCTTCAACGGGAGTCGCTCCCGCGGCTTCTTTTGCGGGCGCATAGGCCGCGACAACAGCGACTCCAATTCCAACTGCAAGCGCGGTAAGGATTGACGAAACACCCAGCTCGATTGCGCCGGGCCGGCTGCTGACGTAAAGCGCGTTTACCGTTGCGCCCATCAGGCTTACCGCGCCGCTCGCCATGATGCGCCCCAGAGGAATTCCGATTGCCGCGCCCGCCGCGCCGAGCATGGCCGCTTCTCCCACGAATGCGAGGAGAATTTCCGCGCGGCTTGCGCCGAGAGCGCGGGCGATTCCGATTTCGGCGCGGCGACGCACGACGGAGACGGAGATCGTGTTGTAAATCAAAAACGCGCCGACGATGAGAGCGATGTAGCTGAGCAGTTTTAAATTCCAGCGGAACGCCGCAAGCATTTTGCGATTTTCTTCGGTGCCGGTTCCCGCAGCGCGCACTTCAATTCCCGCTGGGAGCAATGCGCCGAGCTTCGCAACCCAAGACGAGACCGAATCGGTTTCCGGGGCGTGAACGAGAATGCGATCGACAACTCCGGCACGATTTACGGCGCGCTGCGCGGCGGCGATGTCCATGACGATTGCCGGCTGATCCTTGTCGTCATAGATCCCGCGAACAACATAGGTGTGTTCGCGATCGCCGATGATGAGCGAAACTTTATCACCGGCTTTCCAGCCCAAACTGCTTCCCGCCAAAATGCTTTCTTCGGAAGAAGAAAACCCTTTCGATTGAAAACCCGAATCCGCGAAAGAAAATCCGCTATTTTCATTTTGCAGTTTGTTCGCTTCTCCGATGAGATCGAGGCCGAGAAGGAC
>JAFDVY010000099.1 GCA_018268785.1 Acidobacteriota bacterium | reverse complement strand
CATCCTTGTCAAAGGGCTGCTGTCGTTTTATGCGCGGTGGGTTTTGATCGGCGTTTCGCGCGACATTGAATTCGACATTCGAAACGATTTGCTGAAGCGATTGCTACTGCTGGAGCCGGAATTTTATGTGCGCAACCGGACGGGCGAGCTGATGTCGCGCGCGACGAACGATTTGAATGCAGTACGCATGGTGCTCGGACCGGGGATCATGTACAGCGCGACGACGATCGTGACGATGATTCTGGCGATAGTCGTGATGGTGGCGCTGTCGGGTTCGCTGACGATCTGGGTCTTGTTGCCAGCGCCGATTGTGGCGGTAGCGGTGTGGTTCTTTGGGAAGACGATTCACGATTTGTACGAAAAGATTCAGGCCGCGCTGGCGACCCTGACCGCGAAGGTGCAGGAAAATCTTTCCGGTGTGCGGATCGTGCGCGCTTACGCGCAGGAAGAAGCGGAGATTCGCGGGTTTGACGAGCCGAACCGGGAATATGTTGCGCGGAACATCAAGCTCATCCGGACATGGAGCATGTTCATGCCTTCGCTGACGGCCATGATCGGGACGACGTTCCTGATTGTGTTGTGGCAGGGCGGACATCAACTGTTGCGCGGGCAGATTTCGCTGGGCGCGCTGATTGCCTTCAATGGATATTTGGCGCAGCTTGTCTGGCCAATGATTGCGCTGGGATGGGTGACGAATATTTTTCAGCGCGGCGCGGCGTCGATGGGCCGCTTGAACTACATTTTGACGGCGGAGCCGAGCATTGACGATGGCGCGGCGAAGATTTCAAAGGATGTGACTCCGCAGGGCGAAATTGAATTTCGGAATTTGCATTTCACGTACCCGACGACGCTGGCTGGCGGCTCGAAAAACGGACACGCTTCAGCGAATGGCACGGGGGAACATGCAGTGCTGCATGACATTAGTTTGAAGGTGCCGGCGGGATCGACGCTGGCGATTGTTGGGCCGACGGGAAGCGGGAAAACGACACTGGCGACGCTGGTGGCGCGACTGTGGGAGGCGCCGGAAGGCAGCGTGTTGCTGGATGGACGGCCGTTGCGGGAATGGCCGCTTGCCACGCTGCGGCGAGCGATTGGATTTGTGCCGCAGGATACTTATTTGTTTGGAGAGACGGTTGGCGGCAACATCGCATTCGGACTTTCGGAGATTGACGACGTGCGCGTGCGAGAAGCTGCAGAGATCGCGAATCTCGAGGGCGACGTGCAGGGATTTGCGGAAAAGTACGAGACGCCGGTCGGCGAACGCGGGATAACGCTTTCCGGCGGGCAGAAGCAGCGAACCGCGATTGCTCGGGCCGTGGCGCGCGATCCGCGGATTTTAATTCTGGACGATTCGCTTTCCGCGGTGGATACGCAGACGGAAGAACGGATTTTGCAGCGATTGCGCGGCGTGATGGACGGTCGCACGACGATTCTGATTTCGCACCGGACATCGACGGTGAAAGATGCGGACCAGATCGTGGTGCTGGTAGACGGCGGAATCTCGGAGTGCGGCACGCACGACGAGCTTTTGGAACGCGGCGGGTATTACGCGGATTTGTATCAGAAGCAGCTTTTGGAAGAAGAGCTCGAACGGGCATGAGCAACATTCACGAAGAAGAGGCGCTCGGCAAAGCATACGACTCGCAGTTAATGCGACGGCTGCTCGCCTACATGAAGCCATACCGGTGGAGTGTTGCGCTGGCGCTGGGCATGGTGGCGGTGGTCACGCCGCTGGAACTGGCGCCGCCGTTGTTTTTCCTTTATGCAATCGACCACTACTTTGTTCCAGCAATGAATCATCAACTTGCGGAAGCTATGGCCTGGCGCGGCATCGGCTGGCTTTCGTTGATTTTCCTGGGCGTGCTCGTTGCAGACTTTCTGGCGCAGTACCTGCAGATCCGCATCATGCAACGCGTCGGCCAGGAAACCATGTACGACATGCGCAAAGGAATCTTTGCGCATTTACAGCGCTTGCCGATGAGTTACTTCGACCGAAATCCGGTTGGACGACTTGTAACCCGCGTAACGACGGACGTGGACGCGTTAAACGATCTGTTTGCGGCAGGCGTAGTGACAATGATCAACGATTTTTTCCTGCTGGCGGCTTTGGCCGTGTGGCTGCTCATCCTCGATTGGCGCCTGGGATTGGCCACGCTAGCGATTCTTCCCGGAATTCTTGTGGTAACGCTGATTTTCCGGAAGTACGTACGTGATGCTAACCGCCGCATTCGCACCGCAATCGCGCGCATCAACGCGTTCCTTCAGGAGTACATCACGGGGATGAGCGTAGTGCAGCTCTTCAATCGCGAACAGAAGGCGATGAAGGAGTTTGAGAAGCGCAACAAGGAAAATATGTTCGCGTGGCGCGACGCGATTCTGGCTTATGCCTTGTTCTATCCAGCCGTAGAATTTCTGAGTTTTTCGACAATTGCGCTCATCTATTGGACAGGCGGAAATCGAATTCTTTTGGGCACTCTTACTCTGGGAACTCTAACCGCGTTCACCATGTGGGCCCAGCGGTTCTTTCGCCCCATTCAGGATCTCAGCGAAAAATTCAACATTTTGCAATCGGCAATGGCCGCGAGCGAGCGGATTTTCAGGCTGCTGGATGAGCCGGTAATGATTGAAACGTTGGCAAGCGCGGGGCGGCTGGAGAACCCACGGGGAGAGATTGAATTTCGAAATGTTTGGTTCAGCTACAAGATCAGTGGCGAGCCGGGCGAAGACGATTGGGTTCTCCGGGACGTTTCGTTTCGAATGGCGCCGGGGCAGACTTTCGCGATCGTCGGACACACTGGCGCCGGAAAGACGACGCTGATTTCGCTCTTGCTGCGGTTTTATGACGTGCAGAAAGGCCAGATTCTGCTCGATGGCAAGGATATTCGGACGCTCAATTTGCAAGATTTGCGCCGGCACTTTGGAATCGTGCTGCAGGATCCGTTTTTGTTCAGCGGCACGATTGAGACGAATATTCGGCTGGGGACTCCTGGGATTGAACGCAGGGATGTGGAGCACGCTCTCCACGAAGTGGGGCTGGCGGAATTTATTGATTCCCTTCCCGACGGCGTCAATACGCCCGTGAATGAACGCGGTTCGACACTTTCGGTTGGACAGCGTCAGTTGATCAACTTTGCGCGCGCGCTCGCACACAATCCGCGCTTTCTGATTCTGGACGAAGCGACTTCGAGCGTGGATACAAAGACGGAACTTCTGATTCGCGAGGCCCTGGACCGGTTGCTCACCGGGCGCACGGCGCTGGTGATTGCGCATCGGTTGAGCACGATTCAGCATGCGGACCGGATTCTGGTGTTCCACAAAGGCAAATTGCGCGAACAGGGCGCGCACCAGGAACTTCTGGCTCAGCGCGGAATTTACTATCGTTTGTATCAGCTCCAATACAAAGAGCAGGAACTTCATGTTCCGTCGAACTTGACCCGTTCAGATTCGATTGCCGCGCTGCCTTCTCCGCAGCCGGCCAGCGACTGATTTGCCTGTCTATGCCGCCGACACAAATTCTGCTTTCCGCGGGCGAAGCGAGCGGAGACATGTACGCGGCGCGCCTTGCGGCTGAATTGCAGAAGCACGCGGATGTGAACCTTTTTGGGATGGGTGGGGCGGAGATGCGCGCCGCCGGCGTCGAGGTCATTACAGACTATTCCGAAGTGAACGTACTCGGGATTACGGAAATTCTGAGTCATCTGCCGCAATTGCGAAGGGCGATGCGAAACCTGGTTTCCTGGGCGCGGGAGCGGAAACCAGCGCTTGCGATTCTGACGGACTTCCCGGGATTTCATTTGCGACTTTCGCGAAAATTGAAGCCGCTGGGCGTGAAAAACGTCTATTACATCTGTCCGCAGTTCTGGGCCTGGCGGCCGTGGCGGGCAAACCTTGTCCGGCGACGATTCGAGCTGGCTCTCTGTATTTTTCCCTTTGAAGAGAAGTTTTTTGGAGATGCAGGTGTGCCGGTGAAGTTCATTGGACATCCACTGGTTGGCGAGGTTCGCGCTTCACTCTCACGGGGCCAATTCGAAAAAAAGCATGGTCTCGATCCGTCGCGACGGACGGTAGCCATTCTTCCCGGAAGCCGTTGGGGGGAGATTGAGCGGCACCTTCCGACGCTGCTGGAGTCGGTACGTGAATTGGAACGCCAAACGCAGGGAGCGTGCAACTTTGTTCTGGCGATTTCTGGCGGAACGGACATTGCAAGAGTAAAGGCGCTGATTCCCGAGGAGTTGCGTCTAATCATTGTGCAAGACGAGACGTATGATGCTCTGGCTGCCGCGGATGCGGCAATGATTTGCAGCGGAACAGCGACGGTCGAAGCTGCGCTGCTTGATGTGCCGATGATTGTTGTGTATCGCGTCTCAAAGTTGACGGCGCTGCTGGCGAAACCTCTGATTCGCACAAAGTATTTTGGAATGGTGAATCTAATCGCCGAGCGCGAAGTCGCTCCGGAGTTGATCCAGGATGACTTTCAGCCGCGGAAAATCGCGGAGGAGATTCGCAAGCTGTTTGAACCTGGCCGCGCCGCTCAAGCGCGGGCCGATTTGGCGGAAGTTCGGCGCCGGTTGGGCCCTCCGGGCGCGGTGCAACGCGCGGCGGAAGCCATCCTGGAGCTGATTCCACAAGCGGATCGTCTTGGGGCAAAGGCGTCTGGCAACGCTTCCTGAGGCGCTGCTATCCTATATAAGGAATCCGTCTGCAGAACTCTCTGGAAAGGCATCTGGTGGCCCGGTTGCGAAACGCCCTCCGTCTGAGCGGTCTTCTTCTAATGGCAGTTGCCGCTGCTGCCCTGCCTGTCGAATCTGAAGCGCAAGCACAGCAAAAACTGGGACTGAATTTCGTGGCCGAGCACTACGACGTTTCAGCGACGCTGGATGCCGGAGGGCAATCGATCTACGCCACGGCAAAAGTGACCTTTCGCGCAACGGCGGCCTCCGGAGTGGTGCGGTTTGAGCTGCACCCAAATCTGAATATTTCCGATGTAAAAACTGAGCAAGGGGTTTCGTTGAAGGCGGAGCGAGAAGGCAGCTCACTCGATGTGCGTGTGCAACTGCCGGCGCCGGTCGCGGCGAATTCCAAAGCGACGCTGGTCATCAGCTATGCGGGAATTCTATCGAACGAGGAAAACAGTCCGTTGCCTGGCGTGCGGCTTGCTTCGATTTACAAAGACGGCGCGTTTCTTTTGTTGCCGGCGCGGTGGTTTCCGCTCACGGGCTATCCTTCGAACCGTTTCACAGGGACGTTCCGGTTCAACGTACCCGACACGTTTGCCATGGCTGGAACCGGCAAGGCGCTCGCGCCGGCGCCGATTGCGGCGAAAACACCGGGCGAAGGTTCGCGGTTGCAATATGTTTTTGAGTGTACTCGCTCTGCGCCAAACGGAACCTTCGTCGCAGGCGATCTTGAGCTGAATACGAAACAAGCCGAAGGAGTGAACGTAGCCGTCTACGCTCCGAAATCGGCGTCCGCAAATGTTGGCGACTTTGCCGCAGACGTGGCGCGCGGCGTGATTACGTTTACCGACCTGTTCGGTCCGCTGCCCGATCCGAACATGACGCTGATTCAGGTTCCGGACACGACGTTGCGCGAATATGCTGGCCCGGGAGTGTTGTTGCTGAGCCATCGTGCTTGGGACCCTAAAGTGAATGAACGGACGATTGCCCGGCTGGTGGCTTCACAATGGTGGGCGAATCAGGTTCTGCCGGCTTCGACGGGGGATGAATGGATCAGCGACGGGCTCGCGCGCTATTCGGAATCGCTTTACGCCGAGCAGACGACGGGCAAGGAGGCTGGTCTCAAAGCCGTGGACGATTTCGCCGTCGGTGCGCTGATGTACGACGACGCAGCGCCGGTAGCGCAGGCGGCGCGACTGATCCAGTATTCGAGCGACTATCGTTCCGTGGTGATGAACAAAGGCGCGATGATTTTTCATATGCTGCGCGCGCAGATAGGAGACGCGGCGTTCAAATCCCTTCTGCATGAATTTTATGTCCGCTTTGCAGAGAAGAATGCTTCCATCGCAGACTTTACGGCGCTGGCTGAGCAGTATGGAAACAGGTCGGCAAAGCCTGGACAGGCTCCGCCGAATCTGCGCGGATTTTTTGCACAGTGGCTTAATTCAACGGGTATTCCCGATTTCAAGATCGAGTACGTAATTTACAGGACGCCGAAAGGGTTTCGCATCGTTGGGAAGCTTTCACAACCGCTCGATACTTTTGCCATGCCCGTGGACATTCGAATAGACACGGAAGGAAATCCGGAGACGAAGACGGTTGAGGTTACCGGCACCGAGACGCCATTCTCGGTGGAAACATTCGGGCGTCCAAAACCGGGCGGCATCCGAATTGATCCGAACAACGTGATTCTGAAGGGAAACAATTCCCTGCGGTCGCGCGCTGCAATCGCCCGTGGAGAAGAGCTCGCCGAAACCGGCCACTACTACGACGCGATCAAGGAGTACCAGAAAGCGCTGAGCATTCAACCTGGGCGGCCGCTGGCGAATTTCCGGATGGGTGAAGCTTTCTTCTATCAGCGCAATTACCAAGCGGCAGCGAATGCCTTCCGCGAAGCGCTGCAAGCCGTTCCAGAACCTTCCGAGAAATGGACCGAGGTCTGGGGCCACATTTATCTGGGGATGATCTTCGATTCGCTGGGCCAGCGCGAACGGGCCGTGAACGAATATAGCCGCGCGAGGCAGACGAACGACAATACCGGCGGGGCGCAGGATGCAGCCGAGCGATATCTGAAGAAGGCCTACAGCGACAGCCCGCAAAGTGCCGATGCCGGCGGAGCAAAACCGGCGAACGAGCCAAAACCGGCGGAACAACCGGACGACAGGCCGAAGCTGAAGAAAAAACCAGAGTAGGAATCGGTTCAAGTAAAAAAACGCCGCAAAAGTTTTCGTCTTTTTGTGGGCAGGATTCCAGCGAACGTCTTGCTTTACCCGAGCTCGGTAAAGAGCTTTTTCCAAACGGCGCGAAAGACGGCGAGCGAGGCGCCATCAAACAAGACAAAATAAATTGTCTCGATAGATGTTTCTTCCTTCAGAAAAGCCGCCGCTTCGCGCAGCATGATTTCCGCGCATTGATCCATGGGAAAGCCTGAGACGCCGGTTCCGATGGCCGGGAAGGCAATTGTTTTCAGATCGCGTTCAGCAGCCAAACGAAGAGAGTGAGCGGTTGAGGTTTGCAGAGACTTCGCCGTGGTTCGCTGCCCGCCAAGCCCCATGCTGGCTGCGTGGATGACGTACTTCGCCTTCAGATTTCCTGCTCCCGTAATCGCGGCAAAGCCCACGGGAATACTGCCAATCGCGTTACATTCTTTCTGGATGGACTCCCCGCCTTTGCGAGCGATGGCTCCGGCAACTCCCGCGCCAAGGAGCAGGTCGTTGTTTGCGGCATTCACGATGGCGTCCACGGCCATCTCAGTGATGTCGCCTTGTTGAATCAGAATGTGCTCGTGAATTGTCTGGTTCGTCGTCACGCGCGGCAGATTCTCACAGGATTCCGCGGCGAGCAAGCTGCTTTGCGTTATCCACGAACGAAAATTTTGTAGCGATAGGTAACGACTCTCTCTTCACCTGCTTTCAGGGGAATTTCCCAGGTCAGGCGCGAGAGCGGGTTGTCGGTCTGAATCGCTTCGCCGAGTTTTACAGCTTTGCCGGTGTCGGAGAGCGTTTCCACTTCTCCGCGCAGCGTCTTGTCGATGTTCACTTTTACTTCCTTCGATTTGTAGTTCTTCAACTTCATGGTGCCTTCCACGGTTACCAGGTCGAATTCATAGCCGTGACGGCGTTGCACGTTTTGCTGGCGCGCGACTTCTCGCTCTTCGTGGCTGGAGCGAATGTCGGTGGCAATCGTAATCTTCAGATTTGAAGTCGCGGCTTTCGGTGTATAGGGAAGCGTATCTTGCGATACGGGTTTTGTGCCGGAGATAACCATGGTTGGCGCGCTGGTCCACGGGAATTTCGTTGTGTTTTTGAGGCGAATCGAATGCCAAATGCTGTTTTTTGCAGTGGCGTCCGGGGAGTTCGGGTTGTATGGAACGACGTTGCCATAAGCGTCCACGCGCTGCGGGTCAACTACTTCCCACTCATAAATATGTTCATAGCCGACGGTGCTTGAGAAGACGTTGTATGTTGCGCGCTCGCCGCGCGCAAGCGTTACGCCGGTGCGAGAGTAGAGGAACAAATCTTCCTCCGGCGAACCTGAGAGCTCCGTTACCGTCTGCGCGAACGACGGCTCGTTATTGGCATCTAACTCCTTGTACTCCGCTCCGATCATTTGGCCGGCGATCGCATTCGAATACATGCGGTAGTTGTCGCCGTCGCGGCGCCCGGCGTCTTTCATGAAGGAAAGCAAATTTTGCTGGAGGCTCATGGGAGATGGCGTTTCGGAATAGGCGAAGTTCGGCACGCCAACCACAAAAAAGACATCCGTGTTGTTCAAGTCTTCCGCATCGTCCATAACGACGGCTTGCATGGTGATTTGCGCCGTTTTGTCGTCGGCCAGAGAAATCATGTAGGACGGCGTCCAGCCGAGACCGTGCTCGAGATAACCCATGGTGAGATCGGTTTTTTCGCCGGCCCCTTTGATTTTGAAGCGGAGTGCCGTGCGCTGCTGTTCGACTTTTTCCTGAAAATTCGTGTCGTCGGGGAGAACTGCGTTCGCGATTGAACCGATTGGGAATGCGAGGAGCTTTTTGTCCACGCGGAGCAATAAATACTGAGGTTTGGCAGAAACAACAGGCTGCATCGGCGAGCCCTCTGCGCCAGAGTCCTCAGGAGAAGGCTTCCATTCGCGCACTCCTACGATTTCGCCCGTGTAATCCTTCATGTTCATGCTGTAGGTGATGGTGACCGTTTTCCCCGCGTTTGCCTGCAGGACTTCGGCGATGGATTGGATCGGACGCTCAGCGGAGACGTTGTAACGATAGGCGACCACTTCATCGAGCGAAGTGTTGGCTTCTCCGGGTGCGAGCCAGAGCGTGCCGAGGGTGGCATTGGGAATTGGCGTGATTCTTCCCGTGCCGGACTGAAGTTGCACCGCGCCCTGGCGCACAACGAAGGCAAGACCGTTTTTGAACGCGGCGACGGCAACCGTTTTTGGCAACGACTGTGGCAAAGGGGGCTGTTCCGCGCCGGGTACGGCGTTTGGCAAAACCATTGAGACGCAAACAGTCCAAGAAAGTGCGCGAGAAAGCCACATTTAGGGCCTCCAAATTCGAATTGGCCTGCGGGGATGCGAGCGCGGATTGCTTTCCGCGTTTCGCTGCCAGAGATTAGAACGGTTAGAGCGAGAAATCTTGCATGCTTAGAACACTACTTCTTGGGCTCAGAAGGCGAAGAATAATCGTAAACGCCGCGGCCTGTTTTGCGGCCCAATCGGCCTTCCGCGACGAGCTTTTTAATGAGGGGATTCGGTTTGTATTTTTCGCCGAGCGTCGAATGGAGATATTCGAGGATGCTCAGACGCACATCGAGGCCGACCAGATCAACAAGCTCGAATGGGCCCATTGGGTGATTCAAGCCAAGTTTCAGCGCCTTATCAATATCTTCGGCTGAGGCAATCCCCGCTTCGAGCATGGCGAAGGCTTCGTTTCCGATGAGCGCGTTGACGCGGGTAGTAATGAAGCCAGGAGATTCCTTAACCACTACGACTTCTTTGCCCATTCGCGAACCGACTTCTCGGCAGATTGCGATAGTTTTGTCTGAAGTTTTCGGCGCTCTGACGACCTCAATCAGGCGCATTTTCGGAACTGGATTAAAAAAGTGCATGCCTACACAGAGTTCGGGGCGGTAGGTCATTTCGGCCATTTCAGAGACGGAAAGCGAGGATGTGTTGCTGGCGAGGACTGCTTCCGGTTTTGCGAATTTGTCGAAGAGTGTGAAGAGTTCGAGTTTCAGTTCCATTTCTTCGGGGACCGCCTCGATCAGGAAGTCAGCTTCGCGGCAGACGTTTTCTACAGAGGAAGACGTCTCTATTAGGGCTAACGCCGTATTGCGAGAGGACGATTCCACTTTTCCGCGGGAGACACCTTCGTCGAGGGATTGCTTGATCCAAGCCATGCCTTTTGCCAGGGTTTCGGGCATCACGTCTTCAAGAATTGTGCGGTAACCGCCGAGCGCCGCAGCGTAAGCAATGCCTCGCCCCATCGTACCAGCGCCGATTACTCCGACTGTTTTTACGTCCATGCAGACTGCTCCCCCCATCGCTCAGTAGTGCTCAAATTTTCGCAGCAAGCTTACTTCAGAAGTTTTCGGTAAGCTTCTTCGTCAAATCCCAGCAAAATCTTGCCGCCTCTCAACAAGATCGGCCTTCTGATCAGATTCGGATGCTTGGACATCAAAGCGATCGCTTCGTCGCGCGAAGGCGGTTTCTCAACCATTTTCTTTTCGCGATACATTTCGTTGCGGGTGTTTAGAAACGTTTTGTAATCCCGTTCGCCGATCAACGCCGCAAGTTCGTCTACAGAGAGCGGGCTTTTGTCCAGGTCGCGCGATTCTATCTCTGCGCCGAGTTGTAGCAAGAGACCTCTTGCTTTGCGGCATGTCGTTCAAGTCGGTTTCTGGAAAAACAAAACTTTTGGCTTGGGCATTAGGGCAGTCCTGAGCTGCTTGTTCTGATTTTACACAACTTAGGAACGCCGGACGAATCGCGCAAGAACCAGCAAATTCAGTAGCGAGGAACCTTGGGGTCGATCTCCGTTGACCATTTTTCGATTCCGCCCGCAAGCGAGCGCGCCGATTCGACTCCCTGCTTTTGCAGCCATACGGCTACGTCCAGGCTTCTCATTCCGTGATGGCAATAGCAAATCACAGGTTCTTCCACATCCAGCGATTGCAGATTCGCGGGAATCGTTCGCATGGGAATCAGCTTTGCGCCTTCGATGCGGCAAGTCTGGTGCTCCCACGGCTCGCGCACATCAATCAGCAGAAGCTTTTCGCCCGCGTCCAGTTTTTTCTTCAGTTCGGCTGGGGTAATTTCGAGTTCGCTCATAAGTAGAACAATTCTACCTAGCGGCCCTGAAATTTTGGCGTGCGTTTTTCGAAAAATGCGCGAATGCCTTCGAGGCAATCTTCCGAGGCGAAGCACTTCATTTGGTGAACGACTTCCGCTTCGAGCGAGCGTTCCAGGGCTTCTTTTTGATTCGCAAACAAGACCTTCTTCACCGCGCGGATGGCCATCGGAGGGCCGATCGCGATTTTCGTCGCAAAAGTTTTCACTTCGGCTTCAAGCTGGGCCGCAGGAACGACGCGATTCACCAGGCCAAGCTGCAAAGCCGTTTTCGCATCAATCATGTCTCCCGTATAAAACATCTCAGCGGCTTTTGACGGGCCGACGAGTTCGGGCAGGAAATATGTTCCGCCGTAATCCGGAAACAATCCAACTTTCGCGAAATTCTGGCCGAACGCGGCTTCTTCAGCGGAGATTCGAATATCCGCGGCGAGCGCGATATTCATTCCGGCTCCGGCAGCAGGTCCGTTGACGGCTGCGATCACCGGCTGGGGCATGGTGCGAATCTTCAGTACCGCTCCCATCCCCGCGCGAAGAATCGGTTCAAGCTCTTTAATATTGTTGGCTTCCCTGCCCTTGCCGATGACTCCCAAATCTCCGCCGGCACAAAACGCGCGCCCGGCTCCGGTCAGCACCACTACGCGAACGGATTCGTCCTCCGAGATCTTTTGGAGCGCCCCAAGAAGCGCGGTCGCCAGATCGTTGTTGAGCGCGTTCATCCGCTCTGGCCGGTTCATTACGAGCAGGGCAACGCCGCCCTGCACTGTTTGCAGGAGGACCGGGGCTGCAGTTTCGCTCATCGCATTTTTACCTTTAGGCTTGAACCGCGTCGCGGGCTCTTTCGGTTTTTCGAACGAGTTGCGCCAATTTGCGGAAATGCATCACGCGTTCTTTTTGCGCCGCGGCATTTTGCGCGCTGCTGCTGGGCAACACGTAGACGCGCGCCCCATAGAGCAATTCCTTTTGGACTCCGAATTTGCATTTCCGCTGCGCAAATTGCTCGTAGACAACTTTTCCGTTGAACGCAATCACTCGCGGCGCAAATTCTTCGAGTTTTTGGCCGAGCACGATTCGGCCTTCCGCAAAATCCTCGCGAGTGAGCTCCTCCGCGCCCCGGGTTGGGCGCTTCACCAGGTCGGTCAGACCAATTCCAAATTCGATAATGCGCCGGTCGTCGCTATATTCGACAGGTTCGGGAATGATGGCGCTCTTGAAGAGCACGGGCCAAAAAACATTGTTGCGGCCGGAATAATAATGTCCCGTTCGAACTGAGGATTCGCTCGGATTGCAGCCGACAATCACGAGCTTCATCCCTTTGCGCAGATAGTCGGGCAAGGTTTTCATGGACGAGCTTCAGTGCCTTCTAGAATATCTCAGGTTTCTGGCAGGTTTGGGACGTGTGCTCTAAGAGGAAGGCTGCCAAAGTGGCAAGGACTGGCCAAGTTTCCGCTTTGTTACTTCGGCATAAACGCGAACAGCGGCGGCAAGGTCCCATGCCGCGATTCCATTGGACTTAAACAAGGTCACTTGTGAATCCGACGTGCGCCCCATTGCTTTTCCACCGACGATTTGCGCCAATTCGCTGACACGCTCCCATCGCGCCGGATCGGAAGCAAAGCCAAGGACCAAATCCCCCGCTTCCTGCTTCGACTGTTCGATGGAATCCACAACGACCACGTCCGCTTTCAGGACTGCCGCATCATCAAGTTCCCGCTTGCGCATGTGATTCGCGCCAATCGCGTTGACGTGAGCGCCTGCCGCAATATCCTCGCCAAAAAGCACGGGCTTGCTTGCCGTAGTCGCAGTGCAAACGATGTCCGCGCTGCGCGCCGCTTCGCTGGAACTTCCCATCGCCTTTACCACGATGCCCAGTTTCGCCGTCATCTCCCGCGCGAATTTCTCTCTTCGCTCCACGTCGCGCCCGTAGACTGCCACCGATTCCAAGTTTCGCACCGCCGCGATTGCTTCAAGTTGCGCCTCGGCTTGCCAGCCGGTGCCGATGATTCCGGCTGTCTTCGCATTCTTTCGCGCAAGATACTTTGCGGAAACGCCGGATGCTGCCCCTGTTCTCTGCTGGCTCAGGCGGTCCCCTTCAATCAGCGCC
>JAFDVY010000098.1 GCA_018268785.1 Acidobacteriota bacterium | reverse complement strand
TCGACGTTGCCTTCTGCCGAGCAACCTCCTCAAGATGAAGCCGCTCCCTGGCCGCACGTCCGATCACTTGACCGATGGATCCCAAATTCAAGGTGGCGCAGTGCCCTTGTCTCCATCGGGCTAACCGCACTTTTGGGATTCTTGTTCACAGTGCTGGGTGCCCAAGTGATTGGTTCTTACGGCTGGGGCTTATTCGTAGCCCTTCCTTTTTGCCTTGGCCTTTTCAGCGTCCTGCTGCACAGCTATCACCAGCCGCGCAGCTTCAGCGAGTGCATCGCCGTTTCTGTCTTGCCAATATTTATTCTGGGTTTTGTTCTCCTGGTGGTGGCGGCAGAGGGCGTCATTTGCATCGCGATGGCCGCACCGATTGCACTTATGCTGGCTCTTCTGGGAGGTTGGCTTGGTTTTGTGATTCAGGGAATTCATTGGGGACGCAACAACAGAACGGCGTTCCTCTCGGTCGCAATTCTGCTCACGCCATCATTTTTCAGCGTTGAACACTTTGTAAGACCGCAGCCCGGTGTATTCGTAGTGAAATCGTCCATTGAAGTGAATGCCGCTCCCGAAAAGGTCTGGCAGCAAGTGGTGGCGTTTTCGGAGATTCCGCCGCCCCAGGAGAAAATCTTCCGGTCGGGAATTGCCTATCCGATTCGAGCGGAAATTGCAGGGCATGGACCGGGCGCAGTACGGCACTGCGTTTTCTCGACTGGGCCATTCGTTGAGCCGATCACAGTGTGGGATGAGCCGCATCTGTTGCGTTTCAAAGTGACGGCGAATCCGGCCCCTCTGAATGAGCTAACGCCCTACAAACACATCGAGCCACCGCATTTGCACGGATATTTCGAATCGCACCAGGGGCAGTTTTTGTTGACGCAACTTCCGAATGGCCACACCCGGCTCGAAGGCACAACCTGGTACAGCCACAGCATGTGGCCGGAGCAGTACTGGCATTTATGGTCGGACTACATCATTCACAACATTCATCTGCGCGTGCTGCGGCACATCAAGGTACAAACGGAGGCGGATCCCGTTCAGGCCGTGGCCGCGCGCGTCTCGGAAAGCACCCGCTGATAGTAGCGCTCGTAGGCGGGAATTACGTCGTTGGCGCAGAATTTTCTCTTGGCATTGATGCGGGCCAGTTTGCCCATTTCGCGGCCGCGGTCGGCGCGGGACAAAATGTCGATGGCGTATTTCGCGGACGTCGCAACGTCTAGCGGTTCTGTCAGGAAGCCGTCCACGCCGTGTTCGATGACTTCTGGGATACCGCCGACATTGGTGGCGATGACGGGAACTTCGCAGGCCATGGCTTCGAGAGCGGCCAGTCCGAACGATTCCATCTGCGACGGAAGCAGGAATAGGTCCGCTTCACTCAGCAGCCGATAGACCTGATCCTGCTTGCCCAGAAAATGAACATCCTTTTGCAATTTCTTCTTTCGCACTAAATATTCCGCAGCGCCGCGATCCGGTCCATCTCCGATCAGCACCAGCTTCGCCGGCATTTTCGCGCGGACCAATGCGAATGTTTCTACGGCGTCGGTGATGCGCTTCACGGGACGAAAATTGGAAAGATGCATCAGGATTGGCTCGCTGCCGGGCGCCCATTTTGCGCGCAACGCTTCATCCGGTTTGCGCGTGTATAAGTCGCAGTTCACGAAATTGGGAATCACTTCGATGGGACGCTTGATGTCGAATTCTTTCAAAGTCTGATTCAAGAGATAGCGCGAAATTGAAGTTACGCCGTCGCTTTGCTCTATGGAGTATTTCGTGATGGGCAAGTAGCTGCGGTTGCTCCCGACGAGCGTGATGTCCGTACCGTGCAACGTGGTGATAAAAGGGAGCCGCCGCGGCGCGGCCATCGAGCGCGCCAGCATCGCACTTACCGAATGGGGAATCGCGTAATGCACATGCAGCAAATCCAGCGATTCGGATTCAAAAACTTCGAGCATCTTTGTCGCAAGTGCGAGAGTGTACGGCGGATGGTCAAACAGAGGGTAGGAAGCGACTTCTACTTCATGAAAGTGAATATGAGGATCGGAAAGGTTCATCCGAATCGGAGGGGCGTAGCTGATGAAATGAATGTCGTGCCCGCGCGCAGCAAGTTCCTGGCCAAGCTCGGTGGCCACGACGCCGGAGCCGCCGTAGGTGGGGTAACAAGTGATGCCGATACGCATTGGCCTGGTGGTGCTCCTGGGAATGGGTCCTGCTACCATACCGCAACTCCTGCTGAAAACGGGCTTCTCGCGCTACAATTCAGCCCATCCAAAAGGACTATCACGGCTGGTTCATTAGACGCGGGAGGGCTGCATTTCGTGACACGGCTGGCGGGCAAAGTTGCACTGATTACAGGTGGAGGAACGGGCATTGGCCGGAGCTCCGCACTCGCGTTTGCACGCGAAGGCGCCAAAGTGGCCGTCGTGGGGCGGCGCGTCGAGAAGCTACAAGAGGCCGTCGCAGAGATTAAAGCCACAGGTGGGGAAGCGATTGCCGTGGCGTGCGACGTAAGCCGTGCAGCCGACGTTCAGAATGCCATTGCCAAGGTTGTCGCGGCATACGGCAAGCTGAATATTCTGGTGAATAATGCGGGAGTTCTGAGTGTCTCCACCATCGAAGAAATATCCGAGGAAGAATGGGACAGCCTGATGGCAGCCAATCTGAAAGGGCCGTTTCTGATGTGCCGCGCCGCGTTGACCGAATTTCGAAAAGTGGGCGGGGGTTCGATTGTAAACATCGGTTCAGTGCTTGGATTGGTTGCGATGAAAAAGCGCGCTGCGTACTGCGCCTCAAAAGGCGGAGTGACGCTGCTGACGAAAGCGATTGCCATTGACCACGGCCACGAAAATATTCGCGCGAATTGTATCTGTCCCTCGATTGTGGAAACCGACCTGGTAAGCGAACTTTTTAAGACGTCGGACGGCGCCCGGGCCAGGAACGAGCGATTGGCTACGATTCCGCTGGGCCGATTCGGCAAGCCATCTGACATTGCGGAACTGGCGGTTTTCCTCGCTTCGGATGAATCGTCATGGCTCACCGGAGCGGCAATTCCGGTGGACGGAGGCCTTACTGCGGCTTAGCCCCATGCAAAAGAAAATACGCCATACATTGCCGAAGCTCAGTAAAGAGACTCTTTACAATGCACGAAAGCGCATGAAGCAGAGCCGCGTGCCGACCATGCTCGGATTCCATGTGGAAAAGCTGGCACGTGGGAGGGCCGTTTTGTCCATGCGTGTCAAAGACCTGCACAAGCAGATCCACGATGTTGTACACGGTGGTGTGATAGCCGCGCTTGCGGACACGGCCGCAGCGTTCGCCGCTTACACGGTTATCCCCGCAGGCGCGGAGATCGCCACAGTCGAACTGAAGATCAATTATTTATCGGCAGTGCCTGGCGGAAAAATCAAAGCGATCGGCAAAGTGCTGCGTGCGGGAAGAAATTTTGTAATTACAGAATGTGACGTAATCGATGCGAAAGGAAATTTGGCTGCAAAAGCCCTGCTGACGTTTGGTGCGGTCTCAGGCACTTCGCTCGAACGCCCGTAGCAGAGGGGCAAAAGGCGAGTTTACTCCGCGCCGCCTTGCGCGTTCTCTTCGCCGTCTTTGTGGACGTACTTAATCACACGCTTGAAGATGAGCAAGTTCGGCGCGCCCTGCCGCGTCAGCTTGATACAGTCGCGGTCGTACCATTCGACAGTTCCGTGCAGCGTTTCGCCGGAATCGAGCACAATTGTCATCGGCGTGTGCGTTTGCATCTGCTTGACCCAATAAAAATTTTCCGCGTGCGTAACTTCGGGAGGCGCGGGTTTCTTGCTGGGGGCGGGTCCGTTCGAATTCATGCGAGGAGGATTTTGCTCCTTCACGTCCTGAAATCCAGGACGGAACATTCTACGATTCACCATTTCGGCTCCTCAGGTCCCTATGGAGGGGGGTGTTTTGGGTTCTTAATCCTGAGATGCGTTCCAGGCGTTTCCGGTTACAGTCCCGAAAAACTTTTCTTTGCGCGTCCGGCCCGCCTTCACGCTAGTAATACGTTTCACTAGCCGCAATGACGGTGGCTTCAGACGCGGGGTGCAAGCGATGCGGCGAGTGCGTCCAGACTCAGTTGGCGATTCAAATTGCGCCGCGCCCCGAAGGAAATCTCATCTAAGCCTTGAATAGCCCGCATTACCCAGCGAGAATCCACATTGCGGCTCAGCGCCTCCAAATCCTTCTTGAGAGATGGGTTACGAAGCATGGGTTGCTTTACACCGCTGGAAAGCTCCAGCAAATCCGTGAGAATTCCATAAAAAACCGCCAGCTGCGATTCAAAAGAATCTTCCCGATCCTTTGCGAGCGCCGAAGTTTCCGCGAAAAGCTGTGTGAATCCCTGGCCCCGGGCAGAGCGTTCCAGAATTTTTACCGCGGCTTGGCGTCGTTTCAGGGCGGCGTCCGCGTCTATTTCCAATGCGATGCCCGGGCTGCCTTCGGAGAGTTGCGCGGCTTGCTTGATTTGCGCGGGAGACTTTTCTGTCTTCTCCGTGAGGATGCGTTCGACTTCGGCGGTCGCGAGCGGAGCGAAATGGAACAGCATGCACCGCGAAAGGATTGTCGGCAGAACCGAATATGGAGATGGTGCGGTTAAAATCAGCGTCGCCGAACCGGGCGGCTCTTCGAGAATCTTGAGGAGCACATTCTGCACTTCCCAGCGCATGGTGTCCGCGCCATCGAAAATAAAGACGCGTCGGCGAGCCATCGGCTGAAAGTAAGCCGCACGTTGCGCCGCGCGAATCTGACCAATACGCAACATCGGCCGCGCCACTGGATTCTTCAAGCGCACGGGGTCGGGAACTAGCGCCCAGACGTCGGGATGACTTTGCAGGATCAACGGCATACGCTCGACCATGGCCGCGTCGGCGCTCTCGCCGCGTTCCGCCAGGCCTTGCTCGATCAGGCGCTGCGGCTCCGCGAGCAATGCAATTCGCCTGCAGGTGTCGCACACGCCGCAGGAATCGTCCTTCCGTTGTTCGCAGTTTGCAGCTTGCGCAAAGAGGCGCGCGAGTGTGAACTTTCCCACACCGGCCGGACCGGAAAAAAGCAGCGCGTGTGGGACTCGATCCTGCGCCAGCGCGCCGCGCAACGCGGCGACGATGCGCTCGTTGCCGAGAAATTCCGAGAAGGGCATTTCAGGCGCGCTCCAGCCCCGCGACCAGGGGCACTACCGCGGATAAAATATCTTTCGAAATCTCTTCCGGCATCCGCATTTCGCCGCGTTGCGCGTCGTAACATTGAATCGTCGCCCAGGGAGTCTGGCGCGAGAGCGAATCGTACATGTCTGCTGCGTCTTCCAAATGACGAATATCGGCTTCCTGGAGATCGTGGGTGGCCTCGGTATACGACCGTGACGGCTTCTTTTTTACCAGTGTTTGCGCCTCATGTGGCGGCACCCGTAAATAGAGCACCAGATCTTCGCGCGGCAGATCGTAAACTCCATATTCCAGTTGCTCGATCCACGTAAGAAACTCTGCACGTTTAGCCGCGGGAACTCGAGCTGTTTGATGCGCAAGATTGGACGCAACGTAACGGTCCGCGAGGACGATCGAGCCGCGGTTTAGCGCTTCCACGATTCTCGATTTTGCTTCGAATCGATCGCCCGCATAAAGCAGCGCCGAAAAATGGGGGTCGACCTTGTCGAGCGGCCCGAGTTCGCCGTTCAGGAATTGCCCGACCATTTTACCGAACCACGATTCGTATTGGGGGAAGCCAGTGGAGTAAACCGAATAGCCGCGGGAGGTCAATTCGTGCTGAAGCAGCCTCACCTGCGTATTTTTTCCGCTGCCGTCAATGCCTTCTACGGCGATCAATTTTCCGCGTGTCGTCATACGTTCGAGGGGCGTAGCGACAGTCTAACCGGAGCGCCGCGAAGCTGCAACGCGCAACTGTTTCCCGTTCTGCGGGCGGATGCCCAGTGCATGCTAGGATAAAAATTCCGAATGAACGCAGATTACATCAGGGAAAATTTGTTGCAAATACGCGAGCGGATTGCGGCCGCCGCACGGCGAGCCGGTCGTCGTGAGGAAGAGGTCACGCTCATCGGGGTTTCCAAAACTCGCCCTGCTACGGACATACGATCTGCATTCGACGCGGGTATTGTGCATTTCGGCGAAAACCGCGTGCAAGAGTGGGAAGGGAAGCGTGGTGAGCTCGTCAATCTGGCCGGGCGGTGGCATTTGATCGGCCATTTGCAATCGAACAAAGCTGCTCGCGCGGCTCGAATGTTCCACTCCGTCGATTCTGTGGATGACGTATCGCTCGCTGAGCGCCTTGATCGCGCGCGGGCTGAAGCCAATTCAAGCGAAAAACTGCGAGTGCTGATTGAAGTTCACATCGGCGGCGAAGAGTCAAAAAGCGGGTCGCCGATATTGGCACTGCCCGCCCTGGGAACGCGAATTCTCGAACTGCCGAATCTGAACCTTGCGGGGCTCATGTGTATCCCGCCGTTCTTTGAAGACATCCAACAAGTGCGTCCCTTTTTTCAGAAGCTGCGCGAGCTGCGCGATGGCCTGCAAAAGGAACTAGATTGGGAACTGCCCGTGCTTTCCATGGGCATGTCGCACGATTTTGAAGTAGCCATCGAAGAAGGGGCCACTGAAGTTCGGGTTGGCACTGCGCTTTTCGGAGCGCGCGAAACAAACTAAAGCCATGCTTGCATTGGAACAAGGAACACATGGAGTGGTTCTTACGGTCCGCGTTCAGCCGCGAGCCGGCCGCGACGAAATCTCCGGTGTCACGGAAGGCGCCATGAAAATTCGCCTCCGCGCGCCGGCTGTCGAGAACCGTGCAAACGAGGCTCTCTGCGAATACCTCGCCGCACTTTTGAAAAGGCCCAAGTCCGCTGTTAGAATTTTGAGCGGCGACCGAGGCCGCATAAAACGCGTCGCCATTGACGGCGTAACGCGGCAGCAGATCGAAGCGCTCTTGCTCTTCGAAGCCTAACGGCGGGGAATTGACGAAATGTCCTTCAACCTCTCAGACATGCAGACCGATTTGCGCGCCGCCAAACTCGACGGCTGGCTTTTTTACGATTTTCGCGGCCGCGACCCGATCGCGCATCGTATTTTGCAGCTTCCAGACGGAATGCGCACTCGCCGCTGGTTTTACTTTGTTCCCGCAAAAGGCACCCCGAAAAAACTTGTCCACAAAATCGAGACAGCTTCGCTCGCGGCAGTTCCCGGCGACACGCTTTACTATTCCGCCCAGGAAGAGTTGCGCAGCAATCTGAAAAAACTGATTGGCCGTGCGAAGAAGATCGCAATGCAGTATTCGGCGAAAAACCAGATTCCGTATGTCTCCATGGTGGATGCGGGCACGATCGAACTCGTCCGTTCCACCGGTGTCAAAATTCTCAGCTCCGCAGACCTTGTCCAGAAATACGAAGCCGTCTGGTCTCCCGGGCAGCTCGAATCGCATCTTTACGCAGGTAAACACGTCGATCGCATCGTGGCTGAGGCATTCCAGCGCGCCGCACGCGGTGTCCGCGAAAATCGCCCTGAAACGGAGCATGGTCTGCAGCAATGGATTCGCGAACAATTTGCCGCAGCGGGTTTGACAACCGAAGAAGGCCCCGACATTGCCGTAAACGCTCACGCCAGCGATCCGCACTACGCGCCGTCTACCGATCGCCCCACGCCCATCAAACAAGGCGATCTTTTGCTTCTCGACGTCTGGGCCAAGCGCAACATTCCCGGCAGCGTCTACTACGACATCACCTGGGTCGGCTATCTCGGCGCAAGACCGCCCGAAAAAATCTCGAAAGTTTTTACTACCGTCCGCGACGCACGCGACAAAGCGGTCGACCTGATTCTCGAGAGCATTGCGAAGGGCAAGCCGTTGCAAGGCTGGCAAGTGGACAGAGCTGCCCGCCGCGTCATTGAAAAAGCCGGTTTTGGCAAATATTTCTTCCATCGCACTGGGCACAACATCGGCACTTCAGTTCACGGCAATGGCGCCAATATGGACGGGATCGAAACGCACGACGTTCGCCATTTGATTCCCGGCACGTGCACATCCGTCGAACCTGGAATTTATCTGCCCGAGTTCGGCATTCGCAGCGAAGTGAACGTCTACATTGGCGAAAAAGAGGCGCGTGTCACCGGCGCGATTCAGAAGGAATTGCTCGCGCTGCTCGCATAAAATGAACGAACCTGCCAACGAACGGCCGCAGCTCGAACCTCCCGTCCCGGAGCCCGCATCCACGCAACCGCACAAGAGTCTCGAGGCGAACGGCCGCGAATTTTTCGCCCTATTGATTGGTGTCGCAGGCTGGGCGGTTCCGGGCCTTGGCCATGCTCTGCAAAAGATGTGGGGAAGGGCGTTAGCTGTGTTTCTCGCCGTCGGTGCGCTCATCATTCTTGGCGCCGGAATGCGCGGCAATCTTTTTACATCCCGCGGTGAAGACGCGTTCGCAACGCTTGGCTATTTTGCCGATCTTGGTTCCGGAGCTTTCTACGCGCTCGCCCGATTTCTGGAAAGTGCCGGACCCGACGTGTCTCATTCTGCCGGCGACTACGGCACTCGCTTTCTGGCTACGGCCGGCGTGCTCAATTTGCTCTCCGCCCTTCACGCCTACGAAGCCGCGCGCGGAAGGAAAGCCTGAACGCAATGCGCGGCCCGCTGACTCATTTGCAATCCATGCTGCTCTTCGCTCTGATTATTTCTCTCGCGTTCGGTACTTTGGGCCGCCGCCGTCCCGCCGAACGTCTGAAGTATGCTGCCTGGTCGTTCTGCCTCTTTGTGATCGTCGGCGTGGCCATTGGCTGGCTGATGTTTCCTTTTTCTCGTTAGAGACGAACCGGACTGAGAACAACCACTCTCCGCCGCGCTCGACAGATTTTTTCCGCGAATGTTATAATTTCTGGACAGAGCCGACTTAGCTCAGTTGGTAGAGCAGTCGATTCGTAATCGACAGGTCCCCGGTTCAAGTCCGGGAGTCGGCTCCAGTTTCTCCTTCCTCTTTTTTCTGTTTCTTCAGGGCTTGTTTTGCTGTTGTTGTTTTTGCCCCTGCTGTTTCTGTAGTTGTTTTTCCGTCTCTTCCACAATCTTGCGGAATTCTCCGACGGCTGGAACGTCATGCGAATGGAGCGCGTTCTTGCCAACGTAACGCCACATTGGCGCACTACTCGTCGGGTCCGTTGCCGTTCCGTCAAATACAAAGAAGGAATCCTCGCTGCCTCCTATGCCCACTCCAGGCCCTGTTCCGCTCGCTTGCGGGTCGTCCTGCGGGTCGCCTGGCGGCCGGCCTTTCTGTCCGCCGATTCGAATCCCCTTGTCATTCGGCTGAATGACTACCGGACGGTCGTTCGGCGATGTTCCGCCGTGAACGGTCGGCTGGACCATCTTTCCATTGCCTCTACGAATCACCACGACCAGGTCTGGCGCCATTCCGCTCAGCACAGGTTTGAAGCGTCCCCAATTTGAGAATGCCCTTTCTACATCCTCTACTGCGGTTTTGTTCGCCAGTGGGGCATCGGACGAAACACCCGCATCGGGATCAACAATCACCGACACCGTTCGCGCATTCAGGATCGTCGCTGGAAGAATGGGCTTTTTCTTCTCATTCGCAAACGAAAACGCAGTCGCTGAAATCAAAAGACCGGCACCTAGCAGGGAAGCAAGCCGCATAAGTCATCCCCTTTAGTCGACACTGCCAACGAGTCTAGTCGAAAGTGTGACGCGGTTAACCGGCATTTCGTTTCCCTAGACTCCGCAAAAGGAAGAGCCTCGCCCCCTCTATTACCCATGCGCCACTACTGATCTTTGGTTCCATTGGCTTGGCACGCTGTTCCTATCTACGCTGGCTCTAGAAGCTGGTTTGGAGGATGTGCATGCCCAATCTGCGTCCACGATTTGTCTGGCTCGGTCTCTTCGCGGCAGTTACGGTCTCATCGAGCATGGGCCAGAGCTCCTCGCCACAACCATCTCATGCACAACAAAGCCAGAACGCGCAATCCGATCAACCCGCGTCCCTGGCCGATGCCGCTCGTCAGGCGCGTGCAAATAAACAGCCAGCGCCCAAAACCGCAAAAGTCCTCGACGACGACAATTTTCCACGCGCACATGCTGCCACGGGGCAAAAAGCCCCCGAAGTCACCGCCTCGGCCGGCGGAAAAACGTTTCAACTCTCCGACTTTCGCGGCCGCGTGGTGCTTCTCGATTTCTGGGCTTCCTGGTGTGGACCGTGCCGCAACGCGTTGCCAAAATTGAAGCAGCTTCAATCGGTTTATGGCGGCGATCAATTTACCGTCATCAGCATCAGCGCCGACGATGACCAGCGCACTTGGCAAAGCTTTGTCTCAAGCCATCAAATGACGTGGCTTCAACAATTCGACGGCAACGGCGCCATCCGCAATAGTTTCGGCGTGAATAGTTTTCCAACCTACATTCTTATTGGCCGCGACGGAACCATTCTTAATCGCTATGTAGGAGAGGACTACATTGCATCCGTCCTCGACCGCATCGGCCCGGACGTCAAGAAAGCATTGCAGTAATTTCATCGATTCCCATTCGCTCGAAATCTCCTGCACAATACTGTCCTCATGTTTGCCTCTCGAACCAGCTGGAACCTCGCGGAAAACCGCCTCACCCAAGCCCTCGCCGAACATCGCCGCGCCGAGCGTTCATCGATCGATCTCACCCTTTCCAATCCCACCGAAGCAGCTTTCTCCTACGACGAATCCGCGATTCTGCATGCTTTGCAAAATCCTGGTTCGCTCCGCTACGAACCCGTTTCGCAGGGCTTGCTCTCTGCACGTGAAGCCGTTGCGAGCTACTACTCCGAAAAAAGCGTCCCGCTCTCGCCCAACGATCTGTTTCTGACAACAAGCACCAGTGAAGCCTATTCCTATCTCTTCCGCCTGCTCTGCAACCCGGGCGACGAAGTGCTTATTCCAAGTCCAAGCTATCCACTCTTCGATTTTCTCGCCGAACTCAACGATGTCGCTCTCGTTCGCTATCCGCTCGTCTATGATCACGGCTGGCAGATCGATTTCGCCTCCCTCGAACGCCTAATCACTCCGCGCACGCGTGTCGCAATCGTCGTCCACCCAAACAATCCAACCGGTCACTACGCGAAACCGCCGGAGCAAACGCAACTCGCCTCGTTCTGTGCCGCGAGCAACCTCGCTGTCATCGCCGACGAAGTGTTTCTCGATTTTCCTCTGGAAGCCGCCCCAGCGGCGCCGTTTGCTTTGCAAACGAAAGCGCTGACTTTCTCGCTGAGTGGCCTTTCAAAACTCTGTGGCCTCCCGCAGATGAAGTCCGCCTGGATCGCGCTTTCCGGTCCCGAAACTCTCATACGGGATGCCCGCCGGCGCCTCGAAGTCATCGCCGATTCCTATCTCTCGATGAACGCTCCTGTCCAGCATGCACTCCCCGCCCTTTTGCAAACACGCGCTCAATTCCAGGCTCAGTTGATCGCCCGCGCGCTAGCCAATCTCGCAATGCTGGACAAAACACTCGCAGCGCAAAACTCCTGCTCGCGGCTTGTCTGCGAAGCGGGCTGGAATGTCGTCCTCCGCGTTCCCGCGACGCGCACCGGCGAAGACCTCGCAGTCGAACTCCTCCAACAACAAGGCGTGCTCGTGCATCCGGGCCATTTCTACGATTTCCCGCAAGACGGCTATCTGGTTTTGAGTTTGCTCCCGCCGAAGACGGATTTTGCGGAAGGCACCCGGCGTTTACTTGCCTTCTTTGCCTGATTTTGCCGTGCGCTTGCAGGAAATTCCGAGGTCAATCCCCGTGCAATGCTTCGTGCTTCCGCGCACCGCCCGGCACAATCGTCCGCACGATCACATAGAGCAATGGAATGAAGATTAAGTTCAGCGTAGTCGCCGCAATCATTCCGCCAAACACCGTCGTCCCCACGGAAATGCGGCCCGCGCGTCCGGCGCCTTGCGCAAGTACCAGAGGCACAACGCCTAAAATAAACGCAAACGATGTCATCAGGATCGGGCGCAAGCGGATTCTCGCTGCTTCCACGGCGGCTTCCGCAATCGATTTTCCTTGCGCGCGCAGTTGTTCCGCGAACTCCACGATCAAAATCGCATTCTTGCTCGCAAGGCCGATCAGCATCGTCAATCCGATCTGGCAATACACGTCGTTCTGCAATCCCCGCAAATATTGGCCGCCCACCGCGCCAAGCAACGCGACCGGCACGGCCAGCAGGACGATAAACGGCAGCACGAAGCTCTCATACTGTGCCGCTAGCGTCAGATAGACGAAAACCAGGCCCAGTGCAAACAGCATGAGCGCCTTCGATCCGGATTCGAGTTCCTCCAGCGTCAAGCCGCTCCATTCGTAACGCATGCCCTGCGGCAGGTATTTCTTGGCGAGATTTTCCATGTCTGAAATCGCCTGCCCGGAACTTCGCCCCGGTGCCGCCGATCCGCTGATTTCCGCCGAGCGGAACAAATTGAAGTGGCTGATCACCTGTGGCGTCGCCGTCTGTTCCAGCGTGACCACGTTATCCAGCGAAATCATTTTTCCCGTATCCGACCTGACATAGTAACTGTTGATGTCCTTCGCTGTGTTTCGGTATTTTCCTTCCGCTTGCACATAAACTCGATACGCGCGGTTGTTAAAATCGAAATCGTTCACGTACACCGAGCCCATATACACTTGCAGTGTGTCCGTGATCTGGTTCAGTGGAATGTGCAGGCTTTTTGCCTTTTCGCGGTCGATCTTCACCAGATACTGCGGATCATTCGCCGTGAACGTCGTGAACAATCCGGCCAGGACTCCGCTCTGATTTCCCTCGGCCGAGAGTTTATTGGCCGCATTTGCCAGCGCCTGCAGGGAGTTGCCGCTCGGATCCTGCACTTCAAATTGAAAACCGCCCAGGCTGGACGAGCCCGAAACTGTCGGCGCATTGACGGGGAAGAGCTGTGCTCCAGGTATTCCCATTAGCGGGCCCCGCAGCCGTTCGATAATTGCGGCCGCGCTGTGTTCCTCGCCCTTCCGTACCTTATCGTCAAACGGCTTCAGCGCGACGAAGATGATGCCTCGGTTCGGAGCGCTGCCTGCAAAACTGAACCCCGTCATCGAAAACGTGCCTTCGGATTCCGGCACCATCTTTTGCAAAATTCCTTCCGCTTGGGTCGCC
>JAFDVY010000097.1 GCA_018268785.1 Acidobacteriota bacterium | reverse complement strand
CAGTTCTTTCCATTTCTGTGAGCGACCACAATTTGTGGGCGTTGGCTTCCAGTCTTGTCCGTACTTTGGCCCATTCCAGGCCTCTATGGCGGTTGATGTTTTTCTCGAAACGGGCTTTCAACACTTCGAGTATGTCTTCACTTTGTTTTTTTGAAACGATTGCATGTGGCATGGTTTCGTCCAGAATTGCTACTAGCTGACTGCCGCATCTTGCCTGGTTGGCCTTTTCGAAAGAAACTGCCGGACGAGGTGGCCTTTCCACATCCAAAGTCCCGAAAGCACAAGCACGGGCACAAAGACATATCGGGTGGGAGCCGCGTATTGAGGAATTTTGTCAAACGGGCTGTAGACGTAGCCGGCTATCGGAATGCTGAAAACGATGTGAATCGTACGAAAAATTATGCGTGTTGTGCTTGCCTTCATGATTTCCCTCGTTTCACTAATTTTGCGCCGGCTTGGGAGGCCAGGTGGGCGGTTTAACGCCGAACTGCTCTGCATACTCTGCGTTCAATCGCTGCCACCCGGAGAGCTTCATCGCATCTCCGCCCGCAACGCGCCCGATGGGAGTTCCGCTTAGCAAGAAGTCCAGACATCGAAAGCAATGTGCCATCCGGCAGCACCCATCGAAACAAAGCGGCGGTCGACTCCACAAAGCATATACGCGTCAAGGCATGTTTATCGATGCAAGCGGGCGATTAATCCCTAACTCAGACTGGGCGCGAAATTTCGATTGGTGAACCTAGCCCCCCATCCTGTTCGCGCACAGGTTGACGACTGCGGGAGGCTCGATTACCGTTTCAATGCGACGTTGGGCAAAGGACGCATTTCAGTCTGCCGCTGGGCACCTGAAAGGTGAGCATCTCCACAGGAATCAAAGCAGAGCGCCGGCGATGCTCTTGAATTTTTGAAGCCTATGCCAACGATTGCATTAGGAGTTCACCTTGAAGCGTCTAACTGTGGCTCAGGCAATTGTAGCCTTTCTCAAAAACCAGTTTACTTTGCGGGATAACCTAAAACGGCCGTTCTTCGAAGCATGTTTTGGCATTTTTGGTCATGGAAACGTCGCTGGCATGGGCCAGGCCCTTGAACAGGACACAGGGCTGCGGTATGTCCTATGCCGCAATGAACAGGCAATGGTGCATACCGCTGCCGCTTTCGCGAAGATGACGAACCGTACCCGCGCGATTGCCTGCACGACCTCCATTGGACCAGGTGCCACAAACATGGTGACCGGTGCGGCACTTGCGACGATTAATCGTCTTCCCGTATTGCTCCTACCGGGAGACACCTTTGCAAGGCGTACGGTAGCTCCCGTGCTCCAGCAGTTGGAGTGTTCGAGTTCCCAGGATATTTCGGTGAATGACTGTTTTAAGCCCGTGTCGCGCTACTGGGATCGGATCAATCGGCCTGAGCAGCTTTTGACTGCTTTACCGGAGGCGATGCGCGTATTGACGTCTCCGGCGGAGACGGGAGCGGTCACTCTTTGCCTGCCGCAGGACGTGCAAGCCGAGGCGTTTGATTTTCCGGAAGAGTTGTTCCGGGAACGGCTTTGGAAGATCCCGCGACCGCTGGCCGACCGCGACCTCCTGGCCACGGCGCAAGAATGGATCAAGGCATCCCGGCGGCCACTCGTGATTGCGGGGGGCGGTGTGTTGTATTCGGAGGCCAGTGGAGCACTTTCGGCGTTTGTTTCCAAAACTGGCATTCCCGTTTGCGAGACGCAGGCGGGCAAAGGATCCCTTGCTTACAATCATCCCCAGCAACTCGGGGCGATGGGCGTAACAGGCACTCCGGGAGCGAACATTGCGGCACGCGAAGCAGACCTGATCATCGGAATTGGAACGCGGTATAGTGATTTCACTTCCGCATCGAAAACGGCTTTTCAGAACTCTGGCGTTCGCTTCATCAATATAAATATTACTGAGTTTGATTCCTACAAGCATGCCGCGCTGCCTCTTACTTCGGACGCGCGTGCGTCGATTGAAGAGTTGGCAAGCGCAATCGGAGATTTTCATGTTGACTCCGCGTACTCCGAGCAGATCGCAAAATATCGCGCGACGTGGGAGCAAGAGGTTGACAGGATCTACAGTACGCGGGTCGGTCCTCCGATTAGCCAGGGAGAAGTCATCGGGATCCTCAATGACATTTCGGCCGTGCGCGACGTTTTGGTCTGCGCGGCGGGGAGCCTGCCAGGCGACCTTCACAAATTGTGGCGAACTCGCGATCCGAAGGGTTACCACATGGAGTATGGGTATTCGTGTATGGGCTATGAAATTGCCGGTGGAATGGGCGTCAAGATGGCGGCGCCGGATCGCGAAGTTTATGTAATGGTTGGCGATGGCTCTTACTTGATGATGGCTCAGGAAATCGTTACAGCGGTGCAGGAAGGATACAAACTGAACATCATTCTCCTGGACAATCACGGATTCTCGAGTATTGGCGGATTAAGCCGGTCGGTCGGCAATCGTGGTATGGGAACTGACTATCGCTACCGTAAGAACGGTTCGTACAGTGGAGAAATCATTCCTGTCGACTTTGTGGCGAATGCAGCAAGTCTTGGTGCGCACTCCGTCCGCGTGAAAACGGGGACTGAGCTACGAACTGCACTGGTAGATGCTCGAAAGCAAACGAGTACGACCGTCGTGGTTGTGGAAACCGCGATTGACCCGCGAGTCCCAGGTTACGAATCGTGGTGGGACGTTCCAATTGCGGAGGTCTCGGAAGAAAAATCAGTCCAAGAAGCTCGCGAGCGGTATGTAAAAGCGCGGCTCAAAGAACGTATTTTTCTGTAGGCGCGTAAGAGACGGAAAGCGGGAACGCCAGTAGAAGGATAAAGAGCGCTACGAAATGCCTTTTCCTTCGACAATATTGATGTAGCGATCTGCGCGCAGGTCCGTAAATCGTTCGATGCGCCTAGATGGCGCAGGCCATCGAATCTCGAGAGAGTCGATCTTCGTTGCCGCACCAAGTCCGAGAACTTCCCGCGGATCGTGAGATGAGAGGTAGCTGCCGCCGCTTGTTTTCAATCGAAAGCGCTTCTTGTTGTCCGCAGTCCAAGTGATTCGCGCTCCGACAGCGTCGCGATTGCAACTGACGCCATGTAGCTTGAGCCCCAAAAAGTGATTCCCGTCTCCCGAGCGATTTTGAAGCAGTAGTGGTGCTTCTCCGTTGACGCCAACGAGCACGTCGAGCCTGCCGTCGTTGTCCAGGTCGCCAACCGCCAGACCGCGCGCAGCGAATTGTCTTGAGAAGGCGGCACCGGCTTCAGCGCTCACATTTTGGAACTTCCCGGCGGTCTGATGGAAGAGAAGAAGGGGTTCCCGGTACGTGACGGTTTGTGAGCGTTGACTGACCATATCGTCGGGGTGGCCATTGGCAAGGATTAGGTCGAGCTCACCATCGTTGTCGTAGTCAAAAAACTTCAGGCCCCACCCGCTGAGTAGACGGGTCGCCTGGGCAATGGACTGGGGCTGAGCAATGTCTACGAACCGTTCGTCCTTGGTATTGCGATAGAGAGAGAACTTTTCCTGGTCGATATTGGCCACGAAGAGATCTTGCCAGCCGTCGTTGTCGAAGTCCCCAGAGTCAACGCCCATGCCGGAACGGGCTTGGCCGTTTTCGCCGTAGGCCACTTCGGCAGAAATGCCGATTTCTTCCCACCGATTTTCGCCACGATTGACGAAAAGAAAGTTTTGAACCGTGTCATTCGCGACG
This sequence comes from Acidobacteriota bacterium, assembly GCA_018268785.1. Lineage (GTDB taxonomy): Bacteria > Acidobacteriota > Terriglobia > Acidiferrales > UBA7541 > Acidiferrum. The sequence goes on along the minus strand of JAFDVY010000097.1, from coordinate 9,480 downwards.
AACAGGTCCATGCGCCCGTCGTTGTTGATATCTGTGGCTACGACTCCCAACGCCTTTCCGAAGCTCTTGCCTATCACGGTGTTGTGGCCCACTTCACTGAATGTCCCGTCGCCGTTGTTGTGAAAGAGGTAGCTAACCGTCGGATGGAACGCGCGTGGAACGCAGTAATAGTTCTGACCGGATACTGTGTCACCACAGGATTTGCGATCCTCCGGTAGATAGCGGACAAAGCTACAGACAAAAAGGTCGAGTCTTCCGTCGTTGTCAAAGTCGAACCAAACCGCGCTAGTCGTCCATCCCGAGATCTCGATACCCGCCTGCTTTGAGACTTCACTGAACGTGCCATCTCCGTTGTTTCGATAGAGCAGTGCTCTCCCGCAGGCGGTCACGAATATGTCCGGAAAGCCGTCGTTGTTGTAGTCGCCGACTGCGACTCCCATACCAAACGTTCCGCCGAGGACGCCTGCCTTTTCGGTCACGTCTGTGAAGGTGCCATCGCGGTTGTTTTTGTATAGGGCGTTCCGGAGTTGTTGTTTTGGAACATAGAATTCAGACGGCCCACTGTTCACCAAATAGATGTCCATCCATCCGTCGTTGTCGTAGTCGAGAAAGGCGCAGCCTGGCCCGAGAGTCTCTGGAAGGAAATGCTCGGGCGACATAGCATTCTCGTGCTTCCAGCGGATGCCACTTCGTCCTGCGGGAATCTCTTCAAAGATGGGATGTGGGAGAGGGCTGCTTGTGACCTGGCCAAGAATAGCCGCACTGCCAAGACCGGCCAGAAATTGGCGGCGTTTGAGAGACGCTGCAAGGAGCGACTTTTCGAGTGTCGGTGCGATAGCTCATTCCCCTTGATGGAATATTAGGCCGATCCAGCAATTAGTCTGGGCGAGGCTATAGTGCGGAGCGGCGCTTAAATCGTAAGGATTGCGTGTGCAAGAGGCAAGGGCATTTCCGCATACGATTGCACTGAGCGGCTTAGAATTACGAATGATCGAGCGAAAGGGCCTTTCACTGCCGACCAGGTGATGTGCGTCAGCCGAGAGACGCCCCCTGGGCCGATCCGAAAGTCTCAACCAACAATCCGCATCCTCAACGCCGGAGATACGCAAAAGCCAAGGAATAATGACAAGGACAGGCGTGTCTAGCTGGACTTGCGGACATCGGTTTCCCTTGCTCGCGGTAGTCTTCAGTTGGCTCAGAAAGGGGGACCAATAGGGGTTCGCTATAATCGTGTTTACAGTCAAAAGTGTTTATGCTAACGTTTGCGAACATTGGGGGCTTTTTGAACTTCGAATTTCAGGGGGTGTGAAGATGGGAAGTTTGGTTCGCTTCCGTTTGCAGTCTGTCATGTTCGTCAAATTGCTGTTGCTAGCGACGGTTTTTTTCCTCATTCCTTCGGTGAGCCTGGGACAGATCGACACGGGTTCCGTCGTTGGTGTCGTAAGAGATCCCAGCGGTGCAGCCATCGCGGGCGCAACCGTAACATTGAAAAACAATGCTACGGGTGTGACACGCGTAGTGACAACCAATGAGGATGGAAGCTATCAATTCGCGGCGATCCTTCCAGGAGTGTATTCCGTTCAGGCAGCCGCGACAAACTTCGAGTCAGCTATCAGCCTGAATATCGAAATCAACGTGCAGTCGCGGCCCGCAATTGATTTCACGTTGAAGTTGGGACAATCGAACCAAGTGATCGAAGTTTCGTCGATCGGCCCCATCTTGCAGACAGAAACGGCGGATGTCGGGGGTGTCGTCCAAAGTCAGCAGATCAATGATTTGCCTTTGAATGGCCGGCGCTATTCAGACCTGGCGCTCTTGGAAGCAGGCATCCAGCGGAATCAAGTCAACCAGAACAACACCGCACCGGACCGCTTCAGCTCGAACGGGAACCTGGAAACGCAGAACTATTTTTCACTGGACGGAATTGATAACAACTCAGGTTCCACGAATCTCCAGGAAAGTTCGGTACAAGTGATCCAGCCTCCGCCCGACGCTCTTCAGGAATTCAAGATTCAGACGCGCACCTATTCGTCGGAATTCGGGACGGCTGCCGGAGCAGTGATCAATGCCACGATCAAGTCTGGGACAAATCAGTTTCACGGAGACGTTTGGGAATTCTTGCGCAATAGCTCGCTAGACGCGAATTCCTACTTCAATAACCTGAATGGTGTGCCCAGAGGGCGTTTCACACAGAACCAATATGGCGCCACGATTGGGGGACCCGTACTCAAGAACAAGACATTTTTCTTCGCAGATTTTCAGATCTTTACGAGCCGCCAGGCGACCACCGTTCAGTCCACCGTACCAACTCCATTGATGAAGACGGGAAATTTCACAGAGTTGAGCCAAACCCTTAGCAACTCTCCGGTAAGTGGACAAAGCGGGTGCGTAGCAGGGAACATGATTGCCTCCGGCTGCCTCGACTCGACGGCAACGAAATTAGTTGCACTTTTCCCCGACCCTAACATTCCCAACCAAGTTGCCAACGAGGGAGTGCCTGGGAGCTGGAACGGCGCACCGAACTATCAGTTCCAGTATTCGATTCCAAAGGACACCCACTCATTTGACGTTCGCGTGGATCACAGTGTAAACGACAAGAATCATATTTTTGGCAGGTACAGCCAGTTCATCATCAACAATCAGGATCCTCCTTGGACCAAAGATCCCGTCGCTGGGAATGGCAATTTTGCGACCGCTTACAATATTCACGAACGGTCGGTTGCAATCGCGTGGGATGATACGCTCAAATCTTCACTTGTGAACGAAGTGCGATTCGGTTTCAACCGCGATTTCGCGCACAGCGACCCGATCGGTCTTCAGTTGGGAAAGTCCCTCGCGCCGGATTTCGGCTTGAGCGGAATTCCAGTGAGCGCAAACAGCGCAGGAATTCCTCCAATCGAAATCAACGGACTGACGAGAATCGGCACGTCACCTTGGCGGCCACAGTTCCAGATTTCGCAGGTGTGGCAAGTCCTGGACAACCTGACCTGGCTAAAGGGAAACCACAGTTTCAAATTCGGCTACGAATACCGGCACTGGAGCAACAACTTCCTGGACATCCGTGCCCCGCAAGGGGAAATAGGAGTAAACGGGATTTACACTGCGGCGGGGAGCTTTGGCTTGCCGGATTTTCTTTTGGGTAACGTCGACTCCACCGTGTTCGTTACTCCCACAGTTGTCCACAACTTTACGAACGGAAACAGCGTCTACGCGCAGGATACGTGGCGCGCACGAAAGAATCTCACGCTTACGTTTGGAGTTCGGTACGAACTCTATTCTCCTCTCTTGAATCACCAGAATCGGCTGAGTAACTTCAGTCCGGCAAACGGCGGTGAACTGGTAACGCCGCCTTCCGGCGCGTCCGGTTGGTTCGAACGGTCTCTGATTCATCCAGACAAGAACAACTTTGCACCGCGGTTCGGATTCAGCTACCACCCGTGGGAGCGACTGGTTTTCCGCGGAGGATTCGGCCTTTTTTATCAGCAGGGCGTAAGAATCGGGTCGGAGAGTATTCTCGCACTGAACCCGCCCGCCGTTTTCTCTTACAATTTATCGCAATCACAGGGAAGCACAACGCCTGTGTTCCAACTGCAGAACGGCTTCCCGATTAACCAATTTACATCCACAACGGTCGATCTGACACAACTGCAGATCCGCGCTCAGGATCCAAACCAAAGAACCGGCTACGTCGAGCAAGGAAGCTTCGGGCCGCAATTCCAAATCACTCCCAACTTGTCTTTGGACGTAAGCTACGTCGGGAACTTTGCCAGGAAGATGAATCGGTTGCGTGACGGGAACCAAGGAATCTTCACGGGCAACTTCGACGGGAGCGGAAACCCGATTGACATTTATCCGTACGCCAATCTGAACACCACGAACAGTAGCGCAACGGGAAGCCACGGCTTCTTAGAGTTAGCGACCAATGACGGAAACACAAATTACAATGCGTTGCTCGTTTCCTTGCGTCGTCGCTTCTCGAAGGGGGTTTCCTACGGGATTAGTTACACGTGGAGCCATAATATCGGCGACTATGTGGACAATTTGACCGGCGGCGCCTTTCCGCAAAACGCGTACAACTATGGCGCAGAACGTGGCGATTCGATGTTTGACGTGCGCCACCGCTTTGTGGGCTTCCTGACGTACGACTTGCCAGTAGGGAAAGGCAAGAGATTTCTCAATCAAGGCGGGCCCGCGAGTTATGTTCTTGGCGGCTGGCAAGTCAACACTATCTTCACGAAGCAAACGGGCACGACCATCCAACTCGCTGCGCCTGATAGCAGCTTGTCGGGTGGCGCCCACATATCACGACCCAATTGCATTGGGGATGGGCGTGCCGGAGCTTCCGATGATCCCAGGAAGGGTTTGTGGCTGAATCCAGCGGCCTTTGCGTTGCCGGGGACTGGCCAGTTTGGAAACTGCGGTGTCGGTAGATACCATGGTCCGGGATTTACCAACGCCGACATAAGCCTGTTCAAGGCATTCCCAATCCGGGAAACCATGAAACTTGAATTCCGAACGGAATTCTTTAATGCATTTAACCACGCCAACTTTTCGAATCCTGGGTCATTTTTCCCGTTCGGATTCGGGATTATTTCTTCGACCGTTGGCGATCCACGTGAAATTCAATTCGGCTTGAAGTTCTATTTCTAGCGGCTGTTTCACCTTCCTACACCCCCGAGTCGCGTCAGGTTCTTCCCTGAGAATCTGACGCGTCTCAGCCGTATCTGGTTTGGAGAATCGACTTGAAATCCTTGGCTACGAGGTCTCTCATGAGGCGATATCTGTTGCTTGGACTGTCCCTGCTGCTGGCTTCAACCCTTACTGCGCAGTTGCCGTATGACTCTGCGATCAAGGCTTCGCCGAATGCTCACGAGATCACGTTTAACCGAGGCTCCACGGCACTGTGGCAAAGCCTGAAGAAGCTGCACACACGAGCCAGCCTGATCATGATTACGGCACATCCTGATGATGAAGACGGCGGGATGCTGACCTACGAATCGCGCGGACAAGGTGCGCGAGTAGCTCTGCTAACCCTAAATCGCGGTGAAGGCGGCGCGAACGTAATGTCGGCGGACTATTTCGATGGGCTGGGACTGGTCCGAACCGAAGAGTTGCTCGCCGCAGGACGCTACTACGGCGTGGACCAATATTGGACTCGGGTCGTTGACTACGGTTTTTCCAAGACCAAGGCGGAATCGATCGCCAAGTGGACGCACGATCGCGTGCTTTATGACGTCGTCCGTGTCGTTCGAATGACCCGGCCGCTTGTCATCACCTCCGTTTTTGTCGGTGGCCCAACGGACGGACACGGTAACCATCAGACTGCCGGGGCAATGGCCCAGGAAGTTTTCAAGGCGGCAGGAGACTCCAATGTTTTCCCCGATCAAATTGCAGCGGGGTTGAAGCCGTGGACTCCGCTCAAGGATTACGCGAGAACGCCGTGGTTCGGAAACGATGACGGCAAGTTCAGTGTGAATGTCGCTGTGCCGGAAGGAGAATACGATCCGGTGCTTGGCGCATCGTACGTGCAGATTGCTCGAGAGGGGCTCGGCCACCAGAAATCGCAGACCGGCGGCGGCACGATCCCAAATGCCGGCGCGATGAGCACAACCTACCATCGCTTTGGCTCGGTGGTGACCGCCGAAGATCAGGAGAACTCATTCTTCGATGGGATCGATGTATCGCTGATGGGAATCGCGACGCTCGCAAAGGGGAGCGAAGGCGACTTCCTTCGTCCAGGATTGCAGCGACTGAACGGAACAATAGAAAGCGCGATTGCGGATTTCTCACCGTTACAGCCGGAAAAGATTGCACCGAGGCTTGCCGAAGGATGGAAGATAACGGAGGAGCTTCTTAAGCAAGTGAAGAGCAGTTCGCTATCCGAAGCCGACAAATACAATATCTCGTTCGAATTGGAAGTAAAGAAAGCGCAGTTCAACAACGCACTGGCACAATCGCTTGGGCTCTCAATCGCCGCTGTAATGGCGCCAGAGCACGAACCGGATCCTCGTTTTGCGATGTTCATGGGGAATGCTGAGACAACGCGCATTGCCATTCCTGGCCAGAAATTCGGCGTGAAGGTGCACGTCGTAAGCCAAGGTTCGAATACGGTTAGGCTAGAAGAAGTCAAAATCCGGACGACGGACGGAAAAGACTGGGAAGTGAAGAGTCTCCCTGCTGCGAACGGGGAACTTACGAAGAACAAGCCGATCGACGCGCGCTTCGATCTTGTCGTGCCGAAGAACGCTCCGTACACCCGTCCTTATTTCTCGCGGCCGGACATCGAGCAGTCTTACTACGATATTTCCGACTTGCGATATCTGAACTGTCCTCTTTCGCCATACCCTGTGGAGGCATGGGCGGAATTCAGTCTTGCTGGAGTGCCCATTTCCGTTGGCCAGGTGGTGCAGACCACCAAGCGCGTAACCGGGCTCGGAGAGGTGTTGGAACCGCTTGTGGTTGGCCCAGCCGTCTCACTGAGTATTTCGCCACGCGCCAGCATTGTGCCCTTGAATGCCAAGTTCTTCGACTTGACCGCAAGCCTGCGCAGCAATTTAAAGGGGCCGGCGAAGGGGACGGTCAAACTCGAACTCCCGAAGGGATGGACAAGCAAGCCGGCAGTAGCGGAATTCTCCACAAAGGCGGATGGGGACGAAACTTCAACGACCTTTCAAGTGGTGCCCACAGGGTTGACGGAGAAAAGTTATGAGATCAAGGCCGTTGCAGAATTCGACGGGCAAACTTACCGCGAGGGGTATGAGCTAACTGGGTATCCCGGCTTGCGCCCGTACTACCTCTATCGCCCGTCTGTTCTTCGAACGACCGGTGTGGACGTGAAAGTGGCCGAAGGGCTGCGCGTCGGTTACATTGCAGGAAGTGGCGATGACGTTCCGGCTTCGCTGCAATCTTTGGGTATTCATGTGCATTTTCTGACGGCTAACGATGTCGCAAGCGGAGACCTTTCGAGCTACAGCGTGATTCTGATGGGAGTACGCGCCTATGCGGCGCGCGAAGAACTGAAAACGTATAACGGCCGTCTTCTCGACTTTGTGAAAAACGGCGGTGTGTTGATTGTGCAATACAATACGCAGGAATATGACCAGAACTTTGGCCCCTATCCTTACGTGATGGGACAATTCCCGGAAGAGGTGACAGACGAGGCTTCCAAGATGAAGATCCTCGCGCCCCAGAATCCGCTTTTTCTTTGGCCAAATCCGATTACCGAACGCGATTTTGCCGGGTGGGTAGAAGAGCGCGGGTCAAAATTTCTCAAGTCGTGGGATCCGAGGTATGAAGCCTTGCTGTCCACGGAAGACGAGGGCCAAGAGCCGCAGAAAGGCGGACTGCTCTACGCCCGTTACGGCAAAGGGGTCTATATTTACAATGCGTACGCGTTTTACCGGCAACTTCCGGAAGGAGTCCCAGGAGCATTTCGGCTTATTGCAAATATGATTAGCCTGCCGAAAAATCCCCATCTTGGCGGCAGCAACGATAAGAACTGAAGGCGGGAGAGTCTCCCTCGCCTATACGAATCAGGGCGCTGAGTGGCCGACTTCTTCTAGTTGAACGGGCCTGCGTAGCTCGACGGATTTACGGGCGGCAAGAGCCATGACAGTAGCCGCCCGGCCATCCTGTCCGGTTACTGGTACCGGCTTATCGTGCAGTACCGCTTGCACAAAAGCGCTCAATTCACTTTCGAAACTCTCAGCATAACGATCCATAAAGAAATTTAACGGCAGGTCGCGTTGGATCGATGAACCCGTGCTCAATGTGACTTGGTTCGGAAAGCGATTCTCGGTTGCGATGGCTCCTTTGCTTCCCAAGATCTCGACGCGCTGATCATATCCGTAAACGGCCTGTCGGCTGTTGTCGATCGTCCCGATCATTCCATTCTTGAAGTGCAAGACGATCACAGCGGTATCCAGGTCCCCGGCCTTTTCAATCTCCTTATCTATGCGGACGGCGCCACTGGCGTACAGGCTCTCCACTTCGCTACCCGCCAGGAAACGAGCCATATCAAAATCGTGGATCGTCATATCAAGAAAGATCCCTCCGGACGCTCTGATGTACGGAAGCGGGGGCGGGGCAGGGTCGCGACTGACGATGTGCATCAGATGGGGCGTTCCAAGCTCGCCGCTTGTGACGGCATTGTGAACCCGCGCAAAATTGGTGTCGAATCTCCGGTTGAATCCGATTTGCAATTTCACCCTTGCCTGCTTTACCGCTTGCAATGCCAGATCGATCTTGGAAAGTGAGTGGTCGATCGGCTTTTCACAAAAAATATGCTTTCCGGCGCGGGCGGCAGAGATGATGAGATCGGCATGAGTTTCAGTCGGAGAACAAATCAATACGGCGTCAACCTCCGGATCCTTCAGAATGTCAGCATGGTCCCTGAGCACGCGCGGGATATGACAGCGTTCAGCAACTTCCGATGCGGCGTCTAGGTTCACGTCCGCAATCGCCAAAGGTATGGCATCCGGCAACCGAAATGCCAACGTTTCAGAATGGACCTTGCCAATCCGCCCCGCCCCAATAATTCCGATTCGAAGTTTGTTTGACGTCAAGCGCTCACCTCGGTCGCTGATGATTCGTATTGCTCTTCAATTGAGCGCAGGTACTCTCGGTTCCGCAGCGCGCTGTCCCTAGGCGTCCCCATTCCTGGGAGCACGTCCTGCTCCACCAGAACGTATCCGTCGTAATGGGCGTCTCTCAGCCATCTGAGGACTCCCGGAAAATCCACGCATCCTTGCCCCAACTCGCAGAAGACCCCATGCTGCAGAGATTCAAAGTAATCCCACTGCTGCTCACGCGAGCGGCGCGCGACTTCCCAACTGCAATCTTTCAAATGGATATACCAAATGCGATCTTTGAAACGATTGAGGCCTGCAAGGACATCGCTGCTGTGCGATCCGAAAACGTAATGACCAGTGTCGAAGACCAGCCCAAGCAATTCCGGATCAGTGAGCTCCAGGAGGCGCGCGATTTCATTCGGCGTCTCGACGTATCCCGCGCAGTGGTGATGAAATACCGTGCGAAGCCCCGTAGCGTCGAGCACCGCTTTTGCGATGGAATTTGCTCCATCCGCGAAGATGCGCCACTGGTTCGGACTAAGAGACATTTCCGGGCTAATCCGGCCAGCGTGCGTCGTTCGTCCCGGAACCGTGCCATTATTGTCCGCGAGGACCAAGAAGGGGGCTGGGTCCTTCGCGACTTTTGCTAGCAAGCGTCCAATTTTTACGGCATTTTCTTTTCCGGCTTCGTGTGCCGAACGATTCTCGAGCGCCACCGGCACGAATGCGCCCAACATAGTAAGTTCACGCGTGGATAATTCATTCTGCAACCGGAACGGATCGGTGGGCATGTAACCCCAGTCACCGAGTTCTGTCCCGGTATAGCCGGTTTCTTTCAATTCATCCAGCATCCGCGCGAAGCCGATCTGTTCGGCCTTCGCAGAGTCAAATTCCAGCGTCCCCCAGGAAC
>JAFDVY010000096.1 GCA_018268785.1 Acidobacteriota bacterium | reverse complement strand
CAACTGGCCGTTCATGAAGTCGTCTATGTAGGAATTGAAATTGCCGCTGTCCGGGCGGCCGTTATCCCAACCCGTTCTGCCGCGCGGAAAATAGTCGGGATGGTGCCAGTCGAGCTGCGAATAGTAAAAGAAAAGTTTGATGCCTTGCTTGTGCGCCTCGTCGGCGAGCTGTTTGAGCGGATCCTTGCCGTAAGGCGTGCGCTTGACGATGTTCCAGTCGGACAGTTTCGTGTCAAACATGGCGAAGCCGTCGTGATGGCGCGAAGTGATGGTGATGTATTTCATGCCGGCGGCTTTGGCGAGAGCAACCCACGCTTTTGCATCGAATTTTTCGGGATCGAAATATGTCGGCAGGCGTTCGTAGTCGTGAAGTTGCAATTTGCGATTGTGGAGGACCCATTCGCCGTCACCGAGGACGCTGTATATGCCCCAATGAATGAAGAGGCCGAACTTGGCGTCCTGAAATTCCTGACGGGCTTTTAGATTTTCCGCGGAGAGTTGATAGGTGGATTGCGCGTTCGTGACGGAGGCCGCAAAGGCAAAAGCGAGCAGAGCGCTTAGCAAAAGCCTGCTTGAATTCATGTTTGCTCCCCGAGAGCTGGAATTGCGGCGACATTCTACAACAAGGAACTCCGCAGGAAGTCAGGAAGGATTTGTGCGGTAGAGGAATTCGGCGCTTGGAGTTGTTTGCGGCTCTTGGATTCCAGCTAGAACGGCATCTACCTTTGCCCGATTTGGCGAAAGGGAGCAGACGGGGTCGGTTGCCGAAGCATCGCCCGCGATGAGGAGCGCCTGGCAACGGCAGCCGCCGAAATCTTGCGCGCGACGGTCGCAGGATTTGCAGGGTTCCTGCATCCAGGCTTCGCCGCGGAATTTCTGGAAAGCTTCGCCGGATTCCCAGATTTCGCGCATCGATTTTTCTCTTACGTTCTCAAAATGCAACCCGGGAATGACCGCAGCGGCGTGGCAGGGAAGCGCGTCGCCGTTTGGAGAGATGAGCATGACTTTGCGGCCCCAGCCGCCCATGCAAGGCTTTGGATACTTCGCGTAGTAATCGGGAACGACATATTCGACGCGAATCTTTCCGCGAAAGCGCTCTTCTGCAGCCTTCACATCGATTAAGAATTGATCGAGTTGCGCGCGAGTTGGAAGCAGGTGCTCGCGATTTGCGAAGCCCCAGCCGCAATACTGGACATTTGCAAATTCAACGCGCGTGGCGGAAGAAGACTCGGCAATCGCGAGCATCTCGCCGATCTGGTGAAGATTGCGGCGATGAAGGACGAAATTCAGTGTGACTGCGACGCGGCGGGGCTTGAGCCATTCTAGGACGCGCAGTTTCTGCGCATGAGTCTTCGTTCCGGAGATTTCTTCTGCAATGGATTCCGTCGCGCTCTGAAAGCTTAATTGAAAATGGTCGAGCCCGGCTGCGAGCAGGGAATCGAGCTTTGCTTCGTCGAGGGGCAGCCCAGAGGTAATCAAGTTGACGTAAAGTCCAGCGGCTCGGGCGGCGCGAATCAATTCGACGATGTCTGTTCGGGCGAGCGGTTCGCCGCCGGTGAAGTCGGCCTGCAACACGCCAAGTTCAGCGGCCTGCTTGAAAACGGAAGCCCATGACTCTATGGAAAGCTCCGTTGCGCGAGCGGCAAGTTCCCGTGGATTCGAACAATAGACGCAATGCAGCGGACAGCGGTGCGTTAGTTCGCAGACCAATGCCAAGGGGCTGTGAAGCGAGTTTGTCATCGGAAGCTCGGAAGGCTACGCCGTGAAATCGAGTGCTCGTTCGTCCCGCAAAAGTTGAAGGTAGCCAAGAATGTCCGTTTCCACTTTGTGCGGCTCAGCTTTCGAATATATCTTCTGCAAGTCTGCGACGATCTGAGCGACCGTGTGCTTTCCATCGCAGCGTTGCACGATTTCAAGACTCGGGCCGATCAGACGCAGGGCACGTTCAGGCATCAGCAGAACACGCTGATTGTTGTTCTCGCCAAGACGGACACCCGGTGCGAGCTGTGGTTTGCTGTTTGGATCAATCGCCATCAGGATGCTTCCTCCGGCTTGAACGCGCCGGGCGGCGGCCAGCCCGGTTGCACGTAGGCAAAATAGAGCGCGTCCAGCATCGCCCAGAGAATATCGCACTTCATGCGCAGAGCGTTGTGCGCCGCGTCCTGCTCTTCGCGCGTTCGCGCATTTTTTACGATCCAGGAAAGCGCGAACTCGGCATCTTCCGGCGCTTGCGTCAGGCGCCCCTCGAAATAGTCGAGTCCTTTGGACATCCACGGATAAAACTCGCGCAAACGATCCATGCGCAGCGTAATGAGCCTCTTGGAAAAAAGTTCGGTCAGCGAAGAAGCGACGGCTTCCAGATGCGAGGCATGGGAAACAAAATGAACGTAAGCTTCGACGGCGTAACGTGTTGCCGGCAAAATTCCATCGCCTCGAATTGCCTGGATGCGCGGCAGCCCAGTGGCTTCCACAAGATGCAACCATTTTTCGATGCCGCCGGGCTTGCCGTGCTCGCCGTCATGGTCAATCAATCGCTTGCGCCAGGCTATGCGAAACACCGGGTCGTCGCTACGCGCAAGCAAGTTCGCATCCTTTATTGGAATGTGACTTTGGTAGTAGTAGCGATTCAACGCCCAGGCTTGCAATTGGCCTCGCGTGAGCGACCCTTCATGCATCAGCACGTGAAAGGGATGCTGATGGTGATAGCGCTCTTCGCCGATAGCCGTAAAGCCCGCGATGAAGTCTGCTTCGGAAAGCGGCGGCTTTTCTGTCTGATTCACAGTTGGATCTCCATGCCATCGTAGGCGATTTCGAAGCCTGCATCCATCGCCGCGCGATGCTCCGGCCCATCTTCAATCAAAATCGGGTTTGTATTGTTAATGTGCAGCAAAATCTTCCGCCCTTTGCTGCCCTTTGGGTATTGCTCAAGCAAGCCGTCGGGCCCGGACAAGGGAATGTGGCCCATCTCTCGCGCCGTTTTCTTGCCACGCCCCGCGCGCCTTAATTCGTCGTCATTCCAGAACGTCCCATCAATCAAAACCAAATCGCTACCGAGCGCCCATTTCTTCCAATTGCCGTCGCGGCCGGGCAGAGAAGGAGCCACAAAGATTCGTTTGCCTCGATATTCCAAGTCCAAAGCGACCACGGATTCACTTGGATTCAACCGCAAGCGGAGCTTTTCCCCCACGTAGTCTGGAAAATCGCCTCCGACTGGAACGGCGCGCACTTGAAATTTTGGAGCTTCTCTCATGTCCGGCACTTGCGTCGGAGAAAATTCCGTCGCCATCGGCAACGAATACCACTGCACAGGCGGCGTCGCGCGCCCCAGCACGCGAAAAATCGAATTTTCTTCGTCCATGATGCGGCGCACGGACCCAGTCGAGTGAATGCGAAACCCCTGAAACTCGCGCAAATGCAGAAGCCCCGCGATGGAGTCCACGTCTGCACTGGTGAGAAACACGTCGTAGATCGGCGTGGAGTTGCTTGTGGATGCGATCGGTGCAAGTTCAGGCGTCCTGAGAATTTGCGTGCGCAGGTCTGGCGAGGCGTTGATCAGAGCCCAATGAGTACGCTGCGTATATTCCGGATTCGCGTCAACGGCAATCTGTGTTTGGGTACGCGGCGTTGCTTTGATCGTGCTCTTACGGAGTCCCGTGCAATTGCGACAGCCGCAGTTCCACTGGGGGAAGCCGCCGCCAGCCGCCGAGCCAAGAATCTTAATCCGCATGGAAAATATCCTGAAGGGTGGGTGACCAGCCGTTTTGCCAACAGCTACAGAGAAAAAAATAGGGACGCGCGTTTGCTGCGCGTCCCAGAAAGCTCACAACGAAGCCGACTAGAGCTCAGCGTTGGCGTACGAGCTGACTTCGCAATTCAAACTAATTTCTTCGTGCTGCGGGGTCGTCCATTCCATGATCGGGTCCCTCCGGGATTTGAACTTCACTGGACGAGCTGAGAATAGCACGCGCCAAACCGGAAGGGAATAAGGAATGATGCGTTGTAAAAACGAGCACGGCGAAAACGCAGCGAATATGCACCCCTAATCCTAGTTGCCGCAAAGAAAACAAACCCCAATCGGCAGTAGGTTTTTTGCACCCTCACAACGGGACACACTCCCGCAACTATTTTTGCAAAAACACACGATTTCTCTTGACTTGTTTCTAAACATCCTTAAGATGTGGCGAAAAGTGGAGTGTAGTGGGTGGAAGCGGTCCAAAGTAGGGTAACGTAGTTGGATTTAGAGGGTGATGCGCGACGTGGTCATCTGGGGCAACAGAAACCACTTCTTCACCGAAAACGACCTCCAAAAGGTTGATTTGAGGGCTCATCGTCAAAATCCGTACTTCACGAGCAAACGGGCAAATGAACCTGCGTGGCAACAATCCGGCCAAGGTAGACGAGAAAGGTCGTCTGAAAATTCCCGCTGTCTATTTGGACCAGCTAAAAGCATTCGGAAATCAATTTTATATCACTAGTCCCACGGGAGATTCAGCAAGGATTTATCCGATCGGGGTTTGGCAGGCAATCGAGGAGAAGCTCTCAAAGGTTTCCTCGCAGAATCAGGCGAAGAGAAAGTTTCTGATGCACACGAGCTATTACGGGCAAATGGCCGAACTGGACGCGCAGGGAAGAGTGCTCCTGCCTGCGATTTTACGGGAAAAGGCCAAGACTACGGGTGAAGTGGACGTCTTCGGGGCGCTGGACTACCTGGAAGTGATGAACCACGAAAAGGTGATGGACAACATGAACAAGGATCCATTCACCGAGGAAGACTTCAAGGCGCTGGAAGACCTTGGGATTTAAGGCGTGCGAGCGTGAACGCGCCGCATGTGCCAGTGATGTTGCAAGAGGTGCTGGAATGGCTACGAATAAGACCGGACGGAATCTTCCTGGACGCAACGCTAGGAGCAGGGGGCCATTCGGAAGCCATCGCCGAAAGATTGGACACGGGCCGGTTGATCAGCCTGGACCAGGACGCACAGGCGCTGCAGATCGCGCAGGCGAGGCTGGCGAGATTCGGCTCGAAAGTGAGCTGCGTTTTATCTCCGTTCTCAAGGATTGCGGAGGTCGTACACGAGTTGGGGATTCCGAAGGTGGACGGGGTCTTGGCCGACTTGGGAGTTTCGAGCATGCAGCTTGACCGGCCGGAGCGCGGCTTTTCGTTCCGCGAAGCCGGACCGCTGGACATGCGGATGAGTGACGCCGGGGAATTGACGGCGGACGAGATTGTGAATCGCTGGCCGGAGAAAGAACTGGCCGATTTGCTCTACCGCGAAGCGGATGAGCACGATTCCAGAAGAATCGCCAGGGCAGTACTGCGCGCGCGACCGATTCGCGACACCGCGCACCTGGCAACGGTTGTGGCAGGGGCCCGAAAGCAATGGGGAAGGCAGAAACTGCATCCCGCAACAAAAACGTTTCTGGCGCTGCGGATAGCGGTGAATCGAGAGTTGGAGGCACTCGGGCAGTTTCTTTCTCGGGCCCCCGCCACAATGAATTCCGGAGGACGTCTTGTGTTCCTGACGTATCACTCCGGCGAAGACCGAATGGTCAAGGAAGCCTTTAAAGAAGGCGAGCGCCAAGGGACGCTGAAAATCCTGACGAAACACGTGATTCGACCCAGCGAAGAAGAAGAGCGGGCGAACCCAAGATCGAGAAGTGCGAAATTGCGGTGCGCGGAAAGAGTCTGAGCCATGAAGAAGAGCAAGCAGGTGCCGATGACGGAGTTCCGGACGGTAAAGCGGATTGACAATTCGCGGCTGGTGCGGCGCGTCGAACCGGCGAAACTCAAGAATTTCTATAAGACGGCTGCGCTGGGAAGCGCTATTGCGTTGTGCTGCATGTTTTACATTTCCCAGCACTTCAAGTGCATTGACTTGAGTTTTCGGTTGGAAGAGCTGAAGCAGAAACAGGCCGAAGCTGCGCAGCTAAATTCGAGTTTGAAATTGAATATCGCCACGCTCAGCCGCCCGGGCCGCATCGACCAGATTGCGCGTGTGAAACTCGGGCTGACCCAGCCGCTTCCCGATCAGGTGCGCGAGTACGACCTGCCCAGCGGCGCACAAGTGGCTTCGATTCGCTATATGCGCGGAATTCGCGCGCAGTAACTGGAGAGATTGGAAGCGCCAGGTTTCTTCCTACACGTCCCCCTGACGGGAGACCGGGTATGCGAGCTGAGTTTGGCGGGAACGACGTCCGGTCTGGGCCTTAAATGCAGGAAAATCGCGTTCAACTTCGTTTGCTGATTGTCGCCGGATGCATGGCGCTCTGGATGGCGGCGGTGTTCGGCCGTCTGGGAGTGCTGCAATTCGTCGAACATTCGTTTTACTTGACGCGCGCCCACCGGCAGCAGCAGCGCACCGTGGAAATCACTCCCAAGCGCGGCGCGATTCTCGATCGCAACATGCATCCGCTGGCCATGAGCACGGAAGTGGAATCGGCTTACGCCATTCCGACCGAGCTTGGCGACAACAAGGATCAGGCTGCGCGCCTGCTTTCCGGAATCGTCGAGATTCCTCGAGAGGTGCTCGCCGCCAAGTTCAATTCCGGCAATACCTTTGTCTGGGTCTCCCGCAAATTGCCTCCGGAGAAATCGGACGCGGTGAAGGCGCTCAATCTCAAGGGCATTTACACCATGAAGGAGAACGAGCGGTTTTATCCCAATCGCGATCTCGCTGCGCACGTTCTTGGCTTCGTCAATCTGGACGAAAAAGGAATCAGCGGCCTCGAATTTCAATTGGACAAACAAGTGCGCGGCAAGGGCGATCGCATTCTGGTGATGGCGGATGCCAAACAGCGGTGGTTCGACGCCGAACAGGCCAAACGCGACGAAGGCGCTAACGTTGTCCTCACGCTCGACACAAAAATTCAGTACATCGTCGAACGCGAATTGCAGGCTGCGATTGCGCGAACCCGTGCTTCCGCCGGAACGGTCATCGTTCAGAACCCGAGCACGGGAGAGATCCTGGCACTCGCCAACTGGCCGAAGTTCAATCCCAATTCTCCTAACGACGCGAAACCCGAAGCGCGAATGAATCCTGCCGTCAGCGCGATTTACGAGCCGGGGTCAACGTTCAAGCTTATTACGCTCGCCGCCGCCATCGACCAGAACTTGACGCGGCCCGACGAAGTCTTCGATTGCGAAAACGGAAGAGTAATCTTTTCCGGCCACACCATTCATGATCACAAGAAATTCAGCATGCTCTCCGTGTCCGACATTCTCGCGCAATCGAGCGACGTCGGCAGCATCAAGATTGCATTGCGGCTCGGCTCGCCGAAATTCTACGACTACATTCGTGCCTTTGGCTTTGGGCAAAAGACCGGAGTCGAATTGCCCTGGGAAAGCCGCGGCATGTTGGAGCCCCTGAATACCTGGTCGGGAATTTCCATCGGAGCGATTTCGATGGGACAGGAGATTGGGGTTACGCCCATTCAGCTTGTTACCGCGGTCTCCGCGATCGCGAACGGCGGGAACCTTCACAAGCCCTATCTGATTTCGGAGATTCGCAAAGGCGACCAGCTTCTCTATTCCGGAGATGCGTCCCAGCCCGAGCCGAGGCAGGTCCTCCATCCGGGAAGCGCCGCGACCATCCGAAAATTGATGGAAGGCGTGATTCTTAGCCCGCACGGCACGGGGAAAAGCGCGCGCCTGGATGGCTGGACTGCCGCGGGAAAAACAGGAACCGCGCAAAAGATTGATCCAAATACAAAGCGCTACTCACCGTCGCAATATATCGCTTCCTTCACCGGCTTCGCTCCGATTAACAATCCCGCGATCACGATTCTTGTGTCTCTCGATTCGCCAGTGGGAGAACATGAAGGCGGACAGGTCGCTGCGCCGGTGTTCAAGCGGATTGCGGAGCAGGTTCTTCCGTATTTGGATGTGCCGCGCGATGTTCCGATCACTGCCAAGCTCGTACAGGCTTCGTACAAGGACGTGGAAGAAGCGCCCGATACTTCGTTGAACGATTTCAATCCCGCAAAGCTGGACGAACCGCAGAAGCCCATCGTGCCTGCGAAAAAAGAAGGCACGCCGCCGAGCGTGACCGTTGCGCTGGATGAAGGCGGCGACATCGCTGTCCCGGATTTTCGCGGCAAAACCGTGCGCGAAGTTACGGAAACGTGCCTGCGGCTTGGTCTCGATCCGGTCGTGATTGGCAGCAGTCTTGCTCAAGATCAATCGCCCGCCGCCGGAGCGAAAGTTCGCCGCGGAGCAAAAATTACGGTGCGCTTTGACGCAGTGACGCCAAAGACGAATGCGGCACACGCATCGAAGCAAACTGCAAACACAAAGAAGCCCAGGAATTAGAATGGCAATAGAGCTTCAGGAGAAAGAAAAGAAACTGGTGAACGAGACGGGATTGGGTACAGGCAATAGTGTGAGCGGAGAGACGCAGCGTGCGGCGCAGCGCCTGGACGCACTGCTCAGCGGTGCTGGCGCAACGCTCAGCGAATCGCAGTCGCCGCTTTTGATTCGCAACGTCGCCTGCGATTCGCGGAAAGTGCGCCCGCAAGGGCTGTTCTTTGCATTGCAAGGAGCGAAAGAAGACGGCACGAAATTTGTCCGAGACGCGGTTTCCCGCGGGGCGATTGCTGTGGTCAGCGAATCGCCGGCGCCTGCGCTCTTGCCCGATAGCATTGCCTGGATTCAGGTTCCTGCCGCTCGGAAAGCGCTTGCCATCGCTGCGGCGAACTTCTACGGACACCCTGCGGATTCGTTAAAGATCGCTGCCGTTACCGGCACAAACGGCAAAACTACGACCACCTCCGTGATCGATTCCATCATCAAGGCTTCCGGTGCAAAAACCGGACTCTTCGGCACAATCGCTTACCACACGCCGCTCGGCGACTACCCCGCGCCGAATACCACGCCTGAATCCGTGGACCTGCAAGGATTCTTTGCCGAAATCCGCGATGCCGGCGGACAATTTGCCACGCTCGAAGCAAGTTCGCACTCGCTGATGATGGATCGCCTCTGGGGCTGTCACTTCCAGGCTGCCGTCTTCACTAACCTGACGCGCGAGCACATGGATTTTCACAAGACGTTTGAAGATTACTTTGCTGCAAAGCGCCGCCTTTTTGAAGGCACGGGCGCGGGGCCCGCGGAAATCGCCATTCTCAATGCGGATGACGAATACGGACCGCGGCTCGCGGGAATCGCAAAATCCACGGTGATGTACGGCATCGAAAATGCAGTCGAAATCAGCGCGAAAAAATTCCAACTGAATTTTTCAGGACTGACATTCACCGCCAGTACGCCAAATGGCAAGCTGCAAATCGTCAGCTCGCTCGTTGGACGCATCAATGTGTACAACCTTCTGGCAGCCATTGGCGCGGCGCAAGCGCTCGGCCTTTCGAATGAAATCATCGAGCAGGGAATCAGGAATCTCGCCAGCGTCTCCGGGCGTTTCCAGCAAGTCGCTCTCGGCCAGCCCTTCCTCGTCATCGTGGACTACGCACATACGGACGATGCGCTGGAAAATCTCATCAAGACCGCGCGCGAACTGAACCCCAAAGGCCGCGTCATCACGCTTTTCGGTTGTGGCGGCGGCAAAGATCGCACCAAGCGTCCCATCATGGGAGAAGTTGCGGGCCGTCTGAGCGATCTCACGATTCTCACCAATGACAATCCGCGGAAAGAAGATCCGCTGAAAATTATCAGCGACGTTGTCGTCGGCCTGCAAAAGGCTGCTGGAAAATATCTGATCGAACCCGATCGCGAAAAAGCGATCATCATGGCGATCGACGAAGCGCGGGAAGGCGACATCGTGCTTCTTGCCGGAAAAGGTCACGAAGACTATCAAGCGCTGGCCGAAACGACTTTGCCTTGGGACGACCGCGAGCAGGCGCGGCGAGCGCTGCGCGACCGCGGCTACGGAGAGGAACCCCCTCCAAAGTCCGGCCCGGGCAATGGGTTTGGCACCTAGCGCGCTTTACCTAAGTAAGCGGGTTGCGAATGGGTCGAGGGTGCTGGAGTCCTGCGGTTTCGGGACGGCCAAAAGTCAGCTTCCGAAAAAGGAGGAGCCCTCAACCCGGTGACACACAACCTGAGCCGTGGCGGTTGGTTTAAGTCGAACCCTTTGAGGCACTTATGCGGTGGACGATTGCACAGGTGGCTGGCGCTTTGGGTACCCGGCCGGGAGCGGGGCTCGACCCCATGGCCCGGGTGGCCGGCGTCTCGATTGATTCTCGCTCCATTCGTACCGGAGAGTTGTTCGTCGCCATTCACGGACCGCGTCATGACGGACACACTTTCGTGGCAGATGTCCTGGCGGCTGGCGCTCTTGCGGCCGTGGTTGCGCAGGACCGATTGGCAAGTTACCCCGAAGCCGTGCGCGGCCGCTGCATCGCCGTGGCCGACACGTTCGTCGCGCTCAAGCAACTCGCCCGCGAAGTTCGCCAAGCATGGGGCGGGAAAATTGCCGGGGTCACGGGCTCTGTCGGCAAGACCACAACCAAAGAGATCCTGGCGGCACTGCTTAGCACGCGGCTCCGCGTTTTGAAGTCGGAAGGGAATTTCAACAATGAGTACGGCCTGTCCCTGACACTGTTCAAGCTCGAAGAGTCGCATCAGGCGGCTGTACTTGAAATGGGAATGTCTCGCCGTGGCGAACTTTCACGGTTGGCGGAAATTGCACGGCCCGATGTTGGCGTAGTGACGCGCGTTTCGCCCGCGCATTTGGAGTTTTTTTCTTCGGTGGACGAAATTGCACTCGCCAAGCGCGAACTGATTGAAGGGCTAAATGGACGGGAATCCACCGCGGTATTGAACGCGGACGATCCGCGCGTCGCGGGGTTTGGTTCTTACGCGCCCGGGCGCGTGCTGACTTACGGAATCGAGCAGCCCGCGTTTTTCAGTGCGCAAGCAATTGAAGATCGCGGCGCGCTGGGCTCGGCGTTTGACTATGTGAGCCCGGAAGGCCGCGTGCGGCTCGAGCTTTCTTTGCCTGGACGGCATGTGATCGCCAATGCCCTTGCTTCTCTTGCAGCGGCGAGCGTCTGGGGAATTGGCGTCGCGGAGGCGCAGACCGCGCTTAGAACGATGCGCGCGCCGTCCATGCGTGGCGAACTTTTGCGTTTTTCGAATGGAGCCGCTCTGATTAACGACAGTTACAACTCGAGCCCTGCGGCTCTGCATGCGATGACCGCGCTGCTCGCTGCCACTCCTGGATTTCAACGCCGTATTCTTGCTGCTGGAGAGATGCGCGAACTCGGCGCATCCAGCGGTGCGCTGCACCGCGAAGCCGGTGCGCTCGCGGCAAAATCCGGCAAGGTAGACTGGATCATTGGCGTCGCGGGAGATGCGGCCCAAATTATCGAAGGCGCAGTCGCCGCTGGTTTCAATCGCACTCACACAACGTTTTTCGCTTCATCCGAAGAGGCGGGCGAATTCGTGCGGCAATTCTTTCAGCCGGGCGATCTGCTGCTCGTCAAAGGTTCGCGCGGGGTGAAAATGGAGCGCATCGTCGACGCGCTGATTTCTGTTCATGCTGCCACAAGCGTCCCTCGCGAGGAGGTTCGGCACTAGATGCTCTACTACCTCCTCTACCACGTTTTTCAGCGCTATTTCAGCCCGCTCAACGTATTTCGTTACATCACCGTTCGAACGGTCTATGCAAGCTTGACGGCCATGTTCCTCGCGCTCGTGTTCGGTCCCTGGCTGATTCGAAAGCTCCGCGAGCTGCAAATCGGCCAGTACATTCGCGAAGAAGGTCCGCAGGAGCACAAGAAAAAAGCCGGCACTCCGACGATGGGCGGTGTTCTGATCGTTCTGTCCACGGCCGTTCCCGTTTTGCTCTGGGCTGACCTCTCCAACGCATTTGTTCTCATCGCGCTTTTCGCGCTGCTCTCTTTCGCCGCAATTGGCTTCATCGACGACTACGCAAAGGTTTCCAAACAAAGAAATCTCGGCCTTACCGCCAAACGCAAATTCTCTCTGCAAATCCTCATCAGCCTTGTCGTTGGCGCTTCGCTCCTCGTTCTCGCAACGTACAGCGCTTATTCGACGCAACTCGTCCTTCCATTTTTCAAACGCTTGCATCCGGACCTTGTCATCCACTCGCTCATCAATTCCAGGAATTTTTGGCCGTTCGCGTTTCTCCCGTTCTTGATTTTTGTCGCCATCGTCATCGCTGGTTCTTCGAACGCCGTCAATCTCACCGACGGCCTGGATGGCCTCGCCATCGGCTGCACCGTCATCGCAGCCGGCGCGCTCACCGTCCTCACCTATGTCAGCAGCAACTACCGCTGGGCCAGCTATCTTGACATCCAGTACATTCCGCGTGTCGGCGAACTTACCGTGTTCTGCGGGGCGCTCGTCGGCGCCTCGCTTGGTTTTCTGTGGTACAACGCGCATCCCGCCGAAGTCTTCATGGGCGATGTGGGCTCGCTTTCTCTCGGCGGCACGCTTGGCGTGATCGCCGTCATCATCAAACAGGAGGTTCTGCTCTTCTTCGTCGGCGGCGTATTTGTCATTGAGGCGCTCAGCGTGATCTTGCAAGTCAGCTCCTTCAAGCTCCGCGGCAAACGAATTTTCCGCATGGCGCCGATTCATCACCATTTCGAACTGATGGGCTGGAGCGAATCTAAAGTTATCGTTCGCTTCTGGATCGCCGCATTGGTTTTTGCGCTCTTCGCGTTGACGACTTTGAAGTTGCGCTGATGAAGTTGTACTGAGGATTTTTGTAGCGGCCTCCGCTCCCGCCGGGTGCCGCTAACACTTGGACGTAAGACACGGAAAGCATGTTCGATCTGAGCGGCAAGAAAATTCTGGTCATCGGCCTCGCGCGCACCGGCGTCGCGACGTCGCTCTTCTGCGCCAGGCACGGCGCCCAAGTCACCACAGTCGATACACGCGCCGAATCTGAACTCACCGAACCCGCAGCAAAGCTTCGCGCCGCAGGCATCTCGCTGCAATTAGGCGGCTACTCGGGAAAAATCCTCGATGATCAGGAACTTGTAATTCCCAGCCCGGGCGTCCCTGCCGATTCCGAAATTCTGAAAGCTGCCCGCGCACAAAACATTCCCGTCTGGAGCGAAATCGAGCTCGCCGACCGTTTTCTCAATGGCCGCTTAATCGGCATCACCGGCTCCAATGGAAAAACCACCACGACCTCGCTCATCGAACACATCCTGAAAAACTCGGGCTTCAACACGCTTCTCGCCGGGAACATTGGAACTCCGCTGATTGATGTCGTCGAAAAAACCACCGACCAGACCGTCACTGTCGCTGAACTCAGCAGCTTCCAGCTCGAACTCATCGAAACCTTTC
>JAFDVY010000095.1 GCA_018268785.1 Acidobacteriota bacterium | reverse complement strand
GATCGCCGTGGCGGCGTTTTGCGTCTCAGAAATGGAGTTCAAGGACTGTCCCGAGTTCTGATCGCCCTTCAATCCGTTGTTATTCAGGTACTGCTGAAAATCGTTGGACACACGATCACCGGCCCCCAAATAGAAGGAGGGGTTAGTGATGGCGTTGTCGAATGCGTTGGCAAAGCTGACACGCGAATTGTTAACTTTTCGAATGTTGGCTCCGAATTGGAAAACGTGCTTTCCATGATTCAAAGAAAGGTCGTCGCGGATGTTGTGAACCGGCGTAACGCGGCTAATACTGTGCACTTGGTTCGTTGGCTGAAAGACGAAGCGGAAGCTGATGTCGTTGCCGAAACTATCGCCACCAAAGGTAAAAGCCTGGCGAGTTAAACCATACCGGAAATTGTTCACTAGATTATTTGTGATCGTCCAGGTATGTCCCACGGCGATTCCGTAGGGATGATTCCAAATACCGGGAATGGGAGTATCCGGGAAGGCTTCAAGATTGATGGGATCCGCTTGATTGTCGCTGATGTAGTTCAGCCGAACGAACACGTTCTGCTTCTGATTGACGGCCCAATCGAAGCGAGCGAAATGAGAATTCAGTTTAATTGGCAAGGGTGCATTGAAGCGAAAGCCGCTCGTATTCAAGCCGTCGCCCACCGATGTGTCGTTTGCCGGATACTTCTTTGCGGCATCCGCCAGAGCGGCGAGCGCCGCCGGATTTATGCCGGCAGCGGAATAGACTTGCTGAACTTGTGGGGCGTTGAGAGAGGCTGGCAAAAATGTGTTGCAAGTTGGATCAGTGCAGTATGTGTAGTTGATAATGCCCTGACCCAAACTCGGCAGTGGAACGACGTCCACTACTGGTTTTGCCGTGGCCTGGCGCTGACCTTCATAGTTGTAAAAGAAGAAGAGTTTGTCCTTAACAATGGGACCACCAAGGCCGCCGCTAAAGGTATTGAGAACGAGTTTGGTGCGCGGAACACCAGACTTGTTGCTAAACCAACTGTTGGCCTCAAACAGACTGCCGCGGTAAAGCTCGAATGCAGAGCCATGCCATTGGTTTGAGCCGCTCTTGGTTACCAGATTGACCTGCGCAGCGGACGAGCGACCTTCGTTTGCGTTGGCATTTACGGTGTTGACGCGAAATTCCTCGATCGCTTCCGAGTTTAGCCGCAGGACGGCGTCATTAATTCCGTTTGTCTGTGCGTCGTTCACATCGATGCCGTCAAGGGTGATGTTGGATTGATCGCTGCGTGCGCCCGCGACGTAGCCGTCCGGTGTAACGCCCGGTTGCAGAGTCAATAGAACTCGCACATCTCTTCCTTCGATCGGAAGCTGAGTAATTTGGGCGCCAACGATGGTGTTGCCCAGCGTGGCGTCCTGGGTATTAATTTGGACATCAGAAGTTCCGGCCTCGACTTGAACCGTTTGAGCCGCGCTACCAATTTCTAGTTTGACATCGAGAGTGACAATGTTGCCGACTAGGGCGTGAACGGAAGTAAATTCGGCCTTGCGGAATCCGGCGGCCTGCACGGTGACTTCGTAGTCGCCAACGGGAATGAGGTCAAAACTGTAGGCACCGGCAGCAGTTGTTTCTTGTGCGCGAGAAAAGCCCGAACTGTTTTTGATGGAAACAATAGAGTGGGCGACAGCCCCGCCCTGCTGGTCGGTGACAGTACCTCGAAGCGTGGAAGTACCTGCTTGGCCGGAGGCAATGTTTTGGCTATTGCTGAAGAAGAGAACGAAGAGTACGAGACCAACGAGGATCTTCAACCCGGATTTCATCAAATCCCTCCTGATTCGCCGAGGGATGGCAGCGTGCGCGAACACACTCACACGACGAGCACAAAAGGGAATTTACAAAACTAGAGAACTACCGAGGGACAGTCCACTCGCAGGACGCCCTCTCCCCACCACCTATCCCCGTCGTACCCCAAGCCACCACAAAGCGTGGGTAGTAAATAGTCTCTCCGCCCACTCAAGTCAAGGGATTTCTGGGCCAAAAAATTTAGATACCAGTATGCAAATTTTAGACCTAAAGGGTTTACACATTAATTGAGCCGCAAAAAAAGCTGTTTTTGGGAATGAACGCTTAGCCTGGAGAGAAGGGAAGGTATTTCCGGGCGGGGCATCTTGCGTTCTCGGAACACCGCAATGGGAAATGCGTGCAATTTCTTTCGTTCGCCGTACAGTAAGGGGAACGTGTGGGCGGCGCGACACGCCGTCATTTGGTCTGATGGCCGGAAACCAGGAATTCATCTTGGAGCAATGAAAATGACTATGAGAAGAGCGGTGGTCAGCGGAATCGCGGCAGCGACGTTGTTTTGCGGTGGAATTCTTTTGGCGCAGAAGCCGGAACGGGACATCAGCGGCAAGCGGCATCCGAATCTGGCGGCGGCACAGCGACTCTGCGATCAGGCGTTCCGAAAAATCTCAGAGGCGCAGGAAGCGAACGAGTTCGATATGCAAGGGCACGCGGCGAAAGCGAAGGAGTTGCTGGAGCAGGCCAACAAAGAGTTGAAAGAAGCGGCGGAAGCTGCGAACAAGGATAAGAGGTAGATTTTTCCGATTCCTTAAAGGTACTTCGAGAACAGAGCTCCCCGCGTGACTAATTCCCGCGGGGAGCCCACCGAAATAATTGGCGGGGGTCTTTCAGCCGTCGTCGTGGATGCCTTCAGAATGACAGCAAGGGTTGGAGTGCGCGTTCGCGGATGAGTTGCGGCGTGGCTTACATCGAAGATGCCGGGCTAAATAAGGGTCGGCACTAACTTAAATCTTACATCGAAGATGCCGCCCTGAAGGGCGGCGCTACAACTTCTCGGATTGAAGTCTACTGCTTACTTCTGTGATGTTCGTGGGTGGCTTCAGAATGACAGCAAGGGTTGGAGTGTGCGTTCGCGGATGAGTTGCGGCGTGGCTTACATCGAAGATGCCGCCCTAGAGGGACGGCGCTGCTTAAATCTTACATCGAAGATGCCGCCCTAAAGGGCGGCGCTACCTTACTTCGGTCGATTGGCCTTCGGCAAGCTTCATCAGGAAAAGATTTGTTACATGGGTTTGGGATGGGCGGCAAGGGCTTCGCGGAAAGCGGCGAGGTTGGATTTATCCACGATTGCGGTGCCGGTATCGACCCACTTCGGGAGGGGGCCGGAGGGAGCGGTCCTCCAGTCCTTGAATTCGTGGACGGCGTTGTGATGCAAATCGTCGGCAAACTTCACGCCGTAATAAGTCATGACATAAGGCTTTTGTGTGATGGTGGCGGTGATGGCGCCACGGTCGATCCAATCGAGCGTGGCGGGATCTTTGTCGAACGCCACGACTGGAATTTTGCCCTGAAGGTCGAGACGATGCAGAGCTTCTGCCACGCCAGAACCACCGGAAGCTTCGAGGCACAGAACGCCCTCGAAGGCGGCTTTGCCTTTGATGAGCGCGGAAATGCTGTCATTGGCCACGCGAGGGTCGCCGTTATCGTCGAGGGTTTGAACGACTTTCACGCCGGGGTATTTTTTCAGCGCCTCGTTGACGCCGCGGGCGCGCTCGTCGAGATTCAATTGTCCTGGGATCGTGACGAGCACGATGTTGCCCTTGCCATGAAGAATTTCGGCAATGCGCTTGCCGCTTTCCTGGCCTGCGCGGAAATTGTCGGTGCCGACGAACGTGACGCGTTTTGAATCGGGGGCATCGGAGTCAATTGTGATAACGGGAATACCGCTGGCGACAGCGGCGTTGATTGCGTCCTGAAACAGGTCCGTACGCGAGACGGAGATGAGAATCCCGGAGGGGTTTTCACCGACCGTTTTCTGGAAGGCGCGTAATTGCTCTTGAGGGTCAAAGGATTCCGGGCCGACCATTTCCGCTCTGACGCCCAGTTGCTGAGAAACGTCGCGCAAGCCTGCTTCGGCTTCCTGCCAATAAGGGAGTTTTACGTTTGCGGCGATGAGAACGTATCGCTCTTTTTCATCGTGGTAGGGCTTTTGACAGGATGCTGCACCCAATACAACGCCAACTAAGAGGGAAAAAACAAGCGTGCGGCGGCTTCGCATGGGAGCCTCCTCAGTCGGGATTTATGTGTTTGAACAACATGGCCGAGCTACCGGGGAAACAAGGTGCGAACGGGGAGAGCCTACCACAATCCGAAGGGCAGGGATGCCGGTAAGAAAAGAAAAGCCCGCTCTGGCGGTGAAGCCGGAGCGGGGCAAGAGTCCTTGAGAGATGTTGAGATTTATTCGGATTTTTTGACTATAGCGCAAGCAATTCGTGCCGGAGCCGCTGAACCAGCAGTCGCAACGGCGTGAATCACGATGGCCGTGCCGCCATTGGTGAAAACGGAGCTGGGATCATCGCCCATGGTGACGTGGGGCGCGACCACGCTGACATGAGCCGTGCCGTCCGCAGCGACGATCAGAGTGAAATCGGGGATGTCTCCGGCAGGAGCGCCGCTGTGATCGTGCGCCATGCCACCCATGGGATTGAAGTGAGGACCGGCGGATTTGAAATCGGGAGCTTCGCATTTTGCGTTCTGGTGGATATGGATGGAGTGTTCGCCAGCGGGCAAACCCTTGATGTCCAATTTGATTTTTACGCCTTTGGGGTTGTCGGAAAGAGTTGCAGTGCCGACAGACAAGCCGTCGGCGTTCTTGAATTCGGCAACCACGGGCCGCGCGGACGCTTTCGTGTGGGCTTCCTGCGCGAGGGATCCTGTGGCGGCCGCAAGACAGACCGCGGCAGCACACAGAGATAGTTTGCAAACAAGCTTCATGGGGACACTCCTGTGACCGAGACTTTGCGATGGATGAGCCGCGCGAGGCGCGGCCACAGATAAGTCTAGCGCCAGAGGCGAATGAGAGACGCAGCGTGTCACCAGAGGGTTATCAGACAACCAAGATCGCAGCGGATTTCAGCGATAAGACCGGGGGGAAAGACGCTTCAGGGCTTCGAGTTTTGGCATGTTCATGGCGCGGATGTAGCGTATCCCTTGGACGGGTGACACACGATGATGCGGCGCGTCTAATACGATGCTCGAGGACGCCATAACTTTCGTCAGACGAATTGCGAAACGATTGTGCAAGCCTGTGCATCTCAGACTAAGAAAGCGGCCAAAGAAACGGTGAGGGAAACCATGTGTAGACAGTATGTACGGACTGCGTTTGCTGGCGTGCTTGCCGCGAGTCTGCCGATTCTGGCGGCCGGCCAAGTAACGAATGGAAAGAAGCCGGATTTGCCGAAGCCGTTTGCCACGGAGTCGGCGGGCAATGGGCCAGAGGAAGTGAAAAGACCGAACGGGTTTCTGCCAACGGTGCCCGATGGATTTCACGTCAACATCTATGCGGAGAGTTTTAAGACGCCACGATTGCTGACGGTTGCGCCGAATGGAGATTTGTTTGTGGCGGAATCAGGCGCCGGGCGAATCGAGGTATTACGGGATCCGAAGCATACGGGCGGCGCGCAAGAGCGCGAGACGTTTGCAGCGGATTTGCGTTACCCATTCGGAATTGCGTTCAAGGATGAGTACGTCTACATCGGGAACACGAACGAAATTGTCCGGTTTCGATACGACCCGAAGACGTCTAAGCGACTGGGGGAATCGGAACCATTGTTGAAAGTGCCGGCCGGCGGACATTCGACGCGAAATCTGGCGATTGCACCGGATGGAAAACACTTACTGATTGCGGTGGGGTCGGAGGGAAACATTGAAACGGATGATCCGCCGATGCGCGCGGCGATTACGATTTGCGATTTGGACGGAAAGAATGCGCGGCAATATGCGACGGGATTGCGGAATCCGGTCGGACTGGCGCTGAACCCGGTGACGGGGCAGGTGTGGACTTCGGTGAACGAACGGGACGAGCTCGGCGACGATTTGCCACCGGATTATTTTACAAGTGTGAAGGACGGAGGGTTTTACGGCTGGCCGTACAGCTATATCGGATCAAATGTGGATCCGCGCGTGAAGCAAGAGAAACCGGATCTGGTTGCGCGCGCGATTATTCCCGACGTTTTGCTGGGTTCGCACGTGGCGCCGCTGCAGTTTGCGTTTTATACGGGCAAACAATTTCCTGAAGCGTATCGAGGCGGGGCGTTTGTGGCGGAACATGGTTCGTGGAATCGCGCGAGGCGGGCGGGTTATCAAATTGTGTTCATCGGATTCAAGGATGGGAACGCGGTGCAGGACCCTGTGCCGTTTATGACGGGTTTTGTGCCAGACCCCATGAAAGGGCTCGTGTACGGGAGGCCGGTGGGAGTTGCGGTTTTGCCGGACGGATCGATCGTGGTTTCCGACGATGGCGTGGACAAAGCCGGGATTCTTTATC
Source organism: Acidobacteriota bacterium (assembly GCA_018268785.1). GTDB lineage: Bacteria > Acidobacteriota > Terriglobia > Acidiferrales > UBA7541 > Acidiferrum. The sequence goes on along the minus strand of JAFDVY010000095.1, from coordinate 7,103 downwards.
GCGTGAGCTACCGCAAGTAAATCAGTTTACGGTGAGCGTCAGGGAGATGGTCTGTGCGGCAGATTGTTAACCGCAGCGCAAGGCAACTAAGGCTGCCCATCCTTTAAAATTTTTACGAGTTCCGCCGCCGCGTGAGGAAGGCGCGCGCCTCGCCGCGAAACCAGATAGACGTGGCGCGGTAGATTCAGCTGCCGGACTTTCACTTCTTTCATCCAGCCGTGATCGATTTCCCAGGCAACACACATGCGCGGGACGATGGCCACGCCCATGCCCATTTGCACAAAGCGCTTGATGCTTTCGATGGTGGGCATTTCCGTTGGCATATTTAGAGCGGTCCGATTCCGGGCAAATAGTTCGATCACCTTGCGGCGGAAGGGGGATTCGACAATGTGAGCGATGAAGGATTCGCCCCCGAGGTCGGCAACGTCCACTTCTTTCTTTTTGGCCAGGGAATGTTTTGGCGGAACAACCAAGGTGAGCTCGTCTTTGAGGATTTCGGTCGCTTGCAACTGCGGATCGCGGGGAATGTAGGACACGGCGCCCAAATCAAGCCTGTAGTTCAGAACCTCATGCGGAATATCGCGCGAAAACATGCGGTGCACGCGAATCTGTATGCCTGGATGTTGATCCCTGAACTTTGCAATGGCCGGCATGAGGGCATGGATGGAGCTTTCGTTGACGCCAAGCGAAAGCTCGCCGCGCTGCAGGCCTTCCAGCTCAGTCAGGCCCTTTTTCACTTCGTCGCGAAGGTTGATGAGGCGCTCGGCGTAGTCTTTGAGGAGGGTACCGGCGTCAGTCAGGCGAACGGGGCGCGCGCCGCGCACGAAGAGCTTTTGTCCCAAATCTTCTTCCAGCTTGCGGATTGCCAGGCTGACCGCAGGCTGCGTGCGGTAAAGGCGCTCCGCGGCGCGAGAAAAGCTGCCTTCGCGGGCGACGGTAAGGAAGACTTGAAGTTCGCTCAGGTCCATGGAATAAGCTCCGGGATATTATAAGACAGGATTATCAAATGCAGAACAAAGATAAATTTGACCGCAGGGTGCTGCATCTGAGTTACTTACCTTGAGGGAACCCCCATGGACGTAGTGCGCATATTCGACACCACGCTGCGCGACGGCGAACAGTCGCCCGGCTTCTCCATGAACACAGAAGAGAAGATCCGCATGGCAAAGCAGCTTGCTGCTTTGAATGTGGACATCATCGAGGCAGGCTTCCCGATTTCCTCGAAGGGCGACCTGGAAGCGGTTCAAGCCGTTGCGAAGGAAGTTCGCAGCGTGCCTATTGCTGCGCTGGCTCGTGCGAAGAAGCACGATATCGACGCGGCTATCGAATCACTAAAGCCTGCCGCTTCTTCCCGTTTGCACATTTTTCTGGCGACCTCCGATTTGCACCTGCAGGTGAAGCTGAACATGACGCGCGAGCAGGCGCTCGAAGCAATCGAATCGATGATTCGCTATGGACGCCAGCATGTAGGCGAAGTGGAATTTTCCGCAGAAGATGCGGGCCGCACGGATATCGGCTACCTTTGCCAGGTTTGCAAAGTTGCGGTGGAAGCGGGAGCGACGATTTTGAATTTGCCGGATACGGTCGGATATGCGGTGCCGGAAGAGTATGGCGAAATGTTCCGGCGCGTGCGTGCCTATTTGGACGACGATCCCAAGGTGACGCTGAGCGCGCATTGCCATGACGATCTTGGCCTTGCGGTGGCGAATTCGCTTGCCGCGGTTCGCGCGGGTGTGCGTCAAATTGAGTGCACGATCAATGGAATCGGAGAGCGCGCGGGGAATGCGTCGCTCGAAGAGATCGCCGTGGCACTTGCAGTTCGCAAGGAAAATCTAGGCGCGAAGACCAACATTGAGTTGAGCCAGCTTTTCCCTGCGAGCCGATTGTTGACGGAAATTACCGGCGCTCAAGTGGCTCCAAACAAAGCTGTGGTCGGCGCAAATGCGTTTGCCCACGAAGCGGGGATCCATCAGGATGGCATTATCAAGAACCCGCTGACCTACGAGATCATTTCGCCGGAAACGGTCGGAGTGCCGTCGCGCTCTCTTGTGCTGGGGAAACATTCCGGCCGCAACGCCCTTCGCACTACTTTGAAGGATTTGGGATACGATGCGAGCGATGCGGAGCTGGCGGAAGTCTACCGGCGCGTAACGGCGCTCGCGGACCAATCAAAAACGGTGAGTATGCGGAATATTGTGGCGATTGCGCACGAAGTGTTGCGCCGCGGCGCTGGACCGGTTGCGGCGGAAGCGACCTCCGCAGCGTAACGAGTTTTAACCAGCATTTCGGGGAACCTCATGAAAAAGACCATCGTGCTTCTGCCGGGAGATGGCATCGGCCCGGAAGTGACGCGCGCCGCGGCTACCGTGCTGCGTGAATGTGCCACCGAATTCCATCATCAATTCGATTTTGAAGAGCAGCCCGTAGGCGGCGCAGCGATTGACGTGACGGCAACGCCGCTGCCGAACGCCACCCTCGATGCTTGCAAACGGGCCGACGCGGTATTCCTTGGCGCAGTCGGCGGACCGAAGTGGGATTCCCTGCCAGTAGGCAAGCGGCCGGAGAGTGGCCTGCTTGCGCTGCGGCAAGCCATGGGCTTGTATGTAAATGTGCGGCCGGTGAAGGTGCTGGAGCCTTTGCGGGGAATGTCGCCGCTGAAGCCGGAGCGGCTTGGCGATCTCGACATTGAAATCGTTCGCGAGTTAGCCGGGGGAATCTATTTTGGGGAACGCGGGAACACGACCGAAGGCGGCAAAGAACGCGCCTGGGACACGGAATCGTATTCAGCCCAGGAAGTAGAGCGCATTGCGACGTTCGCCTATGCGCGCTCCGAAAACCGCTCGCGCAGGCTTTGTTCCGTGGACAAGGCCAATGTACTAGCCAGCTCGCAGCTCTGGCGCCGGACGGTCACGGCGATGAATGCCGCTTATCCGTCGGTCAAGCTCGAGCACATGTACGTGGACAACGCAGCGATGCAGCTGACGCTAAAGCCCTCGCAATTTGACGTGATGCTGACGAGCAACATGTTCGGCGACATTTTGAGCGATGCCGCCGCGGCACTGGTTGGTTCGATTGGATTGATTCCTTCGGCGAGTTTTGGCACGGGTGCGCCGCTTTTTGAGCCGATTCATGGCTCGGCGCCATCGCTCGCGGGAACGGATTCGGCGAATCCGATTGGATCTATTCTGAGCGCCACGATGATGCTGCGCGATGCGTTTGGCCTATCGCTCGAAGCGGACTGGATTGAGCAGTCCGTGGTTCGTGTGTTGCAAGCCGGGCACCGCACGCCCGACCTTGCCGCTCCGGGCTCCAAAGCCATTGGAACGAACGGTTTTATGGAAATTCTGCATGTGGAAATGCAGCGTACGCTGGAACACGCAGAACGCTACGGCTGGGGCGTCTAGGCGAACTTCGATCGCGGGTTAGTTTGAACTTCCAACCCATTGGGTCACGAGCAAAGAAGTTCAAACTGACCCATTGCACGCACTTCTTCCTGCTTGCAAAAGGCAGTCCGACAGTAGAGAATCCACGGCTTCCGAGGTCCCCGGAATGCGTTGGGTGCGATTATTCCTGCTAGGGCTTGCGTCCATTTATCCAATCTATTGGACGACGCAGTTTGCCCTGTTTTTCCTGCCCGCTTCGGTGCGCGCGCTTTGTTTGCGGATCCCGCTTCATGTCGTGGACATCTCTTATTTGCAAGCCACGGCCATTGCCGGGAAGCCCGACGCGCTTCCTATTGGTTTTGAATCGCTGGTAGCTGCGCTGCTTTTTTCCCTGGCGATCTGGTCTCTGCGAGGAGATGCTTTTCTGACTGGCGGCTTGGCAATTGTAGTGATGGGCCAATCGGCGCTGCTCCCCTTTTTGAACGAGCTCTTTTGGCAGGGCAAATTGACTTTTGAATCTGCATTTGGCGTTCTTGTCTCCCTGGCAATCGTTTGCTTCGGATTGCTCCGCGTCTTGAGAAGAGCGGGTGGGGTTGATTTTGTAGACCGGCTGGCATTGCTCAGCCTGCTGGTTGTGCTCCCGGAAGCGCTCCTCTGGCTGACATTCCGGCTGAACTATCCGTACATTGGCGCGAAATTCCTCCTGATGCTTTTGATTCCGGTCTATTTGTGCGCGCTGATTGTTTCCGGCATTCCACGCCGATTGAAGCGGGGATTGGTGAGCTCGGTTCGGGCACCCGTGACCCTTCCGGAGATACTTGCAAGCTTTCTTGTGGCGGGTCTTTTGTTTGGGGCGATCGGGTTAACCACGCGATCCAGCGAACGGCGAGGCTCCGCCGATGGGCAAGGGGCTTCCGAAGCGCACGGGTCGTAACGGAGGCTTCTCCGCCTTGCGATTACCCCCTTTGGATGATATTTTTTCAAAGGACTGCCAGGACTCTTGCCGCTGAATAAGCTCAGGGGCGGAACCGCCGGGGACGTTGAGGGGAAATGCAGTGCCTCGCAGGGGCAGTCGTCCCAGATGTTCCAGACCTAGACAGGTACGGACCAGCAATCAGCCATACTGTTCGGAGTGTCTTGAAGCGCTAGTCTTTTGCGCATAAGCCCAGGCCACGAATGCCGACTTTCGTCAGCCAATCTAAGAACGACCAGCGACCCGGAGACGGCGCCGCGCCCGTCTACTGGCGTGTGGAAGGCTCCTTATTGGAGCTCAGCGCTTTGCGACAGGTCGGCTTTTTCACCTGGCATTCGCAGAGTTTTTCGGAACGGTGGAAGCGCCGTGCTGGAATGTTGGCGATGGTCGCCCTGCGACCATTCGCCTATATCGCTGGGCGGACGTTTGCCACGCGTTTGCTTCATGCACTTTTGCGAGGAGTGACGAAGGACCGGCTGGACCTGCTGGGTGAAGAATATTTCCACTACGTATTGAAGCCGAAGCTACGCGCGGACGGCGTGGAAACGTTGAAGGCCGCTGTGGCCAGCGGTGAACGCATCGTTTTGGTTGGGCAGTCACTGAATCACGTACTTCGTCCGCTGGCCGTTCACCTTGGCGTGGAAGAGTTTATTTCTAACCGGCTTGAATTCCGGGATGGTGTTGCGACCGGGCGCTTGCTCGATCCCATCGTGCGACCGCGCGGCCCGTTTGCGTGGATCGCGAGCGGTTCCACCGATGGGCGAATATCCGGAGAAAAACTGTCGTTGCAACTTGCCGGTGAACTGCATGGAGACTCGCGCGGCGCGATTGAGACAGCGGCGCGTCCTGAAAGCCTGTTGGCGCGAAACGTTGTGCTATTTGACTCGGCGCCCAAGGTCGAGCATCTTTCCGTCAGGCAAAGCCTCTCCGGCAAGCATCTGATGCTGATCGGCGTGACTGGATTTATCGGCAAGGTCTGGCTGGTGGATTTGCTGCAGAACGTTCCGGACATCAAGAAAATTACGCTGCTGATTCGGCGGAATCGAACAACCGCCGCGCAGCGGCGCTTTGAAAAAATTGTCGAAGAGAATCCCACGTTCGATCCGCTGCAGGAAATTCATGGCCGCGGGCTCAGCCAATTCCTGAAAGAAAAAATCGAAGTAGTCGAAGGCGATGTCAGCGCGGAAAGGCTTGGATTGGATCCCGCCACGCACGACCGGCTGGCGAAGTCGCTCGACCTTGTGGTGAACAGCGCCGGCCTGACGGATTTTAACCCCGACTTGCGCGATGCGCTCTCTTCAAACGTAGACTCTGCATTGAATCTTGTCGCGTTTTTGCGGGCGTCGGATCACGCGGCGCTCATGCATCTTTCCACTTGCTACGTGGTCGGCAAACGAGATGGAAGGGTGCAAGAGGACCTCCCGGAGAATTACAATCCAGCCGCCGATTCCCGTTTTGATTCCGAGCACGAAATCGAGTCCATGCGCGCTTTGATTGCCAGCGTGGAAGAACGCGCGCAGGGCAAGGAAATCGGGCGCGCGCTGCGCCGAGTCGCGCTCGGCAAGGGTACCGATGAATCGAAAGTGGAAGCCGGCGAATTGGAAGGCGTTCTCCGGCGCAATCGCTTGCGTTGGGAGCGCAATCGTTTGACTCGCGCGGGAATGAAGCGCGCGCAGCGCCTCGGCTGGCCGAATACGTACACATTCACGAAGAGCCTCGGCGAATCGATCCTCGCACGCCGCGGAAGGGATTTACCGATTGCCGTCGTGCGGCCTTCCATCGTCGAGAGCTCGACGCGTTCGCCGTTTTCCGGATGGAATGAAGGCATCAACACTTCCGGCCCGCTTTCGTATTTGCTGGGAACAAATTTCCGCCAGCTTCCTTCGAACGAGAAAAAATGTCTCGACGTGATACCCGTGGACATGGTGTGCCGCGGCATGACGCTGATCGCCGCCGCCCTCGTTCAGCGCAAGAATGCGCGGATGTACCAGCTCGCAACCTCCGGCGTGAATCCCTGCAATATGGGGCGCAGCATTGAGCTGACCGGCCTTGCGCACCGCAAACACTACAAAGCGCAAGCCGGCATCGATCATTGGCTAAAGGTGAAGTTCGAAACGATCCCCGTCTCGAAGCAGCGTTACGAGCGTCTCTCCATTCCGATGCAGAAAGCGGTGATTAGCGGCATCAATCGCGCTGCCGGAATTCTGCGCTTCAAGAAATCGCCGCTGGCGAAAGCCGAACGCGATTTGAATCGAGCGGAAAAACTCATCGAGCTATACGAGCCATTTATTCTTCACAACGAACACGTCTTCGAATGTGAGAATGCGCGATTCTTGACTGCCGCTCTTATTCCCGAAGAAAAAGAAATGTTTGCGTTCGATCCGGAGTCGATCGATTGGTGGGACTACTGGATCAATATTCACATCCCCGCGCTTCGCCGCTGGTGCTATCCCCTGATGGAAGGGCGCCCGCTGGAGACGCGTCCGTCGCGGCAGATCGACTGGGGAACGGAGCCCGTTGCAGCGCGCGCCCTTTCCGGCTCAGGTACGAGCGCCTAATCCATGGCGATTTTCCTTACCGGCTCGACGGGTTATTTGGGCAGCTACCTCGCGATGGGACTCTTTACCGGCCATCGCGATTCGCTCAATCTGCTGGTTCGCGCGAAGAGTGAGCAGGAAGCTCGCGAACGTCTCTGGCAATCGCTGCAACTCCATTTCGAATTTCCTGAATTTCGCGATTATCTCGCG
>JAFDVY010000094.1 GCA_018268785.1 Acidobacteriota bacterium | reverse complement strand
ACTCCGCGCCGGCGATCCAGCGAACGCCGGCCTCAGCCCACTCCGTTCGAATGTCGTCCGGCGTTCGAAACGAAGTGCAGTAATTCACCACCGTTCCGCCGCCCAAACACTCTCCTGCTAAAAATCCCACGCTATGATCTTCCGTCGCGGCAAATCCGCCTTCACTGTAGAGCCGCTGGAATCCGCCGAGCTCCGCACCGTCGAAATCCGCGTCGTCGTAATAGTTCCCTGCCTCCAGAACCACGACGTCTTTTCCCGCAGCCGCCAGCACAGCCGCCGCAACTCCACCGCCAGCACCTGAACCGATCACACAAACGTCGCAACTCGCCGTTATCTCTTTTTCCGGTGTTGTCACACGCAACGGCCGCGCGCCTTGCGCCTTCGCTCCCAATGGGCCGGGGTAGCCAATTTTCTTCCACACCGGATTCGCTGCTCCGCGGTACTCCGGCAGCATCACATACAAAAATCCAATCGCCTTCCTTAGCGCCTGAAACGCCGCTCTCCTCTTCCGCAGGGAACTATCCGCCCACGAGCGCAATATTTTTTCGCGCACTTCCGCTTTCAGCGCCGAAAAATTGCCATATTCTCCAGCCAGCAAAAAAGCGTGCAGCTTCGAATCCCACACATCCAGCAAATTCAAGAATCGTGCGCGATCCTGCGTTCGAGGATTGAATTCCAGCGCCTCCGCAAGCGCATCGGGCACGCCCAATTGCACAGCCGAAGGCCACCCATCGGTCTCAGGCAAAAATGTTTCGCAAATCGATTCCAGCGCTCGTTTTTGGCGGGGAGTGAGCTGCATGAGGGAACTGCAAGTCTAGCGCGTCATTCCAACTCTCTTCAATCGTGCGGACAGATCCAAAACTTTTACGAGCTAATTATTTCGCTCCTCTTTTTCCTTCTGTTTGGCCGCCTTTTCGCGATCTTTCTTGCTGAAACTCTCCTCATATTTCTTTTCCAGCGAAGCCTTGGTAAAAAAATCCGCCGGAAAATGCTGGTCGAAACTGCACGTATCGAAAAACGCCTGGAACAATCTTCGCCCGTCCCGCTTGCGTTCCACTTGCAGCGGCGCCATTACCGATCCCTGCAAATGGTAATTTCCGTAAGCCGTAACCTCTTCCGTCCGTTCGCGCGTCGTCTCGTCACGCGTGATCACCACACTCCTCGCCAGCAGATGCGAACTCTGCAGCACCGCCAGCCGGAACGTCCGATCCTCGCGGTCCACCAGCTCCACCCACTCCACGGGTTTCATGTCCACCAGGTCCTGCCCGCCATACCGGAACAACATCCCTTCCTCTTTCAACCGGAAGCGAAGCACATTGTCCATATCGCGTTTCGTCTGCTCCTTGAAATCCGTCACATTCGTCGCGGGCTGTTCGCTCACGCCGCTCTTGTCCATCGTCCAGCCTTCATCGCCGTTGTACATCTCGATGATCGTCCCGCCCTTGAATGGGATTTGCCCGATGAGCACTCCGAGCAGTCCGCCCTTCGCGCCTTTCACTTCATATTCGGTCCGGTTCTTGTCCGGCAGATGCCAGTAATCGCGAAAATTCGTATAACCGGAAAGATCTCCGTTGTGTTCGAACTGCGCCAGCCGGCCCGTGCAATCCGTCTCGCGCGTGTTCAGATACGCTTGTCCGCCCATCGCGTCAATCAGCTGATTGAGCACTTGCTTCGCTTTCGCGGCACTCTGTTCCGGCATCATCGTTTCCGCAACTTGCGCCGACGCGCGCGGCACACTTGCTCCAACGCACGATGCCAAGGCCATCACTCCAACGGCAAATCTCATCCGCACAACACCGAACCTCCGTTTACATTGATGATCTCTCCCGTCATGAAGTTGGCCAGGTCGGATGCGGCAAACAAAATTGGTCCCGCAATCTCTTCCGCCGTCGCCGCCCGCCCCAGCGGAATCACCGCTGCCGCCATCTTTTGTCCCGCCTTTGTATCGAGCACAGGATTCGACATATCCGTTGCCACCCAGCCCGGTGCCACCGAGTTCACCAAAATTCCATGCCGCGCCAGCTCCGTCGCCAATCCTTTCGTCAAGCTCACAATCGCGCCTTTCGAAGCTCCATAGTGCGTGTGAAACGATTCGCCCCGCTGCGCCGCGGTCGATGTAATCGGGATAATCTTGCCGCCCTTTTGTTTGATCATGTGCGGCACGGTGAAATGAATGATCGAATAAACGCTCTTCAAATTGATCCGCATCATTTCATCCCACTGCTTTTCCGTCATTTTTTCAATCGGCAGGTCTTCCAAATTCCAAACGCCCGCATTCGCCACCAAAATGTCCAGCCGGCCGAGCCGCGCGATCGTCTGGTCCACCAATTTCTTGTTATCGGCGTGCTTGCTGACATCCGCTTTGAACGCTTCCACGCGCGTTCCGTGTTTCTTCGCTTCCGTTTCCACCTGCATCGCGGCGTCTTTCGCTTTGTTGTAATTGAAAATCACGTCCGCGCCGGCCTGCGCAAACAGCTTCACTGCCGCAGCTCCAATCCCGCGCGAACCGCCGGTAATCAATGCAGCTTTCCCAGCCAAAGAGATCATGTTTCCCCCAAGTAAGTTTTTGAACCGTGACGATTGCAATCCCTTTTCAATCCTGGCCTGGCTTGTCATTCCGAGGGCGGTTTGTGCCCGAGGAATCCGCTTTTCTGTTTCTGTGTGCAATCGAAGTTCAATTAAGCCGCGGCATTTGCACCGCGATGCCGTTCCACCGCAGCCACAAACTCCCCAAAAAGTTTCTGCGCAAACGCATCGTCCGGCATCCGCTCCGGATGCCACTGCACTCCCACCACCCACTGCCCGGCGCCATCCAGCTCCACGCCTTCCACAATTCCTTCCGCGGATCGCGCCGTCACTCGTAATCCATCTCCGGGCTTGTCAATCGCCTGGTGATGGCTGCTGTTGATTCGCGCACCCTCCGAACCAGCCAGCTTCGCCAGCAGACTTCCGCCCGCCAGCGTCGCATCGTGTTCCGCATCGCCTTTCGACACTCCCGCCGCCAAATCCGTATTTCCGTGAATTTCGTCGCCCGGCCGCTCCGCCGGAATGTCCTGCACCAGCGTTCCCCGCTGATGCACATTCAAAATCTGGCACCCGTAGCAAATCCCCAGCAGCGGTTTGCGCGCCGCAATCGCGTGATCCAGAATTGCGCTGTCCGTCCGGTCGCGCGCCGGATCCAAAGTCTTTGTCTTCTCATGCCGCACTGCCCCGTAGCGGCTCGGCTCCACATCCGCTGGACTCCCCGGCAAAACGAACCCATCCAGCCCTTCGACCCTCGCAGACAATTCCGAGGGAGACAATTTCAACGATATCTCCGTTGGCTCGGCCCCCGCCCTCCGTACTGCGGCAAAATAATTGTCCAGTTTCTCGCGCACTCCCTTGCTCTCTTCTTCGCTGGTGCGCCAGGGAATTCCGATCCTTGGTTTGTTTGAATTTTGCAGGGGCATGGAAACGTCAAATCGTAGCATTGCGGCAAAAGGGCGGCAACCATCTGACGGCAAAGAACCATGAACACAAACTATCTTCTTATTTATCAGTGATTTACAACTAGACTGCCGTGCAGGCAGGCTTGAAGGGCAGGCAAAACTCTTCTCGCTGGAAAAACGCCGGAAGCATTCTCAACTTCTTCAGTAACTCTTCCAGATTCGCCGCGCGGAGCGTCACATGACCCACTTTTCGCCCGGGGCGCAGCGACTTACCGTACAAATGCAGGTGCGCATCCGGAATCGCCAGGACTTCCGCCGCTTCGGGAGTCTCGCCAATCAGGTTCAGCATCGCGGAAACGCCCGGCGTCGCGGTTGAGCCCAGCGGCATCCCCAAAACCGCACGCAGATGATTCTCAAACTGGCTCGTCGCCGAACCTTCGATCGACCAGTGCCCCGAATTGTGAACGCGCGGCGCCATCTCGTTCGCCACGAGTTCGCCGTTGCACTCGAAAAACTCAATCGCCAGCACTCCGGCGTAATTCAATTCCTGCAAAATCTTCTGCGCCACGCGTTCTCCCGCTTCTTGCAAGCTCTTGTTCAGTTTTGGCGCGGGCGCTATTGAAAGCCGCAAAATTCCTCCGCGGTGATGATTTTCTACAAGCGGATAGAACGCCGTCTCACCCGATCTTCCGCGCACCGCCAATATCGAGAGCTCTCGCTGAAACTCGACAAAATTCTCCAGAATCAGCGCTGCATTTGGAAAATCTTTCTTCACTGCGGCGACATCATCCTGAGTGCGCAGCACCCACTGTCCTTTGCCGTCATAACCCATTCGGCGTGTTTTAAGCACCGCTGGCAATCCGATTTTCTTCACCGCGGCATCCAGCTCCGCCTGCTTATTCACGTCGGCGAACGAAGTCGTCGCAATTCCCAGCTTTTCAAAAAGTCTTTTTTCATTTAACCGGTCCTGCGCCGCTTCCAGTGCTTCCGGCGGAGGATAGACCGGGACATGCGTAGCCATGCACCGCGCCGCACGCACCGGAACGTTTTCAAACTCATATGTAACCAGTTCCAGTCCGCTTACGAATTTTTCCAGCGCCTCTTCATCCGTGTATTCGGCGGTCACGCGCTGCGCAATTCTCCCTACGGGGGCTTCCGGCGAAGGGTCAAGAAAACGAAAGTGCAATCCCAGCGGATAGCCGGCGAGCGCCAGCATGTATCCAAGCTGCCCGCCGCCAAGAATACCGATCGTCACGCGGCTACCCTCTGCATTTTGGCGTTCGCTTTTTCGTTTTTCAGGGAGTTGTCATCCCAAATCCGTCGCACACTCGCCGCTCTCGCGCTCAGCCGCTGCGCGCTCACACCCGTTGTCATTCCGAACCCCGCGCAATTTGTGGGGCTCGGAATCCGCTTTTCGCTTTTGAATCGGTCGACTCTCATTCGCTTCAATCGCGCTTTCACTTCTTTTTGCGTGTAAATGCGGTCAGCGCCTTCGCAGGATCAGGGGCCGCCAGAACCTTCTTCGTCTGCGCCGCGCGGAATTTGCGGAGCGCCTCGCGAATCTCCGGATGCTTCGCGCCTAAAATCGCCGCCGCCAGCAGCCCCGCATTGATCGCGCCCGCTTTTCCCACGGCCAGTGTCCCCACCGGAATTCCGCCCGGCATCTGCGCAATCGAAAGAAGTGAATCCAAACCCTTGAGCGCCTTCGATTCCACGGGAACTCCCAGCACCGGCAAAACCGTTTTCGATGCCGTCATCCCGGGCAAATGCGCAGCCCCGCCCGCGCCAGCAATAATCACTTCAATGCCACGCTTCTCCGCGCTCGATGCATATTCAAATAGCAAATCCGGCGTCCGGTGCGCCGAAACCACCCGCGTCTCGTGCGGCACGCAAAGTACTTCCAGCATCTGCGCCGCATGCTGCATCGTCTCCCAATCGGAAGTCGACCCCATGATGATTCCGACCAGTGCTTTGCCCTTTACTTTTTTCGACTTACTCGCCATCGATTTTTCGCCTGTGTTGAATCTTCTTGCGCAGGGGCAAGATATATCGTGCCCCTACTCGGGAACCAGCACAAATTTCGAGACTATCGCCCCGCGGCCTTATCTCCGCGCAAAACCAGGCAGGTTGAAGTTGATTTCGCGATCAGCTTTCCATTCTCATCCACCACATCGCACTCGGCATATCCGATCGTCCTCCCGCGATGCACGACTTTTCCTTCGGCGCGCAGCAGAGCTTCCCGCACCGGCCGCAAGAAATTGATTTTCAATTCCACTGTCGTAAACGTCTCTCCCGGTTCCAGAGTCGTGGAAAATGCGATCCCCATCGCCGCATCGGCAATGTCGCACAAAATTCCACCGTGAATTGTTCCCATTGGATTCGCATGTTGTGGCCCGGCTTGCAGCGTCACCACCGCTCGCCCATCTCCGGACTCCGGCACTTCAAATCCGATCAACCGAGCTGCAGGCGATCCGACCTCCCGAATGTGCTCCCCCAGCGTCTTGTCTTTTCCCGCTGCCGGTTCCGTCATCGTTCACTCCATAGCCCTAATGAGCTGGCAGATGTAGGGCCGGCTTTCTGAAGCCGGCTGCACCGACGTGTCAACAATCACAGTGCCGCAACCCGCGACCGCGTCTTCGAATAGTGCCGCAACTCCCCAACCAGATAGAGCGATCCAGTGACGAAGACGGCATCGCTCGGGCCCGTCGAAGCCAAAGCTTCTTCCAGCGCAGCCGCCGCGTCCGGAATTACGCGAAATCGTGCGGCATATTCTCCCGCCATGTCCGCCAGCTGCGCCGCGGAGATAGCCCGCGAAATCTTCGGTTGCGTGAAAATTACTTCGCTTGCCAGCGGAAACAAAATCCCAGCAATTTCATCGACCGCCTTGTCCCGCATCGCCGCAAACAGCATCGTTACGTTCCGCCCCGCATAGTTCTCTTTCACAAACTCAGCCAGCTCCCGCGCCGCGGAGGGATTGTGCGCTCCGTCCAGATAGACATCGGGGTTCGACTGCAACTTCTCAATTCGTCCGGGCCAAATCGCGTTGGTAATACCCGCCTCGATTGATTCTTTTGAGATGCTCGCCCCACGATTCTTCAACATTCGTGTAATTCCCATCGCGCTGAGTGCGTTCTTCAACTGGAATCGGCCGCGCAATTTCGGAATGACGCGGAAATGTTCGCCGCTCCTTGTTTCCACCGCCTCTGCGCGCGCGCATCCATCCTCCGTGCCAAACTTTTCCACTCGATATTCTTTTTCAATTTCATGGACGGGAGCGCCCAATTCCGCCGCGCGTCTCAAAATCGTGTCGCGTGCTTCAGGCAATTGCTCGGCCAAAACAAGAGGCACTCCGCGCTTGATGATTCCGGCCTTTTCTCCCGCAATCTCTCTTAGTGAATGTCCCAGAAAATTCTCATGATCGAAATCCACGCGGGTAATCACACTGACTTCGGGAATCACAATATTCGTTGCGTCGAGTCTTCCTCCGAGTCCAACTTCGAACACTGCAATTTCGACACTGGCTTTTGCAAAGTGGTCGAACGCGAGCGCTGTCACCACTTCAAAAAACGTTGGATGCGCGCGCAGCTTTCCCTGCGCCAGCAATTCTTCGATCAGCGTCTGAATCTTTGTGAACGTTTCGGCAAACGCTTCATCCGAAATCTCTCCGCCATTTACTCGAATGCGTTCGTTGATTTTTTCAAGGTGCGGAGAAGTGTAAAGCCCGGTTTTAATCCCGGCCGCTCGCAAAATGGATTCCGTAAAGGCAGCCGTCGAACCTTTTCCATTCGTTCCGGCGATATGCACGCTGCGATATTTTTTCTCAGGATGGCCGAGCGCTTCGGCAAGCGTGGAAATATTTTCGAGGTCGAATTTGGCCGCGGCCGCTTGCGTGGGCGCGGCAAGCTCCCTGCCTAAAGAAAACAGATACTTCAGCGATTCCTGGTAATTCATTTCAGCCGATCAGGAGGTCGAGCGAGGACGCGACGAATGATTTCAATTCTTTGCGGGGAACAACAGCGTCCAAAAAGCCATGCTCGAGCAAAAATTCCGAGCGCTGAAATCCTTCCGGCAATTTCTGCCGAATCGTTTGTTCGATTACGCGAGGTCCGGCGAATCCAATCAACGCGCCCGGTTCCGCGATATTTAAATCGCCGAGCATCGCGAAGCTTGCCGTTACTCCTCCCGTAGTTGGATCGGTCAAAATAGAAATGTACGGAAGTTTCGCATCGTCGAGTTTCGCTAGCGCGGCGGAAACTTTGGCGAGTTGCATCAGACTGATGGTGCCTTCCATCATGCGCGCGCCGCCGGAGCAGGATACGGCGATAAACGGTTGCCGCGTGGAAAGCGCGAGTTCGATTCCGCGCGTGACTTTTTCTCCAACCACCGCGCCCATCGAACCGCCGATAAATCCAAACTCCATCGCGCAAACGACGACTGGCCGGCCGTTCAACTGGCCTTCCGCGGTAATCACCGCGTCGTTCATTCCCAGTTTTTTCTGCGCTTCCTTGATTCGCCTTGCGTATGGTTTCGTATCGACGAAATGCAAAGGATCGGTCGAAATCATTCCCTTGTCGTGCTCGGTCCAGCGATCGTCGAGCAGCATCTCCAGGCGCTGAGTCGCGCTTACCTTGAAATGGAACTGGCATTTCGGGCAGACAAAAAGATTTGCTTCCAGGTCCTTGCGGAATGTAATCGCGCGGCAACTTTCGCACTTGGTCCAAAGACCTTCCGTGCGCACGCGCCGTTCTTCCGGCGGCGTTGCTTCGTCAATTCCCTTTTTCTCTCGTTTGAACCAGGCCATAAGCAGTTTTCAGTTCTAAGTTTTGAGTTGTATGCAAGAAAGCCGGCGCATGGTTTGCCGAGCTGTCTTGTTCCGGGAACTACTTACCACTTACAACTTAAACCTTACAACTCATATTCAGTAGTCTATACCACGCTGCGCGAGAATGCCTTTCGTGTACGGGTGCTTTACTTCCTTCATCTCGGTGACAAGGTCGGCAAGCTCGACCAGCTTGGGATGCGCGTTTCGGCCCGTGCAAATTACATGCACGCGTTCCGGGCGATTCTTCAATGCGTCCACAATTTTTTCCGGATCGAGCATTTTATAGCTGATGACGTAATTGATTTCGTCGAGCACAACCAGATCGTATTTTTCCGAATAAATCGCTTCGCGTCCCACATTCCAACATTCTTCCGCAAGCTTGATATCCTCGGGATCGGTTTCTGCTCCGCCAATTTTCACGAAGCCGCGGCCCATCGGACGAATTTCAAATTTTTCTTCGCCGAGCATTTTCGCAGCGTCGAGTTCGCCGTAGTGCCACGAACCTTTGATGAATTGCACCATCAACACTTTCAGTCCCTGGCCGACAGCGCGAAACGCGGTTCCGAGAGCACAGGTGGTTTTTCCTTTTCCCGGCCCGGTGTAAACAATGAGCAATCCTTTTTCTTCCGGCATGATTCTTGAATATTTCCTGAATTAAAGTTCCAGCCGCCTCATGAGTTGACGCGCGATTCCTTCCACGCGAATTCGCGAAGGTTCCGGCAACGGCTCGCCGGATTTGCAGCGCGTATCGCGAATCACAATCCATAATCCAGGGCGATACACGTCGTCTTCGCGGCCGGGACAAATGGCTCCGGTGAGTTGGACGAGTTCGAGATGGCATGGATCGTGGTCGGTGATGTTCAGCGGAGCGAGCGAAGATTCGCCCGGTTCGATTCCAGCCAGTTCCGGCGGAGCAGCGATTAATTCGAGCAAGATTCCGCGCGCGTCATCGATCAGGTCGCGGAAACCTTGCGAGACGAGAATGGAATCCACGTCGCGCGGAGTGGGCTGCTCGATGTCGTGAATATCGTAATCGGGCAAAGGAGTTTCGAGCGCGATTTCGATCGCGGTGTAGGGCTTGTCGTCGTCGGGGATGAGTCGTATCGACATGGGGAATTAGTCTCGCATGACTTTGGCTATTTCGGGTAAGGGCTGCCGCTGAGAATGGCAAAGGCGCGGTAAAGCTGCTCGGCGAGCATGACGCGGGCGAGTTCGTGAGAGTAGGTCATCGGGCTGAGCGAGATTTTTTGTGTGACTCGCTGGCGAAGCGATTCTGGAAAGCCGTCAGCATCGCCGCAGATGAAGATGACTTCGCGTGTTCCGCGGTCGCGCTCGTTCCCGAGCCATTTTGCGAGGGATTCGGAGGTGTGTTGTTTTCCGTTGGCATCGAGGAGAAGCGCGGTTGCGGCACGATCGGCGTCGAGACGCTTGATTGCCGCTTCGCCGTCGCGAACTTCGTTCACTTCGATGGGGCAGGAATGGGAAATGCGTTTTACGTAGTCTTCAAAGACGGCGCGCAATTCGGGGCGGCGAATTTTCCCGAGGATAAGCAGGCGGAGTTTCATGAGCGAGTCATCAGTCGTCAGTCATCAGTTTTCAGTCAGAAAACAAAAGAGAAAATAAATGCGGTCATTTTGGTCATTTCGATTTTGTTATTGGAGGCCGTATTTTTTTCTTTTTTCGAGAAGCGTTTTTCGGCTGATACCGAGGATTTCGGCGGACTTTGAAATGTGATAACGCGTGGCTTCGAGCGTTTCGGCAATGACGTCGCGCTCGATTTGTTCGAGCGAACGAAGGCCGGAAAGAATTGCAGTGCCGCCGGCTGCGGCGCGGATGCTCTCAGAAAAATCGGTGGGCGCGAGATCCGGGCCCTTTCCGAACACAATGGCGCGTTCGAGGGCGTTGCGGAGTTCGCGGATGTTACCGGGCCAGGAATAGGCGGCGAGCATGCGGCGGGAAGCTTCGGTGAGCTTCCAGGTGGGGCGATTGTGAATTGCGCCGAGGGATGCGAGAAGGTGATCGGCGAGCGGAAGAATATCTTCGCGGCGTTCGCGGAGCGGGGGAACGCCGAGGGGAAGAACGCTGATGCGGAAAAAAAGATCTTCTCGGAACTGGCCGGCGGCGACGGCGGCATTGAGATCTACGTTCGTAAGCGCAATGAGGCGGGCTTCAATACGGAGCGTTTCGGTTCCGCCAAGGCGTTCGAAGGTGCGCTCTTGCAGAACGCGCAAGAGTTTTGTTTGCGCATTGGGAGAAAGTGCGGCGACTTCGTCGAGGACAATGGTTCCCGCGCCGCCGAGTTCGAGGCGGCCGAGCTTGCGTTCGACGGCGCCGGTGAAGGAGCCGCGTTCGTGGCCAAAAAGTTCGCTTTCGACGAGAGTTGGCGGGAGAGATGCGCAATCAATTTTGAGATAGGGCGCGTCGCGGCGCGGGCCGAGTTCATGAATGAGCCGCGCGAGATGGTCTTTGCCAGAGCCGGATTCGCCGGTGATGAGAAGCGTGGTTGGCGCCACGGCAACCTTTTCCGCAAGTTCGAGCAGGCGGAGAGAGGCCGGGTCGGTAGCGATCCAGGGAAGCCTGTCTGGCATGGGTTCATTGTAGCGGGGCGGAGGCGAAGGGAGAGAGGCGACGTGGAATGGGATTGCGGAAAGGGACACGGAGGAGTGACTCTTGGCTTCAATCTTGCCAAGGCTTAGGTTGAGGTTCTTCAGCCATCTTCGTGGATGGCTTCAGGATGACAGGCAAAAGCAGGGGGCGCATATTTTCTGGTGAGTTTGCGGTGTGGATTACATCGAAGATGCCGGCTTCAGAAAGCCGGCTCTACAACGGCTGTGAATAGAGCCCGGCACTACTTAATGATTGGAGCGTTCCCAGGGAGGGGGGACGCGGACGGACTGCATTCCGGCGGCGGTGGCGGCCTGGATGCCCATGTCTGTGTCTTCAAAGACGAGACATTTTCCGGGAGCGATGCCGACTTTTTCCGCAGCCATGAGGAAGGCTTCGGGATGGGGTTTGGAGTTTTTGTATTCGCCGGCGCAGACGAAGGCCTTGAAACGGTCGAGGAGATTCGTGGTGGTGAGCGAAGCGATAACAGAATCGCGGGTGCTGCCAGAGACGACGGCGAATGGGATTTCTCCGTGGCGCGCTTCGATGTGCTCGACGACTTCGGGAATGGCTTTCAGTTCGGGGAGCATCTCGTAATAGAGATTTTCTTTTCGGTGGGCTACGACTTCGACGGGCATGGCGAGGCCGTGTTCCTTGTTGAGAGTGGAAATAATTTCAACGATGGGCATCCCGCCCCAGGCATAGAAGCGGCGTTCTTCAAAATCGCAATTCCATTCGGCGAGGGCGCGCTTCCAGGCTTTGTAATGGAGCGGCATGGAGTCGACGATGGTGCCGTCGCAGTCGAAGAGGTAGGCGTCAAAGGAACCGGGCGGAAGCGGAAGTTTCATGCAGGAGATTTTCTCACAGTTGTGGAGACGTCACGCTCGTGGCGTCCGTGATTCAGCGGTGAGTGAGGGAATTGGCGTGAGGAATTGGCATGAGGAAAGGAGCCGATCTGAAGATCGGCCACTACAAAAAGCGGATACAAAACAAAAAACGGATACAAAACAAAAAGTGGATACAAAACAAAAAGTGGATACAAAACAAAAAGCGGATACAAAACAAAAAGCGGATACAAAGCGGCAGCACTCCCCGAGTTACTGGCGGTCGAGGGAGACGCGGATGGGAGCGGCGCCGAAAATCATGAGGAGAAATTCGGAGAAGCGGCTGGAGGTATTTTTGGCGAGGAAACGGATCGAGTCGCCTTCAACAGCGGAGAATACGACAGATTTTTTGTTCCACGTGTTGTCAACGAGGAGCGTATGCGGGCCGGCGGGAATCTCTTTTGTGATGGATTGGCCATAGGCCAGTTGGGCGATTTGTTCGCCGTCGAGTTTGACGATGATTTCGCGCTGTTGGGCGTCTTCCGTGGAGTTGCGGTCAACGGTGAGGGTGGAGGGCATCGTTGCTCCTGGCAAAGTCCTTGTGTCCCAGCCGTTCACGGCTGCGAGCTAAATCTTACATCGAAGAGAGATTTCATTGCGCAACTTACGCGCAATGAGAGGGAGTTCTCTCTACAAGCCAACCGATTCCTAAGAAGGAATCGGAAAGACAAAGCATTGGCTTATTCCGTTCGAAATGGCGGTGTTGTTGACGGGGCGGTCCAAAAAAAATCAACTGGCTTCGCTGCGGCTTGGAGAGAAAGCGGCGTCCGGGAGATCGGGAATTTCGAGTTTTGGAACGGTGCGCCAGAGGCGTTCCAGGTCGTAGAAGCGACGCGCCTGTTCGGAAAAAACGTGGACGAGGAAGCCGCCAAAATCGAGCAGAGCCCAGTCGGTGGAACGCTGGCCTTCGCGATGCTCCGGTTCACGCTTTAGTTCTTTGTAGAGAACTTCTTCCACTTCGGTGCAGATCGCTTGCACCTGCGGGGTGCTGAAGCCGGTGCAAATCACGAAGTATTCCGTGAACGTGCCGAGGCTGGAGAGATCCAAAACAGTGATGGCGGATGCTTTTTTATTTTGCGCGGCCTGTACGGCAAGGCGCACAGCTTGGGGAAGGGTTTCTAATTTCACCTGTGGTTCGTTCACCTGTTCCTTACCTGGTCACCTGTAAAGCTTCTGTTTAAGAATGTATTCCTCGACGCGTGCGGAAACAAGTCCATGAATGGACTGGCCGCGATGAGCGCGTTTGCGCGTTTCCGTGGCGGAAATGTCGCTCGAAACTGTTTCGAGGAGATAGACGGACGTTTTGCGGAGGTGCGCGACGAGTTGCGAAGAGGGGACGGGCTCGCCTTCGTGTTTAGCGTGCGCGGGAGCCATGAGGTCGGGCGGAATGACGAGTTTGAGCGCTTCGGGACGAATGCCCGGACGATTGGCGATGATGAAGTCGCAGAGACCGAGCAGCGTCTCGTATTCCTTCCACATGGGAATGTCGAGGAAGGCGTCGGCGCCGATCATGAAAAAGATGCGGTCGCCGCTGTAGGCGTGGCGGAAGTAGCGGACGGTGTCCACGGAATAGTGGAGTTGCGAACCGGAAAAATCTTCGCCGGCTTCAGCGAGGGACGGAACGAAATGGGGATGCTCGGAACAGGCGAGCGAGACCATGGCAAAGCGGTGCGGAAACGGCGCGAGGTGTTGTTTAAGCTTGTGCGGCGGACGGCTGGCAGGGATGAAATGAATTTCGTCGAAATTGAAACGGCGGTCCGCGGCGCGGGCGACGGCGAGGTGGCCGTTGTGAATGGGGTCGAAGGAGCCGCCAAAAAGCGCGATACGGCGGGGATGATGGCGTGCAGCGGTGCGGTGCGCTTGAGCAGTGGTCAATGCGTCTCCTGCGAGATTCTACGCATATTTTCGCACGAAAACTACAAAGCTGCGTAACCAGAGAGGTTCAAAAGATTTTTCCGACTGGACGCTTTGTCCGAGATGGATGATATACACTCGAAAAAGACGTGATGGCTCCTTCCACTTTGC
>JAFDVY010000093.1 GCA_018268785.1 Acidobacteriota bacterium | reverse complement strand
GCATGAGGAGACCTACCTGGACACGCGAACCGCTGACGGAATTCTGAAACCATTTCGGGGGATCCCTTCGCACACCGCTCACGTGTTGCGTAGCGAGTTCGGCCCCTTGTTTACGTTCTGATTGAAAAGGACGCTAAGGTCAGCCAGGGGCTAAGACAAAAACTTGGGCGCAGTACCTGCGAAGAGCCAGAAGATGAAGATCAATGGGACGGCTTGAGGCGCAAGCCTGATTCCCGGCGCCGGAGATTTCTTTGAGGAGGCTTCGGATGAACTTTGCACTCAGCAATTTGCTTTACACGGTAGGCTTGCTGCTCGGCATGTTGTTTCTGTTGGAAGTCGGCCGGCGCATGGGTTTGCGGCGGATGGCGATGGATTCAGAAGGCGCGCGAGCGGGGGTGGGAGCGGTCGAGGGCGCCGTCTTTGCGTTGTTGGGATTGCTCATCGCATTTTCCTTCTCGGGCGCGTCGTCGCGTTTCGATGCGCGGCGGCAGCAGATTGTAAACGAAGCAAATGACATCGGAAGCGCATATTTGCTCGTTGATGTGCTTCCAGCCGAAAGGCAGCCGGCGTTGCGGGAAAAGTTTCGGCAGTATTTGGATTCGCGTTTGGAAGCCTATCGCAGGATGCCGGACTTCGCTGCCGCCAAAGCGGAAATGGAGCGGTCGAAGGCTTTGCAGAACGAAATCTGGACACAAGCAGTTACGGCCAGCCGCGATTCCGGGTATCAGCCGGTCGCCATGCTGATTCTTCCGGCGATCAGCAAAATGATGAACATTACGACCGAGCGAAACATGGCCCTGCAAACGCATCCGCCGGCGGTCATTTTCGTCATGCTTGATGGGCTGATCTTAGTCGCTTCTCTCCTGGCAGGTTACGGAATGGCAGGTGGAAAGTCGCGTAATTGGATGTATATAGTCGCTTTTGCCATGATCCTGGCATTCACCTTCTATGTCATTCGCGACCTCGAATTTCCTCGGCTCCCCGGATTGGTCGGCCTAAACGATTTCGACAATGTGCTGGTGGATCTCCGAAAAAGTATGCATTGAACATTCTGGTCCCGTTTTGTGTTCGTCGGTTCGAGCGGGAGACAGGGGCCAGAACATTCGGATTTGAAACCGGGAAGGAGGAGCTTGTTATGGCATGGACATATCTGTTAGTCGCTGCTCTATTCGAAATCGGCTGGGCCATTGGCCTGAAGTATGCGCAGGGCTTCACAAAGCTCTGGCCAAGCGTGCTGACGATCGCCGCTATGGTGGTCAGCCTGTTCTTCTTGGCGCTGGCTGTGCGGACCATCCCGGTCGGCACGGGCTACGCCATCTGGACGGGCATCGGTGCGGTCGGGACAGCCACGCTGGGCATCGTTCTATTCGCCGAGCCGGTGACGGCGTGGCGTGTTGTCTGCCTGCTGCTAATTGTGGGCGGAGTCGTCGGCCTCAAGTTCACTGCTTCGTAAATACCGTTGAGGAGCCGCTGCCATCTTTAAGAAAAAGGCGGGCAACCATGGCCCAAGCTGACTATTATCTTTGGAAGCCCACGCGCGGGGCGCCTGGGCGAAGCGTTGCCGGGTCGGGTTGAACGATTTCGATAATGTGCTGTGGATCTCCGAAAAAGTATGCATTGAACAACCCGCTCCCGTACCGTTTGCGGGGAGCGAAGATCTGGGTCAGGGAGAACGCCGTGGCCATGAATCATTGCGGATGCGAGGCCAAACATGCTTGATCCACCGATTGACAAGAATCGCGACCACGTCTTGGGGCCACCCGATGCCGAGCTGACCTTGGTTGAGTACGGCAGCTATGCGTGTCCTCACTGCCACGCGGCTCACGAGGTCATCAAAGGCCTGCGGAACCGGTTCGGCGAGCGGATGTGGTACGTATTCCGGCACCTGCCTATCGCTAACAGCGAGAACGCGACCCGCGCTTCCGAACTGGCGGAGTACGCGGCCCAAACGACCGATCAATTCTGGGAAGTTCACCAGGCGTTGATGGAGCAGGGGCCGGCGTTCGCGGAAGGCGACTTCGCGCGGATTGCGCGGGACTTCAATTTGCCGCCGAGCGATGCAGATCACCAGCCCGCACTCGTAGCGGCACAGGCGAGGGTGCGCGAAGACATCGAGAGCGCGCAGCGCAGCGGCGCGCTTGCGACGCCGACTTTCTACATCGATGGTCGGCGCTATACGGGCCCCTGGGATGAAAGCTCGCTGGCTGACGCGATGCTCGGCCCCCTCGGGCATCGCATCCAGTCCGCCGCGTTCGAGTTCGTTCGCTGGGGGCCGTCCTCGGGGTTGGTCCTGGGGCTGGCGACGCTGCTCGCCCTGGTGCTCAGTAACTCGTCTTTCGGCTCGGCATTCGCGGCGTGGTGGGAAACTGTCGTGGGATTCCAATGGGGCACGAATATTTTTGCGCATTCGCTGCTTCACTGGGTCAACCACGGGCTCTTGACGATTTTCTTCTTCGTTGTCGGACTTGAGATCAAACGCGAGTTCACCGTCGGCCACTTGGCAACCTTTCGGTCTGGGGCGCTTCCGGTGGTCGCAGCGCTGGGCGGGATGGTCCTGCCGGCGGTGATCTATGCATTGGTCTCACCGCCAGAACTAAGGCACGGGTGGGGCATTCCGATCGGCACCGACACCGCCTTCGCGGTAGCGCTGATCGTGTTGCTGGGCACCCGCGTCCCCATCGAACTCCGCGTGTTCTTGACCGCGGCGGTCATCATTGACGACATCGTTGCGATTCTGGTGATCGCATTGTTCTACACGGGCCAGATCCACATGGGCTATTTGATTGCCGGCGGCGCGTTGACCGCGTTGCTACTCGTGCTCAATCGGATCGGCGTATACAGCGTTCTGCCGTACGCAGTTTGCGGCGTCTTTCTCTGGTTCTTTCTTCACGAAGCCGGATTACACGCCACGCTGGCTGGCGTGGTTCTGGCCGTGCTCATCCCGACGCGTCCGCCGGCAAACCTGAACGCGTTGCTGGCTCAGGCGGCGACGGTGGTCCGCCTGGAGGACCGCCACACCGGTGAGGCGATGCGGCCCGGGCCCTCCGAGCCGGCCCTGCGCATGCTGGATGCAATTCACGCCCGGATCGAGTCGCCCGCCGACAAACTCCTGCGGTCCGCCGAGCCGTGGTCAAGCTACCTGGTGCTGCCGATCTTCGCGCTGGCGAACGCGGGTGTCGTCTGGTCGCTCGGGGTGTTCGAAGGACACGGGCGATTGATGGCCGCGATCGCGCTGGGACTTGTCCTCGGAAAACCGATCGGGATCGTGCTGGGTGCGTGGCTCGGGGTTCGCACCGGCGTCGCCAAGAAGCCGGACGTATACTCGTGGCGGCAGTTGTGTGGTGCCGGCGCGCTCGGCGGCATCGGGTTCACAATGTCCTTGTTCATCGCAGGCTTGGCCTTTCCAGACTCAGCGGATTATGCAGCTGCCAAGATTGCCATCTTCCTCGCCTCGCTGATTGCCGCGGGACTGGGTGTGCTGATCCTGTGGCCAAAACCCGAAGCGATTTGACGAGCGAACGAGGGGCTGTCGGCCGGTCCGCATAACATCGATACAGGCGGAAGTAAAATTTAAAGCGAATAAGAGAATTGGCAATACGGACTTTTTTCTGGCGAACGCTGATGCAACTGAACAGGTTCATGCTCCGATGTGATGCATCGTGGGTTTTCTGCACGCTCTTGGGCATCAGCATGCTATTTAGTGGCATCGCTCGGCTGATGATTTCCGTGGCCGCGCGGCGCTTAGTGGCAAAGTACTGTGTAGCTTCCGCCCGCTTCCCGCACGGTCAATCGCCCTAGCGGTTGGTTTCCGGAAAAAACCTCACCGAAAACCAAGTTATTGTGATAGAAGTTCCGTCAGTTACCCCACCGGCAAACCTGCAGGCAGTGAAAGCGTCGGGTAAGAGCATGAAACGCACCGCAAACTCCGCTCGGCAGCACCAAATAGCTGGAGGCATTTTTTGGGATGCTCTCGCAGTAGCGGCTTTGGCTTGCGCTGCCGGATGCGGCGGCGGCAAGGATGCCAAAGCGGTTAGCGCCCAAACGCCCGCACCGCTGGTCATTGTGGAAGCCGTTGGTGTCAAGACGATTCCGATCTATGGCGAGTTCGTTGGCCAAACGGAAGCCAAAGACACAGTGAACATAGAAGCTCGTGTGGCGGGATTTTTGGAAAAGGTCGAGTTCACTGAGGGCACGCGGATACAGGCAGGTCAGCCGCTTTTCCAAATCGAACAAGCTCCTTACGCGGCGGCGCTCGAATCTTCCCAAGCAAAACTCGCTCAGGACCAAGCCAGTCTCCTGAAGTCGGAGCAGGACGTGGCGCGTTTGCAGCCGCTCGTCGAACAACGTGCGGCGCCTGCTCAGGATTTGGATGCATCGCTTGCAGCACGAGCGCAGTATCAGGCTGCGATTAAGTCAGACCAAGCAAACATAGACATTGCGAAACTGAATCTCAGCTATACGATCATTCGCTCCCCGATAGCAGGGATTATTGGAAGACTTCTCGTCACTCCAGGAAACCTTGTAGGTCAGGGTCAAAATACACAGCTTGCGACCGTCTCTTCGTATGACCCGATCTATGTTTACTTCACGGTTCCCGAAGCCGCGTATCTCGACTACAAGAGCAAGCATCCCGGACCGGATTCCAATGCGCGGATGCCGCTGCAGCTAATTCTGGCGGATAACCACCCTTTCCAGCATAAGGGCTTCATCAATTTTGCGGATCGGGCTGTGGATCCGGCAACGGGAACATTGTCGCTGCGGGGACAATTTCCGAATCCTGAGGCATTGTTGCGGCCAGGGCAGTTCGCCCGCGTTCGAGTTGTCCTCGAAGAAAGGCCAGGCGCGATCCTTGTACCCAAAGTAGCGATCACCGAAACCCTGAACACAAAGGGCGTACTGGTTGTCGGCGCGGACAACAAGGTAAAGCTGAAGACCATAACGACCGACGGGGAGTATGAGCAATACGCGATTGTACATTCAGGATTAGAAGGCGGTGAAAAGGTGGTCACGCAAGGCTTGCAGAAAGTAAGGCCTGGCATGGCCGTAACACCTCAGACTGCTGCCGGCGGACAGCAGGAGTGACCCATGGCGAGATTTTTCATTCAGCATCCGGTCTTTGCTATCGTGCTGTCGCTGATTATCCTCCTCGCGGGCGGCGTCAGTATGTTCGTGCTCCCTGTCGCCCAATATCCTGAGATCACTCCTCCCACGATCCAGGTGTCGGCATTTTATACCGGGGCGAACGCGGAAACCGTGGAACAGACGGTAGCTGCCCCCATTGAACAACAGGTTAATGGTGCGGAAAACATGCTGTACATGCAGTCGCAGAGTTCCAGCGACGGATCCTACACGCTGACCTGTACGTTTAAAGTCGGAACCAACAAGGACATCGCGGCAGTGGACGTGCAGAACCGCGTGAATCAGGCGAATCCCTCGTTGCCCGCGGAAGTCACGCAGGCAGGGGTGACCGTGCTGAAGAGGTCCACCAATGTTGTTTTGCTGATCACCATCACTTCTCCGGATGGGACCTATGACGATCTTTTCTTGAGCAACTATGCCACGGTATTCCTCGTCGATGAGCTTGCTCGCGTCGAGGGTGTAGGACAGGCCAGCGCGGCAATCGGCAGGCGCGATTATTCCATGAGGTTCTGGGTACAACCGGACAAGCTCGCGAAACTCGGCGTGACCAGCGGCGACATCATTCAAGCGATTAACGACCAGAATGTCCAGGCGCCCGCCGGCGGGTTTGGCTTGCCACCCGCTCCGAAGGGTGAGCTGTTTCAATACTCAGCCAACGTAAAAGGGCGGCTCACTGATGTGAAGGAGTTCGAAAACATTATCGTGCGGACGCGACCGGATGGCTCGGTTCTCCGGCTGCAAGACGTCGCGCGCACCGACCTTGGTGCGCAGGATTACCAGACGTCGGCGCGCTTTAATGGAAAGCCAAGCGCCTCCATATTGGTTTATCAACTTCCCGGGGCCAACGCATTGGACGTTGCCAAAGCTGTGGAAGCGAGAATGGCGGAGCTCGGAAAGGCTTTTCCTCCAGGTCTTCGTTACGACGTCGCGGTGGACACGACGCTCTTTGTGACGGCCAGCATCCGAGAGGTGATCAAGACCCTTCTGGAAGCCATGGCATTGGTCATGATCGTGATGTTCATATTCCTGGGCAACTTCCGCGCGACGATCATCCCCATGCTGGCTGTTCCCGTTTCTCTCTTGGGCACCTTTGCTGCGTTCGTGGCGCTGGGCTTCTCCATCAACCTGCTGACTCTGTTCGCTATGATTCTCGCGATCGGGCTGGTTGTCGATGACGCTATCGTTGTCGTGGAAGCGGTGGAAGTCCACATCGAAAAGGGGCTGAACCCTTTAGAGGCCACGCAAAAAGCCATGGACGAAGTGTCCGGAGCGCTGATTGGCATCGCCATGGTGCTTACTTCCGTTTTCGTCCCAGTGGCCTTTCTCGGCGGGATCACCGGGCAATTGTACAAACAGTTTGCCCTCACGCTGGCGGTCTCTATTCTGCTCTCGGCGTTCGTTGCTCTCAGCCTGACTCCGGCGCTCTGCGCCAAGATGCTGCGCCCGCGCAAGGATATGCGAGGACCACTGGGACGGTTCCTGCAAGGCTTCAACAAACTGTTCGATCGCGCGACCAACGGATATGTGCATGCGAACCGCATGATCATCCGCTTTGCAGTTGTCGCAGTATTGCTCGTAGCGGGCTTGTACGCGGCCACCGCGAAGCTCGCTGTCAGTCTGCCCACGGGATTTCTGCCCGCGGAAGACCTGGGATATTTCCTCATAAATATTCAGCTGCCGGATGCCGCTTCGCTTGAACGCACACAGGCGGTCATGAAGAAAGTGGAGCAAGCCGTGCTCAGCACGCCCGGCGTAAAGGGCGTTACCGGGCTAAGTGGTTTCGGCTTGCTGAACAGCTCCAACGGCTCGAATCTCGGGACTTTTTTTGTTTCGCTGAAAGATTGGAGTGAGCGCTCTAGCCCCGAGCTGAGTGCGAATGCAATCATCGCGGGTCTGAGCAGAAAGTTTGCAGCTTATCCGGAAGCTTTTATCCTGGTGTTCAATCCTCCGCCGATCAATGGCTTGGGAGCCGCGGGCGGATTTCAATTCGAATTGCAGGACCGCGGCGGCCGCGAGCTTTCCTTCCTCTCGGACACCACGGATCAGTTACTGGTAACCGCGAGCAAAAGACAAGAACTGACGAATCTGTTCACCTCCTTCCGCCCAAACGTGCCCCAAGTGAAACTCAACGTTGACCGAGACAAAGTGAAGTCGTTGGGGATACCTTTGGGCAGTGTCTTCCAGACATTGCAAACCTACCTGGGTAGCTATTACGTAAATCAATTCAACCTTTACGGCCGGACGTGGCGTGTCTACGTGCAAGCCGAGTTTCCCTACCGGTCTTCACCGGACGATCTTGACCGTCTCTATGTCCGCAGCGAAACCAACCGAATGGTTCCAATAAGCACCTTGGTGACTGCCTCCTCAACGACCGCGCCGAACACGATCATGCGGTTTAATGTCTACCGCGCCGCTGAGATCTCCGGACAGGCAACTGCTCAATACAGCTCCGGCCAGGCCATAGCTGTCATGGAAGAGTTGGCCAAGAGCCTGCCGGCCGGCGCTGGCTATGCTTGGACTGGAACGGCTTTTCAGGAAAAAGAATCTGGAGGTCAGCAAGGCCCCGTTCTGGCCTTGGCGCTCATCGTCGTCTTTCTGTGTCTGGCTGCTCTATACGAGAGTTGGGCCGTTCCCTTTTCTGTGTTGTTGGGCGTTCCTCTGGGTATTTTGGGCGCGTTTCTTGCGGTATGGATTCGTGGATTTTCCATCGATGTTTATGTGCAGATAGGACTGATCATGATCATTGGCTTGGCCGCGAAGAACGCCATCCTGATCGTGGAATTTGCGAAGGAACAGTATGAAAAGGAGGGTTTGTCGCTTGTGGACGCTGCGCTGGCCGGCGCAAGGCTTCGGCTTCGTCCGATCCTCATGACCTCTTTCGCATTTATCCTCGGCGTCTTTCCTTTGGTGGTTGCGAGCGGTGCGGGAGCTGGCAGCCGGCATTCACTCGGGACCGCCGTCTGCTTCGGAATGCTTGTGGCCACAGCCCTCGGGATCTTTGTGATTCCGCTGTTCTATGTGCTCGTGGAAGGCCTGAAGGAAAAGATTTTTGGAGTGCCGCAAAGGAGGGTTATTCAAGCAGGCGAACCCGCCGCAGCGGGAGGCCTCGATGGTAAATAGATACTGCTTGCTTCTTCTGGCCGCCGTGGTTTTGGCCGGCTGTACTGTTGGACCGAATTATCGCCGCCCGGTAGTCCCCGTTCCACCGGCCTTCAGGGATTCCACAAACTCAACCGTTACCGGATCACAGGCCGAATCCTTCGCCGACCTGCCGTGGTGGCAAGTCTTTCATGACCCAGTGCTTCAAGAACTAATCCGCACGGCACTGAAGAACAACTACGATCTCCTGGCTGCCACCGAGCGCATCAATCAAGCCCGGTCCCAACTGGGAATTACGCGCTCGAATCAGTTGCCTCAGGTTCAGGGTTCGGCTGGCTTTTCCGGCGGGAGGGGTTCTTCTCAACAGACTTCAAACATTCTTACGTTAGCCGCTGACGCGAGTTATCAACTGGATTTATTTGGCGGTCTGCGTCGCTCGACCGAAGCGGCACGGGCGCAGTTGTCCGGCACGGAAGATGCTCGGCGGGTAGTTGTTTTGACTCTGGTCAGCGATGTTGCGAGCAGTTATTTTCAACTGCTCGGCCTCGACCTTCAACATCAGATCGCTCTTGATACGATCCAAACCCAGACGGAATCCGTCAGGCTGACCCAGTTGCGATCAGACCGCGGGGTGGCGACCCAGGCAGACGTGCTTCAAGCGCAGCAAGTTCTCGATACGGCGAACGCGCAGATACCGGATTTGGAAAGACGGATTGGCCAGACGGAAGATGCCATCAGCATTTTGCTTGGCAACTATCCGCAGGGAGTCCATCGAGTTCAGAAGCTCACGGAGCAACAAGGGCCGCCCGAGGTTCCGGCAGGCTTAACATCGGCGTTGCTGGAACGCAGGCCCGACATACACGAAGCCGAAGAAGCACTGATTGCAGCGAATGCCGAGATTGGAGTTGCGAAAGCGGCATTCTTCCCTCAAATCAGCCTCACTGGATCTGGTGGCGGAGCGATCGGCCATGTGAGCCTTTCCGGAATCGGAACCAGTGCAAACACTGGTCTTTGGTCCTACGGTGGCGGTCTGGTTCAGCCGGTCTTTACGGGGGGACGACTCATTTCAAATCTGAATCTTGCTAAATCACAGGAACGCGGAGCGTTGCTCTTTTATAAGCAGACGATCCAGCGCGCGTTTGGCGACGTTTCAGACGCCCTGATTGCCTATCAAAAAATCCGCGAACAGCGATCCCGCCAGGAGCAATCAGTCAAGACCCTGCAGGATGCCGTGCGCCTTTCGGACCTGCGCTATCGAGGCGGTATCACCACATTCCTCGAAGTTCTTGATAACCAGCGTTCGCTGTTCTCCGCTCAATTGACTCTCGCGCAGATCCGAACAAGCGAATACCTCACTGTCGTGACGCTATATAAAGCACTCGGCGGCGGCTGGCAGCAATGAAGTTCTGCCACGTTGCTGCGTATGTGAAGCCACGTATTTAGGTCGCGTCGAACCTCGGTTGGTACTACCCAATAGAATAGTGGGTGATATTTTTGACTCGTGTAACATGTTTTGGTAACTGAATATCTGGGCGGTGCTCGTGACTGCCCTAAGGAGGAGGTCGCGATGGCTGGTACAGCGTCATCCATTTTCCCGCAACCCTTGTCCGCCGAGGAACTTACCAAAATGCATGCTTACTGGCGCGCGGGGAACTATCTGTCCGTCGGACAGATCTATTTATGCGGTAATCCGCTCCTGCGCGAACCGCTCAAGGTCGAACATATCAAAACGAGGCTCCTGGGACACTGGGGCACGACTCCGGGCCTCAACTTCATCTACGTGCACCTCAACCGCTTGATCAAAAAGCATGACCTGAACGTCATTTATATTACTGGCCCGGGCCATGGGGGCCCCGCACTCGTGGCCAACACGTATCTGGAAGGAACCTACAGTGAATACTTCCCCAATATTCCGCAAACGGAAGACGGTCTGCAGAAGCTGTTCAAGCAATTCTCGTTTCCCGGAGGAATCCCGAGTCATGTTGCGCCGGAAACGCCCGGCTCCATTCACGAAGGCGGCGAGCTCGGCTACTCGATCGCTCATGCCTATGGGGCGGCCCTGGACAATCCTAACTTGCTGGTGTGTTGCGTCGTCGGGGACGGTGAATCTGAAACCGGACCGCTCGCCGCAAGCTGGCATTCCAACAAGTTTTTGAATCCTGCCCGCGACGGAGCTGTATTGCCCATCCTTCATCTCAACGGCTACAAAATCGCCAATCCGACCGTGCCCGGTCGCATGGCGGATGCTGATTTGGTGAAGCTTTATACAGGGTACGGATATAAACCGTTTTTCGTGGAAGGCAGTGAGCCCGAAGAGGTTCATCAGCGGATGGCCCATGCCCTCGACGCAGTCATGGAAGAAATTCATGCAATTCAGAAGAACGCTCGCGAAAAGAGAACAACCGGCATGCCCGTGTGGCCGATGATTGTCCTTCGAACTCCCAAGGGGTGGACTGGTCCCAAGTTTGTGGACGGTAAGCCTGTCGAAGGCACCTGGCGAGCGCATCAGGTTCCCGTCACCCATTTTGCCGGCAATCCGGAGCATCTACGAATTCTTGAAGAGTGGTTGCGCAGCTACAAACCGGAAGAATTGTTCGACCAGCAAGGAAGACTGTCGCAAGAACTTCAGGACCTGGCTCCGAAAGGCGACCGCCGCATGGGAGCCAATCCGCACGCCAATGGAGGAAGATTGTTGCGGGATCTCGTCATGCCGGACTTCCGTGCCTACGCAGTGGATGTTGCCAAGCCCGGGGCCGTCGAGGCGGAAGCTACCCGCGTTCTAGGAAAGTTTCTGCGCGACGTGATGAAGGGCAACGAGCATACGGGCAGCTTTCGCGTATTTGGACCCGACGAGACAGCCTCCAACCGGCTCGACGACATCTATGAAGCCACGCCGAAAGTCTTCATGGAGACGTTGCTCGACACCGACGAAAACCTCTCGCCAGAAGGCCGGGTCATGGAAGTTCTGAGCGAACATTTGTGCCAGGGATGGCTTGAGGGATATTTGCTTACCGGGCGTCACGGATTTTTTTCCTGCTATGAGGCGTTCGTTCACATCGTGGATTCAATGTTCAATCAGCACGCGAAATGGCTGAAAGTGACCCGCAACATTGGCTGGCGCCGGCCTATCGCTTCATTGAACTATCTGCTGACCTCCCATGTCTGGCGGCAGGATCACAACGGATTTACCCACCAGGATCCGGGGTTCATCGATGTCGTCGTGAACAAAAAAGCGGATATTGTTCGCGTGTATCTTCCTCCTGATGCGAATACACTCTTGTCTGTTGCTGATCATTGTCTGCGCAGCCGCCATTACGTCAACGTGATCGTCGCCGGCAAACAGCCCGCGCCTCAATACCTCAGCATGGCTGCCGCAATCCAGCATTGCACCACCGGCATCGGCATCTGGGATTGGGCCTGCACCGATCAAGGAGCCGAGCCTGACGTCGTCATGGCTTGCGCCGGGGACGTTCCCACGCTCGAGGCTCTCGCGGCCGTCGATCTTCTTCGCAACCATTTCCCCGACATCAAAATCCGCTTCGTCAATGTCGTTGATCTGATGACGCTGCAAACACCGGGCGAACATCCTCACGGAATCTCGGACCGCGACTTCGATTCCATGTTCACCACGGATAAACCCGTTATCTTCGCCTATCACGGCTACCCCTCTCTCATTCACCGCCTCACCTATCGCCGCAAGAATCATGCGAATCTCCACGTCCACGGTTACAAGGAAGAGGGCACCATCACTACTCCTTTCGACATGACCGTGCTCAACGAACTCGATCGCTTTCATCTCGCCGCAGACGCAATCGATCGCATCCCACGTCTGCAACGCATCAACGCGCACGCGCAACATGCTTTGCGCAAAAAACTCTTCGAGCACAAGGAATACATCCACAGGCACGGCGACGACATGCCCGAAATCCGCGATTGGAAATGGCAAAGTTAGCTTGTGAAGATTCTGGTTCTCAATTCGGGCTCAAGCAGCCAGAAAAGCAGCGTTTACGAAATTAGGGATCGCTTGCCTGATGTTCCTTCCGCTCCCCTCTGGGAAAGCCGCATCGAGTGGGATGGCGACCAAGCACAAATCTACATTGCATCTGGACCGGGCCTCTCTGGAAAATCGACGGCTGGCGGGTCGCGCAAGGAAGCAACCGAACAACTTCTAAACCACCTTTTGAATAGTTCTTCTCCCATTTTCCGCGATAAATCCGAAGTGTCCGTCGTCGGTCACCGCATCGTCAATGGCGGCACGCTCTATAAGAATCCTACGCCCGTCACACCCGAAGTAAGATCCGCCATCGAACGCATGTCCATTTTCGCTCCCCTCCACAATCGCGCTGAACTCGACGGTATCGAAATCGTTTCTAAAATGTTCGGCCCGGTCTCACAGGTCGCTGTATTTGATACTGGCTTCCACGCGAATCTTCCGGAAGCCGCCGCTGTCTATCCCGGCCCGTATGAATGGCTGGAAAAAGGAATCCGCCGCTTCGGTTTTCACGGCATCAATCACGAATACTGCGCGCGCCGTGCGGCCCAATTGCTCCACAAGAACATAGAGTCACTGAAAATCGTGACCTGCCATTTAGGCAACGGCTGCTCGCTTGCTGCCATCCGCGACGGACGCAGCATAGATACCACGATGGGCTTCACGCCGCTCGAAGGCCTCATGATGGGGACTCGCTCCGGCACCATAGATCCCGGCATCCTCACGTATCTCGCGCGGCAGGACCAGCTCACAGGAGGAGAACTCGACGACCTCCTCAATAACAAGTCCGGTTTACTCGGTATCTCCGGAATCTCCGGCGATATGCGTCAAATCGTTTCCGCCATGAAAGAGGGAAGCGCCCGCGCAAAGCTCGCCTTTGAAATCTTTGTCCACCGCCTCGCTGCGGGCATCGCTTCCATGACCGCAGCACTCAATGGACTCGACGTTCTCGTTTTTTCGGCCGGAATCGGTGAGAACTCTCCTGAAATACGCGCTGCAACCTGCGCGGCCCTTACGTTCCTCGGTGTGACCATCGATCCGGAGAAAAATGCAGTGTCTGTTTCCGAGCAAGACATCTCCCTTCCGGAATCCGCTGTTCGAATGTTCATTGTGCGCGCTCAGGAAGATTGGGCGATTGCGGCCGCCTGTTGGCGGTTGCTCTCGTGCGTCCCTCCCGGTTTGGAATGAGGACAATCCAGCCCGAGGTAGGCCACGAAAAAAGAAGATCAAGATCAACTCTTCTCTGTTCCCGTGGCTGCTTTCACTGCTCAAAAACGGGCGGTGGGCCACTGATTCGTATCCACCTTAAGTTGACGCTGACCTCAACTCGATTCGCAATCTTAATGAAGGGAATGCCGCTATTCATGCCGTATTCTTTGCGATCAAAAGCCATGGTCCCAATGATGTTCCCGGATGGGCTGCCCTTGCCTGAATCTGTCAGTACCAATTTTTCTTTCTTAGTGACTCCCCGGATGGTGAAATCTCCGTCCACTTCGAAGGTAAGTGGACCCGTCTGCTTGACTTTTGTGGACCTGAACGTTATGTAAGGATTTTGTTTGACGTTGAAGAAGTCCTTGCCTCGCAATTT
>JAFDVY010000092.1 GCA_018268785.1 Acidobacteriota bacterium | reverse complement strand
AAAGGGGGATAAAGTCCTTTGTTTTCTATCAAATCTGTATGTGTTGATTTTAAAGAAGTTAGAGGGTGGTTGGTGTTGAAGCGAGGAAGTGGTGGTAGGGGAGTTGAGAGGGGATGTTGGAGCCCAACTAAACACGCAACACTTTAGAGCAAAAATGTATATTTGTCAATAAATACTTGTGTAGTAATTCGAATGAGCTGTGGAAAACGGCTCGAAAGGCAACAAAATCGGGCGAATTTTGGGAGACGGGTTAGCGCTTGCGAGCGGATAGATTTGCCGCTGCGGCGCGGAAACCTTCGATGCGAGTCCTGAACTCGGCATTGTTGGGATCCAAGGACAATGCCTTTTCCTCGTTGGCGAGAGCCTCAACAGGGCGTCCGTTAATAAGAAGCGCTTCGGCCAGTGTATCCAGGAACGCAGCGGTTGCCAGTGGGGGCGTATTGGGTTCGCGCGAGAGCAGTGACACTGCAATTTGCGCGTGAACCAGGGCTTCCTTTACGTTGCGATCCTTTGGGTCGGGAGCCGTCGCGTACAGCCACGCCAGGTCGTTTTGCGTCACCGGAATCTCTTCGTCGAGCTCGACTGCCTTTTTGAGCTCTCGAATCGCGGCCGAGTAGTCTTTCTTCAACTGGAAAGCGTGGCCGAGGTTTGCGTGAGCGAAAGCGTCGTCAGGATTCTTCTCAATCATTTCCCTGAATTGAGCCATCGCCCCATCCAAATCGCCTTTCATGCCGAGCGCAGTGCCCAAAGACGTCTGGGTGTGTGGAGATTCAGGATCAATCTCAAGAGCTTGCCGATATTCGGCAATAGCTTCATCAAGCTTCTGCGCACGCATCAGGCAGAGGCCGAGATTGTTGTGGGCTTCCGGCATTTTCGGGTCGATACGCAGCGCTTCTTTGAACTGGCCGGATGCTTCCTGAATCTTGTTTTGAGCCAGGAGGACAATGCCGTAGTCGTTGTGGATACCGAAGTTGTTGGGATCGGAAGCGAGCAGGTCCAAATAGATTTCATTTGCTTCGTCAAAGTCGCGGTTTTGATAAAGCAGGGCAGCGAGCCGCCGGGATTCCTCTTGCCTTTCCTCAAGATGATCAGACGCTTTGGCCACGGATGCAGTCGCTTTCAAATGACGGTGAAGTTCCGCTATAGCCGATGAGCGATCCTTCAATTTTAAGTATTCGTCAACGAGCTGGTTGCTTGGTTCAAATTCCTTGGGATGAATGGCAATCAAATCTTTCCATTCCGAGATGGCGTCCGTAGATCTTCCCAAGTCCGCTAAGTGCTGGGCCAGGGTCAAGCGCGGGGATGAGGCTCGCGGTTCCACGCGGACCGCTTCACGAAGCTCTGCAATCTCCGAATCGTGATCTCCAGCCTGCGAATAGAGCTCCGAAAACGCCTCGTGAATCGCGCTATTGTCGGGCTCGAGCCGAACGGCTTCGCGCATTTCGGCGAATGCCCGAGCAGTTTCTCCTTGAGCGCTTAAGGCCTGGGCAATCGCCAGATGCGTAATGGCGAGGTCACCTTGTTCCTCAAGAACTGTCTGAAGCTTTTTTTCAAAGGTTTCCTTTGGACCGGGACCGCTGGAGAAAATGTCGCGAGGAAGGCCGGAGAAATAGCTATTGCCGACATATCGCTCAGAAATCGGCTGTTTTGCCAACATCGGAATGAGAATCCTGTACTCAATCTGTTTTTCTTCGCCTTCGGGTAGCGAAGTCATCAGCAGTTGATGCGCGAAGACGGAATCCGGCGCTGCTGCAACCGCACGCTTCGCGAACTCGAGTCGATCCTGCGCTAACATTTCACTTCCGAAAGACGAAATCAGTGCCATATACGGCCAAGGGCTTTTTGGGTCTTCCTCGATGGCGGCGCGGCAGGCTACCTCGGCTTGTTCCGAAGCACCAATATGAATCTGCTCGGCGCATTTCGCGAGTAGCCGGTAGGGAGGATCGGAATCGGGAGAAAGCGGCTGGAGCGAAG
The DNA here is from genome assembly GCA_018268785.1 of Acidobacteriota bacterium. GTDB lineage: Bacteria > Acidobacteriota > Terriglobia > Acidiferrales > UBA7541 > Acidiferrum. Next base: position 11,845 of record JAFDVY010000092.1, on the reverse strand, counting down.
GTGTCGCGGATGAGATTCGCTCGTAAAGAATTCCATTTCCGCCAGCGAGAGAGAGCAATTCAAGATAGGAACTATCGGCCGTAAAGTTGATCCCCTGAAGTTTTGCCTGATGAGCGATATTGCTCGGGGATTCGCCCATTGCCAGGCGTCCGAGAATTTCCGCGCGAGAAAGGGGTTTGGACTGTGCGCGGGCAATTCCCGAACCGAGCAGGGAGAGCGGGAGTAGTAGCGCGAAAGTGCGATTGAAAATTCTCATTATTAAATATTTGACACCAGTTCTCATGGTTCGGTGCCTTCGCCCAGTTAAAGAAAAGTCAAAGTAACCAGACAAGTAAGAGGGCTGGAGGCGCAGGGGTCAATCAAACTTTGGTACCAGGTTGTTTCGGGGAGCTTTTCGGGGAAGCAATGGATGCGGCTCTTAGGCGGAAAAGCCAGATTGGAGAGCCCTATAGCGGTTGTTGAACCGACGGCGCGATGCTATTTTGTGGGCCAAGTTGCGAGGGTGGCCGATGAGGTTCGACAAAACAAGAGTGAGCGTTTGTTTGTGGGTCTTGACGACTGTGGGAATGGCAGTGGCTCTTCCGCGCGTGAAAGGCCAGACACCGCAACCGGCCCCGCCCCAAGAACCAGCGCCTCCGCAACCGGAAGCCGCGACGATACGCGTTACGAGTTCGATGGTGCTGGTGGACATCATCACGACGGATAGCAAGACAGGGCTTCCGTTGAGCGGGGTGAAGAAAGAGGACTTCCGTTTGTCGGACGATGGAAAAGAAGTGGACGTGAAGAGTTTCGACAGCGGAATGAATTATTCGACGCGGCCGATTGCATTGTGGTTCGTGGTGCAGTGCTATCAGAAGAACTGGGACGATTTCGGCTCGGGATTCATGCGCGACAAGACCAAGTTGCTGAAGGCGGCGCTGACGCATCTGGACAAGAAGGATACGGTTGGCGTGGCCCATTGGTGCGATGACGGGACGCAGGGGAACGATCACTTGCCCGATCGGAATATAGATGGCGCGCTGAACGCGATCGAGGAACTGATGAAACAGCCACCCGTGATCCCCGGGACGCGCAAGGGGGAACTAGCGCTATTGCGATGTTTGCGAGGGGTGCTGGACGAATCGCAGCAGATGAATCCGCAGCCGCTGCCGGTGGTTGTGTTTTTGTACGGGGATCACAGCGGAATGGAACGGGCGGACATAGATGCGATTCAGGATGAGCTGCTGAAACGTTCCGTGATTGTGTTCGGCATCAACAATGGAGTTATCCAGCGGTACCAGAATTTTAGCGAGGGAGGCTGGTCGCAGCCGAATGTGGCGATGTTTCTGGCGTGGAGAACGGGCGGGGCGTTTTTTGGGGTAAAGCCGGAAAATTTCTCGGACGCGCTGGATGCGATTCTGATGCAGGTTCATTTCCGGTATGTGCTGGGATTTTCGCCGGCAAAGCTGGATGGGAAGAGACATGCATTGAAGGTGGAAATGAGTCCATCTGGAAAACAGAGATTCAAGACAGCGGAATTGAAAGCCCGGCCAGAATACATTCCTGGGAATTAGGCTCGTACCTACAGACACGCAAGCCGATATTGAATTGGCGCAGTTTTCAGCACATTCGTCGCCGCCGGAGGGCAGGTCCTTTGCGGCTCAGGGCAAGCCAGAGTGCCTACGCTACCGCTATTTTTTGGGTGGGGTGATGTTGGAGACGGGAATGTCCCAGTGGGCGAGGAGAATTTCAAAGCGGCGCTGTTCTTCGCGCTGATAGGCGGCCTGATCCGGGTAGAGTTTTTTGACTTCGTCGGCTTCTGCGGGATCGGACGTGGTAGCCACGGTGGAGTTCTTGAAGGTGATGGTGACGCGATAGTCCCAACGGGAATCTTCGGTCATGTGATTCGCGGGCGTTTCAATTTTTACAGAGAGCATGTGGCCGGACTCGACGCCTTTTTGCAGAAGTGGATAGTGGTTTTTCAAAAAGAGATTCAGAAATTCCTGCTGATGGCCCCACTGGACTTTGTAGTAGTACTCCATGACGTAAGGAGTGTTGGCGGAGCCCTGCGGCGGGGCGCCCTGGGCGAAGAGAGCGGGCGCGGAGACCAGAAACAGGATTGCCGATAGCAGCGTTTTCATGGGATACCTCCAAGAATTTTCGTGGATTCTACTTCGCAGAAGCAGGGTCCGCAAGCGCCGACAATTTGCACTAGCTGGACTTTGGGGCGGCTCGATTGTGTTAGAGTCGCGCGCGGAAGAGGTCTTCAGGGGCTGAAGCCCTCTATCTGGGCGTTACCGACGTGAGAGCTAAAGCTCCCACCTCCTAAAGAGGAGAGAAGATGGCGACGAATCGGAGAGAGTTTGTGAAAGCGGCGATGGGAGCGGCGGCGATGGCTCCAATGATTGCGTCGGAGGCCGCTGGACAAGAGCAGCAAACGCAGCGGGATTGGAGCGAGCAAAATCCGGTGCGGTATCCGGATGCGGACATTGTGGTGCTGGACAAGCGGTTTGCGAAATACAAAATCGGGAATGCGGCCATTCAAAGGCTGTATACGGGGGCGCTGTGGGCGGAAGGGCCGGCGTGGAACGGCATGGGGCGCTATCTGCTTTTCAGCGATATTCCCAGCAACCGGCAGATGCGCTGGCTTGATGAAGACGGGCATGTGAGTACGTTTCGCAGCCCTTCTTACAATGCGAATGGGAATACGTTCGACTACGAAGGAAGACAGGTGACCTGCGAACACTTGACGCGGCGCGTGGTGAGATACGAGCACGACGGCGGGGTCACGGTGTTGACGGACAGATTTCAAGGCAAGCGATGCAACGCGCCGAACGACATTGTGGTGCATCCGGATGGCGCGATCTGGTTCACCGATCCAGGGTACGGTTCGATGGGAAATTACGAAGGAGACAAAGCGGAATTTGAACTGAAGGAAGCGACGTACCGGATTGACGGGAAAGCGGGCGCGGTGGAAAAGGTGGACGACGAATTGATCAAACCGAACGGCATCTGTTTTTCGCCGGACTATAAGCTTGCCTACATTGCCGATTCCGGCAGGCCCGAATCGGAAAAGGGAGCGAAGGCGATCCAGGTGTTTGAGGTTGTGAATGGAAGGAAGCTGCGCAATACGGGGCGGGCGATTTCCATGGAATTGCCGGGCAAGGGCGCGGGAATCGCGGATGGAATCCGCGCCGACGTGGACGGGAATCTGTGGGTGGGATCGGGATGGGTAGGCGCAGGGTACGACGGGGTGCAGATTTTTACGGCCGGGGGAGAACGAATCGGGATGATTCTGCTGCCGGAGATCTGCGCGAACATTTGTTTCGGGGGAAGGAAGAGGAACCGGTTGTTCATGGCGGCGAGCCGGTCGGTATATGCGGTGTACGTTGGGACGCAGGGGGCGCACATCACGTAACATCCGGACGTAACATCCGGCAGTGGGTCAGTTTGAATTTTTAACTTATTGTGTCACCAACAAGAAAATCCGAACTGACCCGCCAGGTAACATCCAGCGAGCTTGAGGAAAATGACCAGAATGACTATAATTGGATGAAGGGTTTGGGAGGCCGGCATGGCTAAAGGAAATTGGACGGTGGCGGAGGCGAAAGCAAAATTCAGCGAGGTGCTGGAGCGTGCGGAGAAAGAGGGGCCGCAGAGAATCACAAAGCATGGGCGGGAGAGGGCGGTGGTCGTGTCATTGCAGGACTGGAAGAAGAAAGGCGAGCGAAAAGCAAAGAAGAAAGGAAATCTTGCGGAATTCTTCCTGAACTCTCCGCTCCGAAATTCAGGGGTCGTCATTGAAGAGCGCTCAAAGGCATCCAGAAACGTGGAGCTATGAGGGGCCTGCTCGATACAAATGTATTGTCTGAAACGATCAAGCCTGCGCCATCCGAGCATGTATTGCGATACTTGTCAGGTCTGGACGAATCCGAGACTTATCTGAGTGTAATTTCGCTCGCGGAGCTGAAGTTTGGGATCGAGAAGCTACCCATGGGAGCGAAGCGCGGGCGGCTACAACGGTGGTTTGAGCAGGAAATACCGATGCGCTTCGCTGGGAGAGTACTCGGAATCGACCAAGAGATCGCAGCGGAGTGGGGCAGAATAAGAGCGGAAGCCTTGCGAGCAGGGAAACCGCTGAGCGAAATGGACGGATGGATTGCTGCGTTAGCGTCAAAACATTCGCTAGTGCTGGTGACGCGCAACGTAACGGATTTTGCGGGATTCGACGGGAGAATTGTGAATCCTTGGGATGAGATATCGTGAAGGGTTGAGATCAGGTCGGAGATGTTCTCTGTGGAGGATGCGTGGCGTATCGGGATTTGCGAGAGTTCGTGAAAGCGCTGGAGAAGGCCGGAGAGTTGAAGCGGATTGCGGCGGAAGTGGATCCGGTGCTGGAGATTACAGAAGTGGTGCAGCGAGCGAGATTTGGCGCATCGCCGCAGGAGCTAAAGCCCCCAATTGTTGGCGGAGAAAATGTCGGAGCTAAAGCTCCGACTCCCGGTGGGCTCGGCCCGGCATTGCTGTTTGAGAGGCCGAAAGGATCGCGGTATCCGTTGTTGGTGAATACGTTTGGCAGCGTGAAGCGGATGGCGATGGCGTTTGAAGTGAATGAGTTGGATGAAGTGGCGGCGCGGATTCGCGGGTTTCTGGATACGAAGACGCCACAGGGGCTGTTCGACAAGATCAAGATGTTGCCGAAGCTGGCGGAGCTGGGATCGTTTTTCCCGAAGAGCGTGAAGAGCGGCGATTGCAAAGAAGTGATTCACAAAGGCAGCGATGTCAACCTTTTCGATTTTCCGATTTTGAAGTGCTGGCCGCAGGATGGCGGACGATTCATCACGTTTCCGCTGGTATTTACGAAAAATCCGGAGACCGGGAAGCGGAACGTTGGGATGTATCGAATGCAAGTTTACGACGAACGGACGACGGGAATGCATTGGCAGACGCAAAAGCATGGGGCGGAGCATTTTCGCCGGGCGCGGGAGAAGAATCCCGAGGGAAGAATTCCGGTAAGTGTGGCGATTGGAGCGGATCCGGCGACGGCGCTGGCGGGGATGCTACCGATTCCGCCGGATTTGGATGAAATGATGTTCGCGGGATTTTTGCGGCGGGAGCCTGTGGAGATGGTGGCGTGCGAGACGAATGAGCTGGAAGTCCCGGCGAACGCGGAGATTGTGCTGGAAGGTTACGTGAATCTGAATGAGATGAGGACCGAGGGGCCGTTTGGGGATCACACGGGGTTTTATTCGCTGGAAGGCGAGTACCCGGTGTTTCACGTGGAATGTGTAACGCACAAGAAGGATCCGATTTATTTGACGACGGTGGTGGGTCCGCCGCCGCAGGAAGATTTTTACATGGGATATGCGGTGGAGCGCGTGTTTTTGCCGGTGATGAAGATGCAGTACCCGGAAATTGTGGACATGGCGATGCCGGCGGAAGGAATTTTTCACAATTTGATGATTGTGGCGATTCGCAAATCGTATCCGGGGCATGCGCGGAAGATCATGAACGCGATTTGGTCGCTGGGGCAGGCGATGTTTACGAAAGTGATTGTGGTGGTGGATCACGACGTGGATGTGCACAACTACAGCGAGGTGGTGTGGAAGGCGCTGTGCGCGCTGGACCCGGAGCGAGATGTGCAATTTTCGCTCGGGCCGATGGATACGCTGGATCACGCTTCGCGATTGCAGGATTTTGGTTCGAAGATGGGGATTGATGCGACGCGGAAGTGGGTGAGCGAAGGATTCACGCGTCCGTGGCCGGATGAGATTTTGATGGATGAAGAGACGAAGGCGAAGGTGGCGGGGATGTGGAAGAGTTTGGGGTTGTGAGGAGATTTAGGCGGCGCTGCTTAGGTTGAGGTTCTTCGGACATCTTTCTGGATGTCTTCAGAATGACAGGTTCGCTTTTCTTTCTTGTCCATGGCGCAAGGATCGATTTTTTGAAATTTTCAATCGAGTCAAGCATTGCCGGGGCTAAAGCCCCTGAGCTACACAAGAACCTCCTTATTTGACGGCGGGGAACCACTGGATGCCGTCAACACCCTTGGTGAGCGTTATTTCGGGGTCGGGCTTGCCGTTGTGGGTGTTGAAGACCATCAACTGGCCGGTTGCGGGGCAAGTTAGGAACGCGCGATTGCCGTCATGAGAAAGAGCAATTTCGCCGAGAGCGGCACAGGCATCGGATTCACCGATTTGTTTCAAATTATCCAGATCAATTGAGAAGAATTTGCCGGAAGGCGAGGACGCTACCATAGTGTGCCCATCGGGGAGTGGCGCGGAAGAATAGACGGTGGCGCCGACCGGAATCCAGCCAGAGATTTTGTTGGTGGCGGTGTCGATGACGGCGATGCGGGGCTGAGCCTGGTCATGCACAAAGACGCGTTTGCCATCTGCGGTGATGGAGATGCGCTGAACGATCGTTGAGACGGGAATTACAGCGATGAGGGCGCGTTTTTCGACGTCGAGGACGCTAACACTGCCAGCGTGGACGTTGGATGTGTAGGCGCGCTTGCCGTCGGGAGACAGGACGAACATGTGGGATTCGATAGCGCCAGTGGGAATTTGGCCGACGACTTTTTTCGCTTTGACGTCCACGACATAAATTGCCTGGGCGAGTTCGGCGCTGATATAGAGGAGGCCATCGGGGCCGAATCGGGCGCAGTGCGGGCGAACGGGTTTGCCGAGTGGAATGCTGCCAGTGAGCTTGCGTTCTTTTAAATCAATGATGTCGATGCGGTCGCCGTCGGTGCCCGGCTTGCCGACTCCGGCATTTCCGTAAATGGGAACGTATCCGAAATGACCGTCTGGCGAGACGGCCACTTCGTGGCCGTTGACGCCGACCTCGATGCGGGCGACCTGTGTTTTGCTGCTGAGATCGACGAGCAGCGCGGTGTGTTCGAATTGATTGGCGATGAAGAGATAGCCGGGTGGGTCGAGAGCGGGGGCACTGGCCGCGCGGGCTAGTCCCAAAACGAAAGTAACAGCGGCGAGTAGTACAAACGTTTTGCGAAATGACATGGAAGTCCCCTAGACGGCGCGAGCGCGGCGGCGGGATTATACGCCGGCAAAAGAATCGCTTCACGGCAATTGAAAAGAAGGAATTTGAGGCCGAAGAACAGAAGGGTTGAGAGCAAAGGATAACTGGCCGTTCGGACAGGGAGTTTTGCGGGGAAAAGTGCAATTGGTTGTGGTATCGAGCGTGACAAGGTCTATTAGTAGGGTAATGTGCTGGCAAAACACGGAAACTGCCGAAGATTGCAGGTGTTTTTAGGACAACTTCGGACTAGAACCGCTTGACCTCGTACCGCTGCGGATGTCATAAACCTTTGCACGGGCAGCACTCCGTGGAGTCCGCAGAGGAATTTGGAGTGCGAAGTGGTTGCAAAGTTTTTGGCGCTGTTCGGGCGCCAGGGTGGACGTTCCTCGTGAGTGAATCGCGCGAAGTGATGAACGTACGGCAAGCGTCACAGTATCTGGGAATCTCCCCGGATACCCTGTACCGTTACATCACCGAAGGCGAAATACCCGCGTTCAAACTCGGAAATCGTTGGAAACTTCGGAAGACGATCCTCGACCGTTGGATGGAACGCAAGATGAGTCAGGTGCACGCGCGCCGGCGTTAGTTCGCGGTACGGAAGGATTCGGTTCTAAAGGGGCTGCGATATGGGGTTATTTGGCGGCAAAAAAGGAAGACAGCTGGTGGGGCTCGACATCGGTTCGAGTTCGATCAAAGCTGTTGAGTTGAAGGCGACGAAAGCCGGCTACGAACTGGTCAGCTTCGGCATGGAGTCGCTGGCCCCGGATACGGTCGTGGACGGCGCGATCATGGATGCGCCGCAAGTTGCGAATGCGATTAGCCGGATCTTCGACAACGAACATATCAAGACGAAGAACGTGGCGACTTCGGTTTCGGGGCACTCGGTAATCGTGAAGCGGGTTCCGCTTCCGCTGATGTCCGAAGAAGAGCTCTACGACAGGATTCCTTCCGAAGCGAGCCAGCACATTCCGTTCGATATCGCCGACGTGAACCTGAGCTATCAATTGCTCGAGTCCATGGACGCACAGATGGACGTTTTACTGGTGGCAGTGAAGAAGGACAAGATTTTGAACCACACCAACGTGCTGGCGCAGGCGGGCAAGACGCCGGTGGTGGTGGATATCGATGCGTTCGGCTTGCAGAACTGCTTCGAAGTGAACTATGAACCGGATGCGGGGCAGACGGTCGCGCTGCTGAATATCGGCGCGAGCGTGATGAACATCAATATCGTTCGCGGCGGAATTCCGCTGTTTACGCGCGACGTGAGCGTTGGCGGCAACCAGTACACGGACGCATTGCAGAAGGAATTGGACCTGAGCTTCGAGGACGCAGAGCGGCTGAAGAAGGGCGAAACCCTGCCAAGCGTCACCGACGAACAAAGGCAGCAGATTTTGAGGAGCGTTTCAGATATATTGACGCTCGAAATTCAGAAAACCTTCGACTTCTTCCGAGCGACCGCGAGCGGTGAGAACATCCAGCGCATCGTGGTGGCGGGCGGTACGGCGCGCGTCCCGGGGCTGGTTGACCTGTTGCGCGAAGAATTTGCAATGCCGGTGGAAGAGCTGAATCCGTTTCGTAAGGTGCTGATCAACCCGGGCAAGCACAGTGAGAACCAGATTCGCGATATGGCACCGCGTCTGGCGATCGCAGTCGGCCTGGCATTGAGGAGCTTCGACTAGCCATGATCCGCATAAACCTATTAGGACAAATCAGGCCCAAAGCGGCCCGCCGCCCGGTAGATACCGGAGCAGCGCTACCGATCGTATTCGTTGGAGCGGGACTGGTTCTCGGCGGACTGGTTCTCGGCTACATCTACCTCTCCTGGCAGAAACAGTTGAGCGCGGAAAACGACAAGATCAAGGCGCTAAAGGCGCAGAAGACGGAATTGACGGGCATCAAGGCGCAGGTGGAAGAGTTCGACCGGCAGAAAAAGACACTGCAGACGCGGGTGGATACGATCGAGAAATTGCAGCGGGATCGAACGGGCGGGCAGGAATTGCTGGACATGGTGGCAAACACGGTGTCACGCACGGAGAATCTCTGGTTGACGGATTTGTCCCGGAAGGGGAACGCGCTGAACATCCAGGGCGCGAGCGCTTCGATCAACTCGGTGGCGAATTTCATCACTGCGATGAAGCGTTCCGGGTATTTTCAAAAAGTTGAAATTGAAGAATCGAAGCAGGACGAGCACGCAACTTCCGGAGTACAGACGTACACGTTCAAGTTGAACGCAGAGATCGCTCCGCCGACGGCAGCGTCGAGCGGACAAGCCAAGCCAGCGAGCGCACCAGCGCAATCCGCCGCGGCACCGGCGAAGAAAGGATAAGGCGCCATGGCTAATCCATTTCGCGACATGTCGGTAATCATGCAAGGGCTGGTGGCCGCAGCGATTGCGGTCGTGCTGGTTCTTGTGGGAATTTACCTGCCGTTTTCGCCGGTTGCGCAGGAGCGCGATCAGGTGGACAAGGCAGTCAAGGAACGCGCGCAGTTGAACCAGGAAGTGCAGCAGCTTTCGGTCTATAAACAACGGTACAGCGAGCTGAAGACGCAGATGGATGCGTTGAACAAGCAACTGGATACGCTGAAGACGATCGTTCCGGAAGAAAAAGAGACCGATGAGTTTATCCGCCTGTTGCAGGGAGCGGCGAGCGCTTCGAACGTGGAACTGCGGCGGCTGAAGGCGCAAGCGGTAGTCACCAAAGAGAACAATTATTTCGAGATGCCGTTTGAAGTTCAGGCGGACGGACCATACTTCAACATTCTTGATTTCTTCGGACGTTTGAGCCGTCTATCGCGGATTATCAATGTGGGAGATTTGCAGTTTGACGATCCGGATTCGACGAAGGCGGCGAGGTATTCGATGAAGCCGGGTTCGACGGTTGTGGGTGTGTTTACGGCAACGACTTATTTCACCAAGCCAGCGGATACGGCGGCAGTGCCGCCGGGGAAGCCGGCTGGGAAACCCTAAGCGGGAATGAGCGAACTTATGCGTTCAGCAACTACGATCATGGTTGGGTTCCTCCTGGCGGCAGCCGCACCTGGGCTGCGCGCTCAGACTAATCCCATGGCTACGAAGCAGCTCGTGCAGAACGCGGTCGGCGGATCGAAGCCGGCAGCGCAAGCGGCGAAGCCTGCTCCGAAAGCGGCACCGAAGGCTGCTGTGGCAAAAAAAGCCAAGCAACCGGTGGCGCCAACCCGTGCGACGGGCGGCGAGCAGAAGCCGGGAGAAAGCGCGGAAGTGGCCAAGGCGGCGCGCCGCGATCCGTTCGAGTCTCTGGTTGCAAGACAAGCAGCGGCACAGAGAAATCAAGCGATCCTGCCGCCAGGCAAAGCTGGTTTGCAGGTATCTACGCTGCGCGTGGACGGAATCGTGAAAGCGAACAGCGGAATGATCGCCGTGGTGACGAATCCGCAGTCTCGCACATACTTCCTGCGCGAAGGCGACCGGTTGTATGACGGCGCTGTGGACAAGATTTCCATGGATGGCGTTACGTTCCATGAAGAAGGTAAGGACGCGTTCGGGAAGCCAATCGAGCGCCAAGTAAATAAGAGAATTTACTCCATAGCAGGAGAACAGCAATGATTACGAACTGGCCGGCCCTTCGAAATGGCTGCCTGATACTAGCGAGCGTGACATTCAGTTCGATGCCCGCGCTTGCCCAGACGCAGGAGCCCGCCGGTGCCACGGCGACCGCTTCGGTGATCTCAAGCGTGGCGATTACGCAGGGGGCTCAGCGCTCGAGCGTGCGCGTCGAAGGAGAAGGTCGCCTCGATGCACGCGCGGCGCGGATGCAGAATCCCGATCGCCTCGTATTGGACTTCGCCGGAACTCGGCTGGCGGTGCAGAAGACGGCCATTCCGGGCGTCTCGGCGCCGGTGCGCGGCGTGCGGTTGGGCCAATTCCGCCCGGATGTTGTCCGCGTGGTGATTGACCTGTCCGAGACGGCGCCCTATCAGATTTCACGAGACGGCAATGCGGTCGTGGTCTACTTCGACGCACAGCCGGCCGCTCCCGCCGGACTTTCTGCCAGCAAGACGGCAGCAGCCAGCGTAACGCCAACGAGTTTCCACTATGCAGACGTCGCTCCCCGCGCGGTCTCCAACAACAAAAGAAATGTGCAGATTTCCGCTCCTCGCTTCGCGCTGCCTCGCGAACTGACCCAGCCCTCAGTCGCTCTGGCTTCGTTCAGCGAAAAGCGGGAACCGGCCCGCCCGGATGGCACCAATGCGTCGGCGCAAGCCTCGCAGCAAGCCACAACAGCGGCTGCGACAGTTGCAGGCTCCACGGCGTCGCAGGCGGCAACTCCCGCGAAATATACGGGAGAACCGATTTCAGTGAACCTGAAGGACGTGGATCTGCGCGACTTCTTCCGCCTGATTCACGAGATCAGCGGATTGAATGTTGTTCTGGATCCGGCGGTGAAGGGAACGCTGACGATCGTGCTCGACGAAGTGCCTTGGGATCAGGCTCTGGACATCGTGCTGCTCAACAACGGCCTCGATAAACAACTCAACGGAAATGTGCTGCGCATTGCGACGCATGAGACCCTGAAGAAGGAAGCGGAATCGGTTCGCGACCTGGAGAAAGCACAGTCCGACGCGATACCTCCGGTTACCTTTACTCGCGTGCTGAGCTACAGCAAGGCGAGTTCCCTCGTGGGAACGCTGAAGCGCTTCCTGACGTCACGCGGTGAAATTCTTGCCGACGAACGTTCGAACCAACTGATCATTCGGGATATTCCGTCGGTCATTCCGACGATTGACAACTTGCTTCACCAACTGGACCGCAAGTCCCAGCAGGTGGAGATCGAAGCGCGCGTCGTCT
>JAFDVY010000091.1 GCA_018268785.1 Acidobacteriota bacterium | reverse complement strand
GATTACTACGATTTTGACAACGCCTTGCGACTCCTCGACGAAGGCCGCAAGAAGCTCGGCAATCAGGCTCTCTTTGGTTACGAAGAAGGCGCAATCTTCGAAACGAACCGCGACTACACTCGCGCAATTCACGAATACTCCGTTGCGGCACTGGCATCTGGTATCGATTCCCCTGCCAGTACGCGCCTTCTCGAACTCGCGCGTCGCCCCAAATTACGCGACGCCATAAACAACGAAACGCAAAAACTCGCGGCGGATACCGCTTTTTCTCAAGCGGCAATCAATCTGCGTGTCCGCGTCCTGGAAACGCAAAATCGCAAGCAGGACTTGATGGCATTCCTCGCATCCGCCCTAGACCGCGTAACCACTATCGAACAAGCCGCCGAACTGGAATCCATGGCGCAGCAACGGTCGCTCGAATCTGTTCGCGAAAAAGCCCTCGAAAAGCAAGCCGATCTTGCGAACGATCCCGTCACTCGCCTCCAGCTTCGCTATGCGCTTGTCCGCTTCTACGAAGCGAAAAAAGATCTCCCTTCCGCACAGCGAAATATCGAAGCGCTTTATCATTCGAATCCCAAAATCCTCGGCGTAGTCCGCTCCACCGTCGATTTCTACTGGCGCACCAAGCAATACGCGCAAGCAATCGCCGTTCTTCGCCAAGCCTCAAAAGACGCCTATCCCGGGCTCGGCAAACAATTCACGTTCGAAGCCGCTCGCAAATCGACCGATGCAAAGGATTTTGCCCAGGCTCGCGGTCTCTTGGACTCTCTTCTCAAGGATTCTCCTTACGACAGCAGCTATCTCGCCGCGATGGCGGACACCTACGCACAAGCTGGCGATCCACAGGGTCTGAAGCAGTTCTATCTCGGCAAAATCGCGCTCTTTCACGATGCGCCTTTCGCAACCGACGAACGCAAAACGCGCATCTCCGCACTTCGCCGCGGCTTGGTCCCCGCCCTTACGCAACTCAAGGACTATCCCGGCGCAATCGACCAATACATCGAACTCATCAACAACTTTCCGGAAGACGAGTCTCTAACCTCGGAAGCCGCCCTGTACGCCGTTCGCTATCAACGTGAAAAACAGCTTGTGGATTTCTACACAAAGACGGTCCAGCAATCTCCGCGGGACTATCGTTGGCCCATGGCCCTCGCCAGGGTGCAAAGCGCACAGGAAGATTTCGCCGCATCCATCGATTCTTACGGCAAGGCTCTGGCGATTCGTCCAGACCGCGTCGACCTTCGTTCCGCGCGTGCCGGCATCGAGGAGCGCCTGCAACGCTTCGACGATGCAGCGGCCGACTACGAGCGCCTCTATCAACTCACCTACAAAGATCCGAAGTGGTTGGAGAAGCTCGCAGAACTCCGCGCTCGCCAGGGACGAACCACGGACGCAGTCGCAGCACTAAAAACCGCCTTGATCGATCCCGCTCCGGAGCGCGCCGCAAATTATTTCAAAGTCGCCTCGCGCCTTGAAACCTGGGGAATGTTGTCGCAGGCGCAATCCTTCGCCGAACAAGGTCTGAAAATTGCCGGTGGCGAATTGCTTGCAACTCCGGAAAACCACGAAGGCGCGCAACTCTACGCAAGAATTCTCACTCGCCAGCGTAAATTCCGTGAGGCGACCGTCACGCTAACTACCGCCCTGCAATCTGCCTCGAATGCGTTGCCCGTTCTGAAAGAACAAGTCGCCAGGCAGGGAATCTCCGCCACAACCGACAGGGAATGGCGCCAACACTTATTGGCCACTCGTCAGCAAACTGCACTCGCCGGGATGCGCTCTGCCCTGACGGAAATGGGTACAACTGTCGCCCGTTATTTCACTCCAGAAGAAAAAGTGGCATTCTCTGACTTTGCAAAAACCTTTCGCGCGCAATTGTCAGATATTCAAGCAGAGGAATTCGTCGTTCCGCTCGTCCGTGCCGCAGGGCTGGCGGAGCTCGAAGCCAAATGGCGCTTCGATATTCTCTTTGCCAGTTCGCCCAGATCGAGCGCTTGGCACAGCCAAATAACCGAACTGGACCGCTTGCAGCGCCAGCGCTTGAAATTCGCTGAACTTGGCGCTCAGCTCGAGCAGGTCAACACGCACGCAGCTCCGGAACAACACGCGGGCGTTCTTCTCATGGCGGCTCAGGCGTATCGGTCGGCGAACGACTCAGACAATGAACTTCGAATCCTTTCCACGATTGGTCCGCTGAATCTTGCGCAAGAATCTCTCACCAGATGGTATGGCCTGCTTCTGAAAAAAGATCCTCTGCAACTGGTGCGTGTGGCTAGTGCCTGGACCGCGTACGGACAAGCCGCAGCCGATTTCGCAATTACAAACGGTGACGCCGATCTGGCACAGCAGGCTGTTGCCGCACGGAGTCGCACCAAACCTCCCATTTGGGAGAAATCGTACACTTCTCTTGTCGGTCTCTATTTTCTTGAAACGAGTCCCGCCGTGAACGCTTCCTTTACAGACGCACTGGGCGATCAAACCATCGGAGAGCGAATCGGCAAACCGGTCGACCGCAACAAGCAACTCGCCGGCGACATCTGGTTCTACTACGCTTCTCGCTATGGCGAATACCTTGATCGCATCAAACAAGGCGCCCCTGACGATTTTCTGGTGGCCGGCCTTGAACACACCCCAACTTCTTCGGAAGCTTATCTAACTCTGGGCGATTACTATCTCGAGCGGGGCAACTCGCAGAAAGCAATCGAGCAATTTCACTACACCCTTGAACTTCAGCCCGGCCGCGCTGATGTTCACGACCGCCTTGCGGTCGCTTATTTCAAGGAAAAGAACCGCTCCGAAGCCATTGCTCAATGGAAACTCTTTTTTTCTGCGCAGCTAAATCAGGTGAACACATCCCGCCTGCCGGAAAGTTTCTGGTCCGATTTTGGCGCTGCTTGCGATCATATTCATTCGCGCGGACTCTACACCGAACTGAAGCCGCAAATGGATCAGGTCGTCCGCGCCTATCTGCATACCAACGGAAACTATCGCTCCAACGCTGTCTTGCACAGTGGCTATGCCGCCCAGAAAGATCCCGCTGCTGCCACGGCCTGGTTGCTCGACGTCTCTTCCTCCGCCCCCGATCCCGTGCTCGTCCTGCAGGACATCGCCACGATTTCCTGGATACCCGTCGCAAATCGCGCCCCGATTTTCCAGAGAATTCTGGAAGGATTGCAGGCAAACGCCGCACAGTCCCAAGGGTTGGAAGCTGAAACTGGAGCGGCCACCCTGCGTTTTTGGCGGACCAATTGGATCAAGTATCTGATCGAAACCAAACAATACGCGCAAGCGAACGAATTGCTGGCAACTTTGCGGAAAGAATCTCCTCCGAACGAAGCCAACAACCTTGTTCCCCTCGAGATGCAATGCGCCGCGCAGCTTGGCACGCTCGACTCTGTTTTGGACTCTTACAAAAACGATCCGCAAACTGCTCCGCCCGCGGAGCAATTGCGCAAGGCCGCTCGTCAGATTTTTGATTCCGGCGACAAACAATCCGCCAGAAAAATCCTCGAATATGTCTTTTCCCAGGCTCTCGAGACACATCAGCTTCTGGCCGCAAATTTCCTCGGCTTGGCGGAAATTCGTCTGGCCGATGGCGATACGGAAGGGGCAATGTCTCTGTTGAAACGGCTGGTCCTCGCCCTCGACGACCAATACCAGAATGAGGATTCAGCCGCGGCCCTGCTCGAAAAAACAAACCGCTTCAGTGAAGCGCTCGTTTTTCTTGAACCGCTGTCAAAAGCGACGCCTTGGGATTCCCAAGTGCGCCTTCGGCTCGCAAAAGCGCGCCTCGCCTCCGCGCAATCGAAAGACGCACTCGCCGCGGAGCTCACAACGATTGCGACAGCCAAGCAAAATGCGTATGGGATTCGTGTGCAAGCAGCCAATGTGTTGGCCACTCTCCCTCATTCCGAAGATCTCGGCAGCTCCGAACTTCAACTTATCGCCTCGGGCGCAAGGCATATTGCGCCGTCCGCTTCTGATCAGCCGTTCTTCTATTCGGCTAGATTGGCCGCTGCGGAAAATGCCGCAACCCAGCGCGAAAAAATGCAAATTCTCGCAAAAGCCATTGCTGACCAGCCATTTCGAGAGGAAGGACGCTTGCCATTCTTCCGCGCGGCCGTTTCTATTGCCGAAGATGAACTCGCGCTCGCGGCGATTCAGGACATTCTAAGCGGTCAGCTCTCAAGACAACCCGCCGTGGACTCCTCGAGTGACGAAGATCTCCTCGCAGCCGATCAACCATCCGATGACGACACAGAGGAAGACTCTTCATCAACTCGCATCGGCTTGCCCTTAATCCAGGCACAGACCGCCCATGCCATCGGCTTGGCCTATTTGCGCTTGGATCGCCTGAACGAAGCGATCAATTTCCTTCAGCTCGCAGCCAAACTTGATAAATCTCCCGCCGGGAGAAAACGCATTTCCGCCCAATTACGGCAGGCCAGAGCGGAGCTTCGCCGGCAGCGTCAAAACACCGCCAGGGCGCCGCTTCTCCACGCCGAACTCGAACAAGACCGCATCGTCCGCCCGCGGCTCGTTGCAGGAGCGAAAAAGCCGGCAGCGCAAGAGGAAATGCCATGAAACGAATCATCCAAACCGCTTTGCTCGCTGTATGCCTGGTTGCAGTCGGCTGGGGCGCTTATCAAGCCGCCTTGCCGCCCGCTCCATCCCTCTCTCGTTACGTTCCGCCCGGTGCTCTTCTCTATCTGCAGGCCAAGGATTTTTCTTCGCTTCTTTCGGACTGGGATAAGTCCTCTGAAAAAGCCTCTTGGGTTAAGAGCAAGAACTACGGTGTTTTTTCGCAATCGCGTCTCTTGCTCAGGTTGCAAGAGGCCGGAGAGCAATTCTCAAAGGCTGCCGGACTTCCGGCAGACGATTTGATCCTTCATCAGGTAGCGGGCAAACAATCCGCTCTCGCGCTCTATGATATCGGCAAGCTGGAGTTTCTTTACGTCACGCGTATTTCTTCAGCCAGCGCCGCCCAATCGCCGTTGTGGCAGTCTCGCTCACAATTCGAAACGCGCACCGCTGCCGGCGTCAATTTCTTCTATCGGGCCGACGCGGAATCCGGCCGCGAAGTCGCCTTCGCACAAACCGGCGATTACCTTCTGCTCGCCACGCGGCAAGACCTGATGGCTGGCGCGCTGCAGCTCATCGCGAACAACGGCAGCGGCCATTCCATCGAAGAGGAAGCCTGGTGGCAGCGCCCAGTCGCGGCTTCCGGTGTCCCTGGCGATCTCCGCATGATTCTGAATCTCGAAAAAATCGTCCCCACTCCTTACTTCCGTTCGTACTGGATTCAGCGCAACGTCACGGACATGAAGCAATATAGTTCCGCGATCTCCGATCTCACGCGCTCCGGCAGCGAATATCGTGAAGAGCGTCTCCTGTTCAAGAAAACCGCCGCTTCTCAAGATGCTTCAGCAAACCAAGACTCGGCAGCTGTCGCCGATTTGCTGCGATTCGTCCCGCAAAACACGGGTGTTTACGAAGCAAAAGCCAATCCGGCACCCAAGGACAGCCTAAATCTGTTGACGGTCAAAATCCTGGCGCCCCATCTCGGGCCTGCCGGTGTGCAGAAACTCGCGCCGCAGGTGTCTCTCGGAAGCGGCGAAACGGGATCGATCTCTGACCTCGAAACGCGCATAGAGGAAGCCCCTTCTCAAAATCCGGCTTCATCAGAAAATCAAAAAGGTCTCGAGACGATTCTTTCGCAACACAAAGTTCTGGCTCAACTCCAGTTTCAGGAAACGCAGCGCGATTCTGCCGGTGTCTTCGTTCGAATTCACTCTGTGATCGCTTTTTCCTCCGAAGCCAATTGGAACGAACAGGAAGTCCGCGCCGCCCTTTCTGACTTCGTGCGCCCGGGCCTCACTTCCGGCGAGCTCGGCGTAAGTTGGAAGTCCGCGTCTGGCTACGGCGTCCTTGACGGTCTCTGGTCTCTCGCCGTTGCTGTTCGCGGCAAATATTTGATAATTTCCGACGACCCCGCGCTTCTGTCTGCGATCCTCGCGAACCTGAATCAGAAGCAGTCCGCTTCCTCAGCCGCGTATGCAGCGGGCTTCAGTCACCAGAGCGAGCGCGAGAATTTCGCATCGCTGGCCAAATTCCTCAGCGTGGGCGCTCAATCCTACGGTTCGCCTGACTTCTTCTCTGAAAACGTGGCGAGCCTTAGTTTTGCCCTGGAAAATGTCGCATCGCAGAAAATCCTGGTTCGCGACGCTGCCGACCGCCAAACGCAAACAGTCACCTACGAATGGGCCCGCTAAAAATACTACTGTCTTTGCTTCTAGCTTTCCTGACTCTGGCGAGGAATTTGCCGGCCCAATCAGCGTCTCCTACTCTCTTCGCCCAATCCGCCGTCAAGATCCTCGAACGCGATTTTCCAAAGACCAATGCATCTTTTCTGCTTCTTGATGCAAGCGCTGGAATTCTTCTCGCACATCACTGGAAAGACTACGAAAAGCCCATCCCGCTCGGTTCGCTCGTAAAGCCTTTTACGGCCCTGGCTTACGCATCAGCGCACAATTTCAAATATCCGAAGCTCGAATGTAAGGGAAAAGCCGGCGCCTGCTGGCAGGATCGCCCGCACGGCACGCTCGACCTCACCTCCGCAATCTCAGTCTCCTGCAACGCATATTTCCGCCAACTCGCTCAAAGCGTTTCTGCCGAACAGATCGCTCAGGTCGCGCATGACTTCCACATCGAATCCCCAGGCGAAAATTCCGAATCGCAGACTTTTGCAGGTCTCGGTGACCGCTGGCAAATTTCGCCTCTTCGCATGGCGCAGGCATACGTCGAACTGCAACGCCGCAAAGATCACCCCGGCGTCTCGGAAATTCTCCAGGGAATGCGTCAATCCGCTCTGCGCGGCACTGGTATATCCGTTGGCCACCATCTCACCCACACCAAGGCGCTCGTCAAGACTGGCACGGCTCCCTGCACTCACATTCCCTGGGCTCCCGCCGACGGATTTACACTTGTTCTGTTGCCCGCGGACGCCCCCGAAATCGTTCTCCTCGTTCGCGAGCACAGCGTCACAGGAGCGGCCGCGGCCGAGCTTGTCGGCAAACTCCTTCGTCAAATGGAGCAATAATCCTTGCGTTGCCTCTGCATCGCGTTTTTTCTTTTTGCTCTTCCGCTTTCAGCGCAAACGCTACCTCACACTGTCCGCATTGGGGTCCTCGGCATTTTCCACTCTCGGCAGCTCACTCTTGCAGTTAGCGCCAATTCGCCACTCCTCGCCATCGCAAACGGTCATCGCTTCTTCCTGCAGCCTCGCTCGGCCTGCAGTTCACTTTCCATTCGCAAAGAAACTAAATTGCTCATCTCCGGTTGTGGTAAAGAAATCGAAGCGGACAATCTCCGCGCAACGAGCCGCAATCAACAAGCCACAAGCTTTATTCTTACTGTCCCGGGAAAACTAAGCCGCCGCTACGAAGGTATCCTTGAAATAAAAACCAGAAACAACGAACTCGTCCCAGTGATCACCATGGATCTCGAACTTGCCGTTGCCTCCACCGTCCAGGCGGAAACAACTTCAGGCACCCCGCTCGAAGCCCTTAAAGCACAAGCCGTCGTCAGTCGTTCCTACCTTTTTGCAAATCTCGGCCGCCACAAGAATTTCGATTTCTGTGATCTCACCCACTGTCAGGTTCTACGGGAACCGCCGTCGTCCGGCAGTCCGGCTGCGCAAGCTGCCGCCGCAACTCAAGGACTCATCCTGACATTCGAAGGCCGCCCCGTCGCGACCATGTTCACGCGCAGTTGTGGCGGCCGCACCCGCACACCGCAGGAGCTCGGTCTCCCGCAAGCTGCCTATCCGTATTTTTCTGTCGCGTGTGATGCGTGTGAAAAAGATCCCGTTCGGTGGACGCGCGCGCTCTCCGAGGAAGACGCTGCCCTCCTCCCCGCAATGGGAGAAAACGGTCGCCTGGCAATCTGCCGCAAACTCGGCTGGAACTCCGTCCCAAGCAATAACTTCGTGGCCCGCATGGAAAACGGAAAAGTCGTCCTCGAAGGAACCGGCCAGGGCGATGGCATCGGTCTTTGCCAGCGCGGCGCCGCCTTCCTGGCTGCACAATCATCAGACTTCCACGAAATTCTCACCCACTATTTTCCAAAAACAAAAATCGAGCCTCTTACTCCCGTCACAACCGCCCCATCCAACTAGTGTTTCTTCACCTCAAGCATCAATCGGCCGCATCCGTCCTCTACGACTATTACAATCCTCTTGCTCGCGCCTCCGTTCAGCCCGTGCGTTTCACCGTGAACTAGCAATCTGCAGGCAGGTCTCACACCGGGGCAACTCTTTGAAACGCACCCACTTCCAACTAGTTCACGGCCGGGGACCCTGTCCTCTCGTTCCGTAACTTGTTCTTCACAACCCCCTAAATTGTGAGCTTGCAGCTCCAATCGGGATGCATCTAACGGTATAGACTTTTATAGGAGCCGCTGCGTCGCTTCCATGTCCCCGTTCACCAAAGCGCTGCCTCGTATCACCTGTGGATTCATGCTTCTTGGGTATATCTGCATTTGTTCTGCGGTCTCCCAAGAGCAACAAACCACTTCCACATCGGAATCCGGCGCACTTCAATCTGCCGTTCCGCAGATTCCAGGCTCCATCTCTGGCCAAGTCATCGATCAAACAGGTACGTTCGTTTCCGCCGCTATCGTCAAACTTACTCATCCCGGCCAATCGGCGCCCCAAGAGGATCAAACCAACGACGATGGCCTCTACTCCTTCGCAAACGTCCCTCCAGGTCCATTCGAAATCATGTTCGTCGAAGATGGCTTCGCCCCAAAAACCATCTCGGGAATTCTGAAATCCGGCGAGGCTCTTTCCCTTCCGCAAACGCAGCTTTCGCTCGCCACGGAAACGATGGAAGTTCACGTCTCTGTCTCCGAAGTCGAAATTGCCGAAACCGAAATCAAGGAACAGGAAAAGCAGCGGATCTTCGGCCTCATTCCGAATTTCTATGTCAGCTATGAAAAAGATCCAGCGCCGATGAACACGCGGCAAAAAATGAGCCTCGCGTGGAAATCCAATACCGATCCGCTCACTATCGCGGGCGTCGCTTTCGTTTCAGGAATCGAACAGGCGAACAACAGCTTTAGTGGCTACGGCCAGGGCGCGCAAGGTTATGGAAAGCGTTTCGGCTCGACCTACGCCGACGTTGCCATAAGCACATTCCTGGGCAGCGCGATTCTCCCCGCGGTTTTCAAACAAGATCCGCGCTACTTGTATCAGGGAACCGGATCGACGCGCTCCCGCATCGTTCATGCCATCGCCAGTTCCGTGATGGCTCGCGGCGACAACAAACGCTGGGAGCCGAACTACTCCAATATCATCGGCAGTTTCGCGACGGGCGGAATTTCCAATCTTTACTATCCGGCGAGCGACCGCAATGGCGCCATGCTCACCATCGAAACCGCTCTCATACGCATCGGCGAAAGCGCCGGCGCCAATCTCTTTCAGGAATTCGTCATTCGAAAATTAACGCCCGGACTTTCCCGCAAATCTTCTTCAAATCAACAGCAGCAACCATAATTCGCTGCATTCGCCCCGTTCTACTTTGGGCTGGCCGCGGTTGGACGGATTTTTTCAGCGGGAACAATCCCTTGTCCTTCCAGAACCGCATAATATTTGTCCGCGTCCAGATTTTTCAGTTGTTCGGTCTTGCCGCCCGGCCAGCGGATTTCCACGCTCTCAATTTTCGTCGCCGTGTTCAATCCAAAATGCACTCGCAAATCGTTCTGCGAAAGATAGCTTCCCCCGCTGTGAATCTCTTCCGTTTGCGTCATTCCGCCCGCAACAATTTTCACGCGCGCCCCGATTGCCAGCCGGTTGCTCTTCGTTCCCTGCAACTCAAAACTCACCCAATGTTTTCCCGGGACTCCATTGTTCTTCAAAATCATGGGAGCGCCGGCCAGATCTTCGATCACCAAATCCACGTTGCCAGTGTTGAATAAATCTCCAGCAGCGACGCCGCGCGACACGCGCGGAATCTGGAACGCGGGCCCCGCCTGTTCGCTCGCATCGCAAAACGTTCCGTCCTTTTGGTTGAGTTGCAGGACTTTCGGCTCCTTGTAGCGAGCTCCAGAAGGGAGCGTGTCCACCTGCGGATAAACATGCCCGCCCACAACGACCAGATCGAGCCATCCATCGTTGTCCGCGTCAAAAAACACCGTTCCCCACTTCACATAAGGCAGCGAGGGCAGAGCAACTCCGGACTTGTACGAGACATCGTTGAAATTCCAATCTCCATCGTTGCGGTAAAGATCGCTGTACTCATCCGAAAAATTCGTCACAAAAAGCGATTGTCGCCCCGTATGCAGATAATCGCCGACAGCAATTCCCATCGAAGCCTGCTCGGAGCCGTCTTCGCTTACTGCTGTCCCCGATTCCAGCCCGATCTCCTGAAATTTTCCGTAGCCCAGATTTTTGTAGAGAAATTTCGGAGTTGAATCGTTGGCCACGTAAATATCCGGCCGCCCAACGTTGTTGAAGTCCGAAAAAATCACGGACATTCCGTAATATCCGCTCGGATCATTCACGCCTGCCTGTTTCGCTACATCCGTGAACGTTCCGTCTCCGTTGTTGTGGAACAGGGCATCGCCAGCGCCCTTCAACCCGCGCGGACCGCACTGCACATCCATCCCGCGGTATTTGCAGTTCGGCGCGGAACCGAATCCCGGCAAATCGTTCCAATGGAAATCCACGTAATTCGTCACCATCAAATCCAAATTTCCGTCGCCGTCGTAATCTCCGAAGGCGGCCCCGGTCGACCAGCGCCCGTCCTCCACACCGGCTTGTTTTGTCACGTCCGTGAACGTTCCGTTGCCGTTGTTTTTGAACAATTTGTTTCCGCCGAGACACGTCAGGTAAAGATCCGGCCACCCATCGTTGTTGTAGTCGCCCACCGCGCCACCCATGGCGAAACAGGGAGCCGCGAGTCCGGCTTTTTCGGTAACATCCGTAAACGTTCCGTCGTGGTTGTTGTGATACAAAGCTCCGCGCGCCTTTTCTCCCTTAATCGCCATGGCAACGGTCGGCGCATTGGTGAAATAGATGTCGGGATAGCCGTCGCGGTCGTAGTCGATCAGAAGCACTCCGCCGCTCATGGACTCGACGACGTATTTGCTGTCTGGAGAAGAAACGTGGCTGAATTTGATTCCCGCTTTTTCCGTGATGTCCGTGAACTGTGGGATCGGGCGATTCGCGCACTTCACCGTTCTTGCCCCGGGCGGAGGAGGCGGCGGAGCGGGATGCGCTTCCTGGGCGGCCGCGATCTGCACCGAGAGCAGAAAAAGTGAAATGGCGCGGAATAAAGAGAGAGTACGAGTCACGGGCGCTCCAGCGGTCTGGGAATCGTGGCTTCGCGGTTCCTTGCTTTTAATTCCTTGTAAATCTGCAGTTCGCGATTCGCATCGGCGATGCGCGAGTTTTTTCGATAGGCAACTTGAAGCTGGTAGTGAACGTAGTCGCGCTGCGGCATTTCGCGTGCGGCAGCTTCCAGATGCTGCACTGCTTCGCGGGTATCGCCGGCGTCCAGCAACAATTTTCCCAATTGATAGTGCGCGTTGCCGTTTTCCGGATGGGTCGCGATGACAGAACGGAACAATTCGATGGCTTCAGCGGATTTCGCCTGCTGCATCAGGATGTAACCCATACCGATTTTCGCATCGGGATCGTCGGGAACAAGTTTTAGCGCTGCGTTGAATTCGGTGATCGCTTCATTTTCATGCGCCCAGTGGAGCTGAGCGATTCCGGCAAGATAGTGCGCCCGAGCAAGCGATGGATCTTTGTCCAGCGCACGATGAAACGCCGCGACAGCATGTTCATAGTCGGACATATCGAGCCAGAGCTGGCCGACAAGCATGATGTTGTCCAGGGGAAGATCGGACTCTTCATGCTCGGCGAGAATTTTTGTGGCTGGCGCGAGTTCCCCGAGACGGGCGAGCGAAGCGGCCCAGGCGTAGCCAAGCGCCGTGTCGTGAACGGCGCGCTCTCCGAGCGGGGAAATTGTATTTACCGCCTCGCGGTAATTGTCTTGCGCGTAGTAAGCAGAGCCGAGCATGGCTCGCGCGGCATTGTCGGAAGGATTTGCGGCAAGCACCTGTGCGAGAGCGCGGACACACTCCGAATAATTCTGAACGCGAAAGGCAGTAGCGCCGAGATTCCGCATAATTCCCGGTGTTGCGGGATCCCAGCGTTCCGCGTCCTGAAAGTGGACAAGAGCCGAAGCGTAATCCCTGCGAATCGCTTCGGATGTGGCGATGTCTCCGTAGCTGGCGCCAAGAATTTGCCGAAGTTGCTTTTCTTCCGTCTGTGCAGCTTTTGTTTTTTCACTTGAAAGGCCGGCGCGAGCGAGGCTTTCGGCGCTGGCGGCGGCGTATGGATCTACGGAATCCGAGGAGGGCGCGATGGGCTGGTCTTCCTTTTTGTTCAGGAGCGCAACAACAGCGGCGGTGGAGGCGGAGCCTTCGTCGGCGGCTTTGCCGGCAACGATTTGCTGTGCTTCCGACAGCGACCGCTTTTGAAACTCTCGCGCTTTTTCAAGGAATGGCGCGGCTTCGGCGGCTCGGCCTGAGGAAGAGAGAATTCTGCCGAGCGTGATATAGGCGCGGCGAACCTGGTAGTTGCCGCGGGCTTCGTCTTTTCCTGTGAGTTCAATACATTTGCGAAGATGCTTTTCTGCGGTCGCGTTGTCTCCCTGTGCGTATGCGTTCAAGCCGAGAAAGAGCCACGGCTCGGGCCAGGAAGCGTCAATTTTCGTGGCTTCGGCTAGATAGCGATTCGCTTCGTCATATTTGCGATCGTTGGAGTAGAGATAGCCGAGAAAATAGTTCCCGAGAAAATCCTTTGGATAGTTCTGCAATTCGGTTTTGAATTCGTTGATGATTTCCGGCGTGTCCGTCCACTCATTTTTCCAGAGCAGGGAAAGGCCGAGAAAATAGTGAGCGTGGGGGGTTCTGGTGTCGAGCGCGACGGCTTTGCGAAGCTCACGAATAGAATCGTCCTGCATTTCCGCATCGCGGTAGGCGCGGCCAAACAAAACGCGAAGCGAGCCGGAGTCGCCAACAGAAGCGACGATATTGTCGAAAACCTGGGCGGCTTTTTGCTTGCCGCCGGCGTCGCCGATGGAAAGCAACGAGACGCCGAGGGCGTAGGCGGATTCAAATTCGGGATGGATCTGCACGGAATTCTGGAGAGATTCGGCGGCTTTGGCGTAGTTGCGTTTTTTCATCCAGGCTTTTCCCTGAATGTTCCAGGCGCGCGCGCTGTTTGGATCCAGCAGGAGCGCTTTGGACGCTTCGATTAAAGAATCGTCGGCACGATTTTCATAGAGGGCGCAGATGGCGAGGCCGACGTGCGTTTCCGCGGCGTCTTCCCAAACGAGAGAACGGCGGTACAGTTCTTCCGCCTGAGGAAACGCAGTTTGGGCAACGCGGATGTTGGCGAGGCGCCGAAGGGCAAGAGCAAGAACCTTTACGTTGGCGGCGACGACGGACTGCGGATCGCTCGATTGCCTGGCTGCGGCGGCGACTTCAATGCGGCTTTGCAACTCGTCTGCCTGCGGACTCAGAGAAACGGCCTGCGCAAGAGAACAGAGCGGAACCGCCAGAACGAAGAGAAAAAACATGGCGATGCGAAGAAGCGGCGTTGAGCGAAAAGGGGCCCGGCTCATGGAAAGGTGAGACGCGATCAGCGGCAAAATGCGTTTCCTCGCGAAGCGGAAACTATCAAGAACATGACTAGGATAGCACCCGCACCCCCTAGGGGGTTTTGCGTATGTGTTGATTCTAAAGGTAGTTAAAGTCCTTTGTTTTCTATCAAA
>JAFDVY010000090.1 GCA_018268785.1 Acidobacteriota bacterium | reverse complement strand
AGTCCTTTGTTTTCTATCAAATCTGCATGTGTTGATTCTAAAGGGGGTTAGGGGAGTCGTTGAGAGTTTAGAGTTGAAGGTTAAAGGGCCAAGCTGAGACCATCTAAAATGGCAAATAGGGTTGTCAAAGAGCGGCCAGCCCCTGGTGAAACAAGGGGCAAGCAGGCGGTCAAGCCGTTGCGAAATTAAGGAAGCCAGTATATCGCAGGATTCGCTTGTTGTCAAGGCAATTATGTTGGCGTAGATGTTAATTCGAATGAGAAGATGGTGTACGTCCCGTCTGTCCGCCTAGTCCCAAAAATCGAATCTTGGAAAACGTCCCGTCTGTCCCGATTCTCCGAAGTCGCGCTCCAGCTGCTTACGGTTGCAGCCGTACCGTTCACCAAAACCGCGCTGTTCATTTGTGATGCGCCAAATCCCGAACCCCAAACGTTAACGGAGGCGCCGACAGAACCCGTCGTCGCGGAAATCCCGGAGATTATTGGTCCCGGCGCGCTCGTGGAAGTGACCTGAACGTCATCGAAACTTCCTGAGGAAAGGCTCCACCCACCGCCACCACTAACGAACAAACCCGCGTACGCGGTTGAACCCATGGTGATGGTAACGCTTGTTCCAAGCTGGCTCCAGACCTCACCGTCATAGGAATAGTAGCCAGTGAACGTATTCCCGCTTCGCGTGACCTTGAACCAAACGGGCCACAGAACATTTTGGACACCTGATTGCTGCACGGTGCTCGCACCGGTTGTCAGGCGAGAAGAGAAGTAGTCGTAAGAATTCGTGCCGTTATAGGACATCGACAGGCTTGCGTTCGGCGCATCGGCGCTCAGCGAGCTTCGGATGTCCAGTCCAATCAGATTGTAATTCGGAACCGACTGCACCCGGGCGACGATTGCTCCGTCTCCTGTGAGCGTCCGATAAGCAAACTGCCCAAGTTTACTCGGACCTAGGAGCCGACGCCTTCATCCAATCAGGTCCTCATCTAATCAGTCCGTCGTTCCGTCCTTACTGCCACTGTCTCCACCCGTAGGGATAAAAGTGGTCAGGACTGGTACAGTCTCGCAAAGCCGTCAGACACGTCAGATCCAAATTGTATGCTGCGCTTCTTTGCTCGCTCGTGGCGAGGTTGCCCAACGAAACCTGAAGGACATGTGGCACTTCATTAGCGTCCACCTTCAGTCTTTGAGAGTGAAAACCTTTCACCTTATCCGCTATGTTTTCCGACATCACATAGAGAAACAGAATGTTCGTCGTTGAATCCGCTTCGTACTCCAGTTCCTTGGCGGTAACACGATTACTCTCGATCGTGATTCCACCGGTAAGGACTATGTGGCCGTGTGCTGGAATAAAGTGTAGGAGTCCATTATCGAACACAAATTTGAAGTGGCATCTTGTCGGCGTGCATACCGATCCATCCGTCGGCGGAGACCAAGGATATCCAGCATAACGATTTCGTAACCTAGATGCATCTTCGAAACTTGCCTGACCAAGTGGGAGACTTGTGAATTCTGAAAGAAATGCCCTAGCCTGCTTGTCTTTTTTGCGTATCCGTAGTCCAGTGATGGCGACAAGAATCAGGATAAGCGTTAGCACAAACAACGAATTAGCGTACCTTCGCATTTCGCTCTCCTCAGTTGCAGATCTTGTCTGACTGCTTACCGTTCACGAAGACTTTCCCTCCATCGATATAAATGCCTAGTTCGCCGTAGTCGTGGCCATCTAGGCCTCGCACGGTGACGGGTACGCCCTTTACGCCATTTCCTGGCGGACTCAGCGATACGGTGAAGGTTTGTTTCGAATTATGGGTTCCGGCACCTCCGACAAAATCGTTGAAGCCCGAACTAAACGGAGTCTTCACAGGGTAGGGTCCTGGGGGATCGACAGATGTCCCCGGCCCGGCAGCGGAACTCGCTAGAGACGTATCGGTTTGATGTTCGGTTACGTAATAGTTGTTAACAACATGTCCGGATTGGTCAACCAAACCGTACCTGATGTTTCGAACGCCGTTTGCCAAGACGCAGTCGGTATCTACCTGAAGGCGGAGTTCAGATGAGGCGCCAGTGCCGAACAACAGAAAGAACTGCCAAGCGCCTCTGATCATGAACCAATTGCCCTCGACGTCCACATCAAAAAAGTCAAACCAGCTCCAGCCGCTAAAATCGCCGCCACCGGCTTGGCCCCATCCACGCATTATGGGCGGGCAATTGTTAATTCCTTTCGGGTCGTCGTCGCAGGAGTGCATCCCCGAAGGATCGACAAAATTGAGCGGGTTGTTTGCCGTGTAGGAATAGGCGTTGTGGGATTGGAGGGAGCCGATGGCGCCGCCGAGGGGGTCGGTGGAGAGGAAGCGGCCGAGGCGGGAGGAGTAGTAGCGAGCGAAGGCGTAGTCGAGGCCGGTTTCCGGGTCGCGCTCGTAGCCGGTAAATTTGTAGTTGGTTGGGCAGGCGGTGCTGGTCTGAATGCGCGACATCTGCGTGGTAGTAAAGACTTCCTGACCGTAGGGCGTGTAGTCCTGATCGTAGCAGAGCTGACCAGCAACATGGCTTGAACCGTCGTTGTTTTTGCCGTCGCCTGTGGTGATGGTGCGCGTCGAGCCGAGTTGATCGGCGAAATAGTAGTAGAGCGCGGAGTATGCGCTGTTGGAGCCAGTAACACGCGATGCAATACGCCGACCGGCAAAGAAAACGTACTCGGGGGACGGCGGGGGACGGGGACTGACGGGACGTTTCCATGTTTCTTGTGCATTTTCTGATGAGCGCCGTGTTAGTTCTCAAAGCTAAGCACCGACCGCTTGGACTCTACCGTCGCATTATGGCGGCTACCACCTTTTAAGACAGAAAATGGTTTGCTGCGCATTTCCACGCTACGCCACATGATGCGGAACATTTACGACTGCTATACGTGCCAGACGCGCCATCGCTCAGGACAAAATATCAGAAAACGTCCCGTCTGTCCCGATTCCCAGTCCCGATTCCCGGTCCCGATTCCCGTCCCGATTCCCCCTGTATGCCTCCCGTCCCCCTAGCCCATTACACTTCCGACGTACCGGACCCCAATGGTCATTTTCGCCAATGAAAATGTAGGTCTATTCCAAGCCATAGAAGTGCAAAATGAACAATTAACACTATAAAAGCGGCTACAGCGAGCCAGACGAAAATGGCTTTCATTTTGATCCTTTCTTTCATCACCTATAAGAGTCAGTGCGACTCAACCGTAAGACAGGACACAAGCTTATTGGTTGTGAGAAAACGGCGGGTGGAGCATAGAAACCTGTGTTTTTCTTGGCCCTGAGCACACGAAGGAGGATAGCACCTGTGGGTTTGAATCCAACGGTTCATAGCGGGGCGGATGGTATATCATATCGGTACTAACCTTTTGGGTTAGAATCGGGTGCGGCACCCTGCGGTTTTCAGGGTGCGGGTTTTTCTTGGTTTGTGCACCCGCTCCTACTTCAGCGCTCCAGTTTTGGATTTGTCGCCGATTCTCCTCGCCATCCGCCCAAAGTCAAACCCAAGACACGGGTTCCACACACCGGAACCCGGGCACCCGCGCCCGGCTGGTTGAAATCGAAGATGCCGCCCTAAAGGGGTCGGCTCTACACTGAGAGACTCCGACGTCGTGGCTAACGTCTGCACAGACTGAAGTCTATGCCACATGAGGGAAAGTTTTCTCAGCCCGGCTGTGGAGTCCGTTGGAATGCGCGGGTTACGAATCGCCGTACCCGTGCGAGTCCTGATCCAGGGCCACTTTGCCTGCAAACGATCGATATAAAAAGGTGAAGTAGACAGCAGCCAAAAGCATGCCAATCGACCACCAGATGAGTCCGACCCGGAGTCCATACGTTCCAGCCTTTGCGCCATCGACTGTCAGCGCATAGACAGGATTTCGGGCCGGAAGCACCATCGGGTAGAGTCCGAAGACGGCGCTGGCCATCATTCCAGCCAGATACAGGCACGAAGCCAGAAAGGCTTTACGATCGTCTTTCCTAGCCAACTCAAACTTCACGCCAGCGGCGCCCGAGACGGCAAGAAGGGGAAAAACGATCCCCCACGGCCAAGTGACGAAGTTTTCTTTCACTTGCGGCTGGACCAAGAACGTCACAGAGGTCACGAGCAAGGTCAGCGCCACGACAGCCCACCATGCACGGCGCGCCAGCATTGCCGCCCTGTCGCTCACGGCCCCGCTTGTTTTCCTGTATATCCACAATCCGCCGTGCATCGCCAAAGCAAACAGTGCCAGGAGGCCCACAAGGATCGTGTACCAGTCCAGAATTCCCGTCTCCTCCCCCAATCGAAAATTGGTCCACAAGGGTTCGAAGAAATAGCCGCTGGAGTCGAGGGGCACGCCGCGAACCACGTTTGCCAGGGCCGCGCCGAAGAATATCGCGAGCAGCAGGCTCGAAGCGCAAAAAAGAAAATCCCAAAGAGGGTCCCAGACAGCACTTTTGATGTGATTGCGGAACTCGATGGACGTTCCGCGCAAGATCAGCAGCCACAGCACGATCATTAAGGGAAGATAGAACCCGCTAAAACCGCTCGCGTATAGAGACGGAAAAGCGAAATACAAGGTTCCGCCGGCCGCGATCAACCATACTTCGTTTCCATCCCAGACGGGTCCGATGCTCGCCAGCACTTGCCGCCGTTCCTCATCCGTCCTCGCCACCAACAGATGAATCGCGCCGGCTCCGAGGTCAAATCCATCCAGCAATACATACATGGCAATCATCAAGGCTACGAGGCAAAACCAGATCGTTCCCATATCTTCCCTCAAGCCGCTGTTTGTGGGGCTACCGCGCCAGTCCGCGACGCGCCTGGCTCCGGCCCAATCTCAATTTCCCGCCACACCAGAAATAGAAACAAGATCGACAGCACTGTATACATGCCCATGAAGCCGATCAACGTAAACCACGCGTTTCCGGCTCCCACGCGTGGCGACGATCCATGCGCCGTGCGCATTAGACCGTAGATGAGCCAAGGCTGGCGCCCAAGTTCAGCGGTCATCCACCCCGCGGTGTTGGCGATATACGGAAGGGGCAAAGAAATCATCAGCAACCAGAGCATCCAATTCGATTGATACAATCTCCTGCGCCATAACAGAAACGCGGCCACCACCGTGACGGCGATGAAAATTGTGCCGAGCCCCACCATCACGTGATAGCTGTAATAGAGCAGCGCGATCCGGTCTGGCCAGAGTTCTTGGGGAAAATCCTCCAGACCCTTGACGTTGGCGCTCCACTGGCGGTAGGTGAGAAAACTCAGCATCCTTGGCACTTGCAAGGGATTGTCCAGCTTGCGTCTCTGCACATCCGGCTGGCCCAAAATCGCGAGAGGCGCCCCTGTCTGAGTCTCGAATAGACCTTCCATTGCGGCCAGCGTCACCGGCTGGCTCTCCGCAATCATTTTTCCCTGCATGTCCCCGGTGGGGAAGAGTTGCAGGCACGCGGCAATCACGCCAATGATCACGCCCGTCCGGACAAATGTCCGGCCGTAGGCTTCATCCCTCTTCGTCAGCAGATAGAACGCACCAACGGCCGCCATCACAAAGCAACCCGTCTGCACGGCCCCCACCATGGTGTGCGCGTATTGCCAAAGCGTCCATTTGTTCAGCACCAGGCCCCAAAAACTGGCTAATTCAATTTCACCGTGAGCCCCAAGTCGATACCCAATCGGACGCTGCATCCAAGCGTCCGTCGCCACAATAAAGTAACCCGACAGCCACGAACCCAACCATACCAAGAATGCGGACCACCAGTGGCCAATCGGCCCCAAGCGTTTCTCACCGAACAGAAACAAGCCGAGGAAGCTGGATTCCAGGAAAAACGAAAAGACCCCTTCCATTGCCAAAGTCTGCCCAATGACGCCGCCTGCGACCTTCGAGAACTCCGCCCAATTGGTGCCAAACTGGAATTCCATCGGGATTCCCGTCACAACGCCCAGTGCAAAATTGATCCCGAAAATCCGGGCCCAGAAGCGCGCGGCCCTGTTGTAGTGCTCGTCATTTGTCCGGATGGCCTTCGTCTTCAAGTAGAGGATCAGCAGGGCCAGCCCCATCGTGAGCTGAGGAAAAATATAGTGGTAGGTTATTGTGAACGCGAAATGGAGCCTGTGCACATCAAGGGCCTGTTCCATTTGGATCCCTCCTTAGCTCCCGTCGCTTTGCTCACGCGTACCCAGTGTGGTCTGTTGTCGTCAGCGGCGTTCGAGTGCCCAGTCTTTATCCTGCGCAGGATTGACTGGTTCAGAAGAGCGAGTGAGCGAAGTGTATCTCAATCTGACGTATTCAGCATCACCTGATCCCGATCGTGCCCACGGAATTACGAAGATGAGGAACAAAAAGACGGCGATGCACACTCTTGCGAAATGCATAAGGCTTCCGAACGAATCAATTTTGTTTGTTTAATACGAAGTCGGAAGGAGTGCCGGGCCGAAGCCCGGCTTCTACAAATGTTAGGCACAAAAGGATCAGAGGCGCGGGAGAACGATGCCTTGCTGCGACTGGTATTTGCCTTTTTTATCCTTGTAGCTGACTTCGCAGTCTTCGTCGGAGACGAAGAAGAGCACCTGGCAAAGGCCTTCGTTGGCGTAGATTTTTGCGGGCAGCGGCGTGGTGTTGCTGATTTCGAGCGTGACGAAGCCTTCCCATTCGGGTTCGAACGGCGTGACGTTGACGATGATGCCGCAGCGCGCGTAAGTGGATTTGCCAAGGCAGATGGTCAGTACATTGCGCGGGATGCGGAAGTATTCGACGGAGCGAGCAAGCGCGAACGAATTCGGCGGCACGATGCAGACGTCGCCTTTGTAGGCGACGAGCGAACGGGCATCGAAATGTTTCGGGTCGACGATCGTGGAATTCACGTTCGTGAAAATCTGGAACTCATCGGCGACGCGAATGTCGTAGCCGTAGGAGGAAACTCCATAGCTGATGACGCCTTCGCGGATCTGGCGATCCGTGAACGGCTCGATCATTTTGTGCTCCAGCGCCATCTTGCGAATCCAGCGATCCGGCTTAACGGACATCCATGCCTCCGAGTAGTGTGCAGAGTCAAACTATGCAAAAAGTTTCGTGCAAAAAACCTGTGTGAAGAGACAGCCAGTGTATTGCAGACCCCAATATTTTGACAACACGGCGTCTTGACAACCTGGGCCAGTGCCTCTAGCATCTGGCGACAGTGTTGCGGAGGATTGCGTGATTAAGCTGGACATTGTGAACGCGGTGCTGGTGCAACTCGAAGGCACCGGGGTGAGCCGCGTGAAGGCCGAGCAAGCGGTGGAAACCGTGTTCGAATCGCTGAAGAACGCCATGGGGCGCGGCCAGCGCATCGAATTGCGGCGGTTTGGCGTGTTCAGCGTGCGCCCGCGCAAGACGGGTATCGGTCGCAACCCGCGCACGGGCGAAGAGGTGAATATTCCTCCGGGCAAAGCGGTGCGTTTCAAGCCCGGCAAGGAGTTGCAAGGCCTCGAAGGCCAGTAGATTTCCCCTGTAAACCGCTTCCAGTGAAGTTATGATGCTCGGCACCGCGCGATGATTGTGCTTGTGCGCGGCTTCGGGAGCCCATGACCGACCTCGTCCGCACGATTCGGCTACGCGACCTTCTCTATCTTTTTATTGGCTCCGTCATTGGCTCGGGAATTTTCATAACGCCGGGGCTGATCCTTCGACAAGTGAACGGCTCGGTCGGGCTGTCGCTGCTGGTTTGGATTGTGGGCGGCGGGCTGTCGTTGTTAGGCGCGCTGACCTATGCGGAGCTGGCCGCGGCAAATCCAGAAGCGGGCGGGCTCTATTGCTATATTCGCGATGGGTTTGGCTCGCTGCCGGCGTTCTTATACGGCTGGTGTTTGTTTGTGGTGATCGCCAGCGGATCGATCGCCGCGCTGGCGCGCGCGTTTACGAAGTATCTGAATGAAATTGCGCAACTTTCGGCGTGGGAAGCAAGAGCTACTTCGATCTTGATGATCCTTGTCGTGACTGTGGTGAATGTCTGGGGCACGCGCAAGAGCGCGGATCTGCAGAATGTCACGACGGCAATCAAAGCGGGGCTGGTGGTCGTGCTAAGCGCCGCGCTTTTCGCGGTTGGACGCCACGGCGCAGATATCCTGGCTGCGATGAAGACGGATCAGCATGGTTTTTCCCTGCTTTCGAGTTTCGGCTTGGCGATGATTGCCGTGCTGTGGGCTTACGAAGGCTGGCAATTCGGAACCTATAGCGCGGGGGAAGTGGTGGATCCGGAACGTGCGTTTCCGAAAGCGTTTTTGCTCGGCTCGCTGTTCCTGGTCGGGCTGTATTTGATTGCGGTGCTTGCGTATCTCGTGGCGATCGGGCCGGCGGCCGCCACGGCAACCGACGCAATTGCAGCGACCGCCGCAAAGGCCGTGCTAGGCGAATGGGCCGGCAAATTCGTTGCGGCCACGATTCTGATTTCTGTTTTCAGCTCAACGAACAGCGTGATGCTCACAGCCCCGCGAGTTTTTTATGCGATGGCCAAGGACGAAATATTTTTCAAGAAGCTGGCGGAAGTGCACCCGAGATTCAAGACTCCAGCCGCGGCAGTCATTTCCCTGGGCGCGCTCGCTGCATTGCTGACACAAGCTGGAGAATTCTCGGAACTTGTGGAAGGCGTGATTTTCGTGGGCTGGATTTTCTACGGATTGGCCGGCGCGGCGATTTTTCCGTTGCGCCGCAAATATGCCGGGCGTGTACTTCCCTATCGCGTTCCGGGCTATCCCTGGACGCCGATTCTTTTTGTGCTGGCTTCCATAGCAATCGTTGGCAATGCGATTTACCGCGCGACGATTGATCCTGTGCAATTCCGGCATGTTATCGCCGCGCTTGGATTGCTCGTTGCAGGCATGCCTGTCTATCTCTTTTGGCGGCTTCGGAAGAAAACAAGCTAAAGCAAGGAAAGCGGATCGACATCGGCAAGAACCGCAGTCTGCGGAATTTCCTTTGCATCGCAGAAAGCAAGAGCGCCGGAAAGCAGGCGCGTGAGTTTCGCGCGGCTCTTCGATTTCAACAAGAATTGAAAACGATGTTCGCTCTTTAGTTTGGCGAGCGGAGCCGCCGCCGGCCCAAGCACGCGAACGCCCTCGTCGTTGTGGGGAGCGAAATATTCCGAAAGTTGGCGCGACCATAGGATCGCTTTCTCAAGACTCGTATCCCGGATGATGACGTTGGCGAGCGAAGTGAATGGCGGGTAAGCCATGACGCGGCGGAAGTGCAACTCGCGATCGAAGAACGCCGCGTAATCCTGGTTTACGGCGTCTTGAATTGCGTAATGTTCGGGATAGTAGGTTTGGATGAGCACGCGCCCAGGCAACTCGCCGCGGCCCGCGCGACCTGCGACCTGGGTAAGCAACTGAAATGTGCGCTCGGCGGCGCGGAAGTCCGGCATGCTGAGCGAAGCATCCGCGCTCACCACTCCGACGAGCGTCACACGGTGAAAATCGTGGCCCTTCGCGAGCATCTGCGTGCCAACGAGAATGTCCAATGCTCCAACGGCGAATGCGCCGAGGGTTTCCTGGAATTGGCGCTTGGTTCGCGCGGTGTCGCGGTCCAGCCGGGCGACGCGCGCCTGCGGAAACTCTTTTCGCAGACGCTCTTCCAGATGCTCGGAACCTTCGCCGAAAAAATAGACATATTGCGACTGGCATTTCGGGCATTGCTTCGGAATCTGCTGAATCGAGCCGCAATAGTGACATTCGAGCCGGTTGCGGCTCTTGTGATGCGTCATGGAAATGCTGCAATTCACGCATTGCACGGAAGCGCCGCAGCTTCGACACAGAACCGACCACGAATAGCCGCGGCGATTGATGAGAATCAGGGCCTGCGTTCCAGCGTTCAAACATTCCTGAATCCCGACATGTAACGCGGAGGAAATCGGGCTTGTCTTGTGCGTTTGCTGAAATTCATCGCGCAAGCTGACGATTTCCACGGAAGGCAAGGGTCGCGACGCAACACGGGAAGCAATCGTGAGCAATTCGTATTTTCCTTCGCGCGCGTGGTGATAGGTTTCCAGCGACGGTGTCGCGGAACCGAGCAGGGCCAGCGCATTTTCCAGTTTTGCCCGCACGGTGGCCACATCTCGCCCGTGATAGCGCGGCGTCTCTTCCTGCTTATAGCTGGACTCCTGCTCCTCATCCACGATGATGAGGCCGAGATTTTCAAGCGGGGCAAAGACTGCCGATCTGGTTCCGACCACGACACGGGCTTCCCCGTGGCGCACGCGCCACCATTCGCGTGCGCGTTCCACATCGCTCAACGCGGAATGCAGCACGACCACGCCTTCAAATTGTGCGCCAAACCACGCGCGACACTGGCGACCCATCCAGAGCGTCAGGGCAATTTCCGGTACGAGGACAATGGCAGTCTTGCCGCGCGCGAGCGTGTCTTGCACCGCACGCAAATAGACTTCCGTCTTTCCGCTGCCCGTCACGCCGTGCAACAACTGCACGCCAAATTCACCCAATTCGAAACGCGCGCGGATCGCACCAAATGCGCTCTCCTGTGCGGGGTTCAGCGTGTGAGCGGGCGGCTCGTAGCCAGAATCGAAAGGATCCTCGGCTGCATCGAGCGGTTCTTCCCAGGACGTGAGAATGTTTTCTCTCAGCAAGCGTTCCATAAGAGAACGCGAAACATGCGCCAGCTTCAGCAACTGCGGCAAGGGCAACGGCCCGCGTTCGGTTTCCAGCAGTGCACGCAGCCGCTCCAATTTTTCTGCTTCGTTTGGTTTTCCCGCGCCTTCGCCCTTCCAAGCGACGATGCGCTGTGTCTTGCGCTTGCGGCCCTTTACGATCTCCCGAATTTCGAGCAAGCCGCGCCGCTGCAGCTTCTGCAGCAACTCCGCCGAAACTCCAAGCTTTGCCGCCGCGCCAAGCGAGACCGGCTTGCCTTTCTTGAGGAGGGCAATCAGCAAGCGCGATTCTTCTCCGCCACTCTCCGCCATGAGAAAGTTCTGGTTCTGCTCTTCGGCTATCGCGCGTCCGGCGGCGGTCAATGCAACTTCGCGTTGCGCGGAGAGTTCCGTAACCGGCGGCAGCATCGAACGGAATACTTCACCGATGGGCGCAAGATAGTAATTGGCGATCCATTGGCCGAGATCGATCAGCTTTGGCGTCAGCGCGGGAATCAGATCGATGACCCGCGCGATGTCGCGCAATTTCGTACCGGCGGGAGCCTTCTCTACACACTCCACTACGACTCCCACGAGCGATTTCTTGCGAAACGGCACAAGCACGCGGCAGCCGGGCAGCACCGCGGCACGCAGCGATTCGGGAACGGAATAGGTAAAAGTTGTGCGCAGCGGAACCGGCAACGCTACATTGCAAAACGGAGCGGACATTGCGTGGGTTAGTGTACCAGCAGAGGCGAAACTCACCGGCTGATGAGAAAAATGCCGCCAAAAATGGCGACGATGCCTATCCATTGCGTGCGGCTTACGCGCTCGCGCAACAAAATCGCGGCAAGCAGCACGGTCACTGCCCCATAAAGCGAGGAAAGAACGGTGACGACCGACACCTGTTCCATTTGCATGCCGCGATTGCTGAGCGCAAATGCGCCAGTATCGAGAAAGCCCATCGTGATGGGCTGCCAATTCGAAGCGCCGAGCGATTTGAAAACGGGAATTCTCATTGCTACCAATACTGCTAGAGAAACAACAGATCCCGTCATGCGGATGAGCCAAAGGGACGCGAACGGCCCCGTCGTGGCGATGATACGGTGTCCCAACAGCCAGAAAAGCAGGCCAAAAATACTGGACGCGAAAAGAGCCCAGGCGATCCCGCGCTTCGAGCTCCTGGAAGAGTCATCCGCACCGGATTCGCCACGCGCAACAAGGACTACGCCAAAGAGAGTTACCGCAATGCCACAGACGCGCAGAAGCGTCAATCGTTCGCCCGAAGAGATCGACAGCAAAACCGTAAGAACGGGATAACTGGCGGAAAGCGGCGCGACAACAGCAACCTTCCCGATCTCCAGACACCGGTAAAACGAAAACATGGCCACGGTGTTGCATCCACCTGCGAGAAAGCCCCACGCCCACGGCCTCCAACCCGAGCCGTCAAAAAGATGTCCCCAGGAATGAGTGAAAAGGAGATAAGCCGAAAGGAGCAGAAAACCCCACGTCTGCATGTAGAACAAAGAGCGAAGCGTGCCAATCTTGCGGGTAACGAACCGCGCCAGAAAGTCCGAGCTGCCCCAAGCGAGCGCCGTGGCCAAGCCAAGGAGAATTCCCATAACTGTTTAGGAGGACTTGCGCTTCACGGCGAGGCCGAGCTCAGCCATGACTTTCTGAAGATCTTTCCAGACTTCGCTTTTTGCGGCGGGATTCCGCAATAAATAAGCCGGATGATACGTCGCCATCAATTTTCTGCCGCGAAACTCCTGCCACTCGCCGCGAAACTGGGAAATGCCGCGTTCTGTTTGGAGAATGGTCTTGGCCGCAGTAGCTCCCAGACAAACAATCGCTTTCGGGGCAATGGTATCAATCTGGCGAAACAAGAATGGCGAGCATTCTTCGACTTCGTCCCGCTCCGGCTGGCGATTCTGCGGCGGGCGGCATTTCACCACGTTGCAGATGTAAACGTCCTTGCGCTGCAATCCCATCGCTTCAATCATTTGAGTCAGGAGCTTCCCCGCGCGTCCAACGAACGGCAAACCCTGTTCATCTTCGTCCGCGCCGGGCCCTTCCCCGACAAAAACAAGCTCGGCCTTGGGGTTGCCATCGCCAAATACGATGCTGTGCCGCGTTTTGCAGAGCTTGCACCGTTTGCAATCGCCCAAGTCTTCGCGAATCTTGAATAGCGTGTCGTTTTCGATTTTTGTCACTGGCTGGAAGAGAGAAGAGGCTTCTTCCCGAGACAGCGGCAGGACATTCCGGGAAGGAGCTGGAGTCACGGGGGGTACAGTCTTCGTTTCTCGTTTCGGCAAACTCGGCTCCTCGACTTCTGACAACAAGGCCAACGCAGGCGCGGGGATTTCCGATGACTGCGCTGGCAAGGCTCCGACGCGGTCCCGGTACAGTTGCCCCACGCCTATTTCTTCGTAGTAGCGCAAACGTTCGGAGAGTTTTTGTTTTAGAGATTCAGGCAAGTTCTCAGGCATTTCAGTTAGTCGGAATGTTGCGCCGCAGCACGCAACGCGCTTCGCAGCCGCACAACTTCATCCAGAATGTGCCCCGCGACTTCGCTCTTGGTCATTTTCGGCAAAGGCAAGTCGCGTCCATCGCGGGCAAACAGGGTAACGACGTTCGTATCCAAATCGAATCCAGCGCCCTCGGCGGTCACGTCGTTCGCAACAATCAAATCGGCGTTCTTCGTGGCAAGTTTTTTTCTGGCGTTTTCGGCAACGCGGTCCGTCTCCGCCGCAAATCCGACCACCAGGCGCGCACCTTTGTCCGCGGCGACGCTGGCCAAAATATCCGGATTCGGCTCCAACCGAATCTCGTGCGGCTCTTTCGATCGCTTGATCTTTTGCGACACCGGCTCGGCGGGGCGATAGTCCGCCACGGCCGCCGCGAAAATGCCAACGGACGCCTTGGCAAAATGCTGCCGCACGGCCTGCTGCATCTCCAGAGCGGTGCGAACGTTCACACGTTCCACCCCGGCAGGCACGTCCAACGAAGTTGGCCCGGAAATCAGAACGACGCGCGCTCCCCGCCGGGCGGCAGCTTCCGCCACAGCGTAGCCCATCTTCCCCGACGAACGATTCGTAATGTACCGAACGGGATCGATATCCTCGCAAGTAGGCCCAGCCGTAACCAGCACGGTTTCGCCGGCAAAGTCTCTTTGCAGTTTCAGAACTTCGTGCACAGCGGCTACGATCGCTTCCTGCCCCGCCAGCCGCCCCGGTCCAGTCATTCCGCAGGCCAAATAGCCCTCATCCGGCTGCACGATATGCGCGCCTCGCGCGCGCAGTCTCTCCAGATTTTCCTGCGTGGCCGGATGATTCCACATGTTTACGTTCATAGCCGGAGCCAGGACAACGGGCGCGGTGGAGGCCAAATGCAGCGTTGTCAGAAAGTCATCTGCCAGGCCGCGCGCAAATTTTGCAATTACGTCCGCCGTCGCTGGAGCGACCAGCAGCAAATCCGTCCTCTGCGCCACAGCAATGTGTTCAATCGCGCTTTCCAGATTTGCTTCGCCGCCCGATTCGGCAAATAAATCCGTGATCA
>JAFDVY010000008.1 GCA_018268785.1 Acidobacteriota bacterium | reverse complement strand
ACAAATCCCACATTATCTGCCGTCAATTTCTTTGCGGCACTGAGCAGCGTCCCCCAGGCTCCGTAGAACCCCAGGTTTCCCGCGTGCAAAAGGACAAATCGGAATTCTCCCCGGATTTTGCGGACAACATCAATGTCCAATGTCGGCGCCGAGCCGTCCCCGGAAATCTCGGTCCCGTCGCGTACGATCTCAATTTTTGCTTCCGCAATCCCTTTGGCGAGGATGCGATTCTTCATGTCCTCGCCCAGTACAATCACGCAATCCGCCCGGCGCAGTGCCCAGCGGTGCATTTTTTCCCAAATCCGCGCCAGCAACCCTGGCTCCACGATGGAACCACCCACTGCCATGTCCGGATACATGTCCCGAATGTTATAGAGATACGGCCGGCCCTTCAGCATGGCCACAAAAGCTCCGACGATGCCTTCGAACGGCGGATCGGTCATCGCCAGGACCGCGTCGCAATCCACAACTAGCGCACGAGGCACCGCGAGAAGCACATAGCTGAGATAGTTGATCACTCGCTTCTTCATGTTGAAGCGCGGAAAGGCCGTCGACCCAACGCGCACAATTCGCAATCGTCCGTTTCGTTCCGTTCGCCACAGCCGCCAGCCTCGCCGCTCCGCTGGGTCGTACGACGGCCGTCCGCAAACAACGGTCACGTCATGTTCTTTGCAGAGGGCATCCACAACTGTCTGGGCCATCTTTGCGGTCGCGGACGTGTCGGGAGGGAAGTAGAGATTCAGAAGAAGAATCTTCATGATGCCGCTTCTTGTCGCCGTGTTTTGCTGAAATCGTTCAAGATCTTGTAATCAGAAAATCGCCGAGCACGAGCGCATCCATTTGAGTTCGCAAGAAACAATCAATTGCTTCCTGCGGTTTGCAGACTATCGGTTCATTGTCATTGAAAGATGTATTCAGCACGACAGGAACTCCGGTCTGGCGCTCTACTTCTTTGATTAGCTTCCAATAGCGCGGGTTTGCGGTCTTGGTCACCGTTTGTAAGCGCCCTGTCCCGTCCACGTGTGTCGGCGCAGGAATTTTGTCGCGCTTCTCCGGACGCACCGCATAAGCCATCGTCATGAAAGGCGATGGGTGCGACTGCTCAAACCATTCACTGCTCGCTTCGGCCAGAATCGAAGGTGCAAAAGGCCGGAAAATTTCGCGATGCTTGATGCGGCGATTCAAAATCTCTTTCATCTCCGGTCGCCGCGGATCAGCCACAATGCTCCGGTTTCCGAGTGCCCGTGGCCCCCACTCGGCGCGCCCCTGATACCAGCCCAAGATTTTTCCATCGCCGATGATTTTCGCCGTTTGCGACGGAAGCTTTTCTTCTTCCAACTGAACAATCGCGTATCCGCCGCCGTTCAGCTTGGCGCCGTCAATCGCCTGCCGGATTTCTTCCGCCGAAAATCCCGGTCCCCAATAGGCATGTTCCATGACAAAGGAACGCGGCTTTCCCAGAATCTGGTGCCAAATGTGAAACGCGGCGCCAACCGCCAGTCCGGCATCTCCCGCTGCCGGATGAACATAAACATTCTCAAAAGGAGTCTCCCCGGGAATTTTTCCATTGGCCACGCAGTTGAACGCAACTCCCCCCGCCAGACAAACCGATTTTAACTTCGTGGTATCCGCCAGGTGGCGCAGCATGCCCAGATAGACTTCTTCCAGCCGTGCCTGGAGAGAAGAAGCCTGATTTTTGTGCCGCTGCTCAATGGTGTCCTCCGGTTTGCGCGGCGGACCGAGCAAATTTGCCAGTTCATCCGAAAATAACTTGCCAAGCACCGGGGTTTTTTCGGCCTCAGCCCAACTCATTTCCGGTCCGGTTCGGTGGTGGGTGAAATACTTCAGGTTCAGGGCAAAACCCGCGCCTCTGGCTTTGACGATTTCCCGGAACTCTTCCAGAAATTCCGGCTCGCCATATGCGCCTAGTCCCATCACTTTGTACTCGTCGCCGAATTTCAAAAATCCCAGATGCTGGGTAATCGCGCTGTAGTAAAGGCCGAGCGAATGAGGAAATGCGATGGAGGCGTGAACGTTCATTCGCGGCCCGTACCCCGCGCCCCACATCGAGCTTGCAAAGTCTCCGAGCCCGTCCGCCGAAAGCAGCGCCGCTTCTTCAAAAGGCGAGCAATAAAACGAACTTGCCAGATGGGCCACGTGATGTTCCACGCGATGAAAATTTGCTTTCAGTTTCTCCGGATCGAAATCGAACGCTGCCGCGAGCGCCTCGCGTATTCCCGTGAACTTTGCCAATACCCTCATCCGCTCGCGGGCAAATGAGGGCATTCGCGCTGCATAGAATAGTTTCGTCAGCAATCTCGCGTACGGATTTCGCGGCACGGCCACATGATCCACGTCCGCCAGCGTCAATCCCGCTTCCTTCAGGCAATAGCGGATTGCCGCCACAGGAAATCCAGCCGCATATTTCACACGGTTGAATCGCTCTTCCTCGACTGCGGCGATCAATTGCCCATTGCACACAATCGCAGCCGAAGCGTTTCCGTGATACGCGTTAATCCCAAGAATATTCATTTTGTAAGGAATTTAGTGTACCGCAGCCCCGCGCTCGGCGAAGCCGCCTCACGCCGGCAAGTTCCTTTTGCACCATTCATTCAAGGCAAAAATTGCCCAGGGCCGCGACCAGGTCGTCTTGCCAGCCACAAATGACTCCATCACTGCGCGTACTCCATCGGGCTTCAAAACTCCGCGCAATGATCCCGCTATCTCGGAAAAACTTGCTTCCAACTTCGGTCGCAACGGCCCGCGCAGCCATTGCTCCCACGGCAAAGTGAACGTACGCTTCTTTTGCCCAATAATTTCCGCCGGCAGCAGATCTTTCAACGCATCCACAAGTAACGCTTTTTGCCTCCCGCGAATTCGCCGGGCTTCATCCGGCAATGCGCACATGAATTCCACCAGCGGCGTGTCCAGCAGCGGCACTCGCACTTCCAATGACCGTGCCATGCTCACCGAATCCGTGTCGCGCAGCAGCGTGCTTGCCATGTAGCAGCGCATCTCCATCCAACTTACTGCACCTGCCGGTTCCATTCGTTCCGCTTCATCCGCCGATCGTTGCAGCCAACCCATCCAGGTCGGCTCCAACGTGGTACCGTCCGCGGCAATGCTGCTTGGCCGGAATCGCGGTTCGATTAACGCCCGCAAATCTTCAGGCGCAAACAACGCTCGCGCGAAAAAGTACGCATGCGGTAATCTTCCCGAATCGCTCCAGGCGGCCGCCGCTTTTGCCGCCGCGTCTCTCGGCATAGAAGCTCCGAGTGCGCTTCGAACCCATCCGTGCGTCGCATGCCGTATTCCCCGAGGGATGAGTCGCGCGATTGTTGCCAGTCGCTCCAGCTTTGGCACGTTCTCAAACGTTGGATATCCAGCGAACAATTCATCTCCACCCAATCCGGAGAGTGCCACTTTCAAACCCACTTCGCGGGCAGCCCAGGAAACAAAATAAGTGTTCACGCCATCCATGCTCGGCTGATCCAGCGCACCAAAAACCTCTTCCATGCGCGCGACAACCGCTCCGCCGTCAAGCGGGATCTCTTTGTGCTGCGTCCCGCAATGCGCCGCCACTCGCCGCGTCAGTTCCGATTCGTCGTATTCCGTTCCGGGAAACGCCAGCGTGAAACTCTGAATCCCCGGATGCTCCCGCGCCGCCAGCGACGCGATTGCTCCCGAGTCCAGCCCGCTCGAAAGAAAAAGCCCCACCGGAACATCGGCAATCAAATGGGCTCGCACAGCGTCTTCCAAAATCGGCTTCACTTGTTTTACAGCCGAACCAAAATCCCGCGGTCGTTTGGTATCTTTCGCGGCCGAACTTCTTCGCGGATCCCACCATGGATGTGTTCGCGGAATTTTTCTCCGGTCTGGCACGTACACCAGCATCCGGTGTCCGGGCGGCAGTGAAAACACGCCCTCAAACATCGTTACCGGCTCGCTGACACTGCCGAACAATAGATAGGAAGTCACTGCGTCTTGCGAAAGTTTTCCACCTGCAATCCCGCTCGTCCGCAACGCGCGTACTTCCGATGCAAACGCAAATCCTTCCGGCCCTTGCGTGTAATAAAGCGGCTTGATTCCCAGCGGATCTCGCCCAAGAAAAAGCACGGGCCCCGACGTGTAGTGCTTGCGGAAATCCACAATCGCCAGTGCGAACATTCCGCGTATCTCTGTAAGGCACTCTTCGCCCCATTCTTCCCACGCGTGCACCAGGATTTCCGTGTCTGATTGTGTCTTGAATTTGTGGCCAAGCCGCGCCAGACGGTCGCGTGCTTCTTTGTAGTTGTAAAGTTCGCCGTTCATTACCACGGCGATATCGTGTGTCTCGTTCCAGATCGGCTGCGAGCCGCCGACAAGATCGATGATACTGAGCCGCCTTATTCCCAGCGCCAGCCCGGGCGCCCGCGGATCGTTTACAAGGAATCCGTCTTCATCCGGCCCGCGATGTTCCATCGCACGCGCCATGGCCCGCACGCGCGTCTCGGCATCCGAACTTCGCGTGACGAAGGCGACGCCGCAAATTCCGCACACTTTATTGTTTGATCTCCGGAGCCCCGAAGAACGCGGCCCCGGCGCGCGCAAAATGAGCGCGCAAATGGAAGCGGGGAATCTTGAGCCTACGGTCCGCAAACCACGCCATCAACTCGCGCAAGAAGAGCAAGAACGACGATCCCGCGATAAAGACGCACAGGACAAAAAACGATTCCCGCTCAAGCAACAGGCTCCAGTCAATCACTTCATCCCATCCCGCATAGATCTTATCCAGAAGCGCCCTCACATGGAGACCCTGGAGCGGCAATCTTGCAATCCGCACATGCGCGAACGTCGCATAGTCGTAGACCGCCGGATAGTTCGACACCGCGCTGATGGCCTCTTCGAACAGGACGGG
The DNA here is from genome assembly GCA_018268785.1 of Acidobacteriota bacterium. Taxonomy (GTDB): domain Bacteria; phylum Acidobacteriota; class Terriglobia; order Acidiferrales; family UBA7541; genus Acidiferrum. Next base: position 51,085 of record JAFDVY010000008.1, on the reverse strand, counting down.
ATTCTGCAAATCGTGCCTGTTCAGCATGCGGCCTTGCTTGTCGCGCATCATGATTCGATAGGTCGGGTCCACGATTACCCAGTTTTCGTTCAGCAACACTTCCGCCACCACGTGCTTTGTCGTCCGCTCCGGCGTCAGCAGCAGCAATCGCCGTACGCTCAGTCCCGAACTTCGTGCCAGGTTCAAAAAAGCGTTCGTCGCCGTTCCGCATACCGACAAAAGTTGTTTGTAGTTGAGCGTCGTTTCGGGATCCCTTTGCGATAGTGCGTCGGGGTTTATTGCAACGGCTCTCGGCGGCCCGCTCCGCATCCAACTCAAAATTGCTTCCACCTTTTGCTCCGGCGTCGCATACGCCGGCACCACCGCGTCGGAAAATCCCTGCAAATATTGCCGGACCGAATATTCCCAGCCCGCCGAGTACACCATGCCTGCCAGGCACAATACTAGGAGTGCGTTCGTCGTTCTCCAGACAAACTTAAACACAATATGTTTTCCGTCTGCCAACACCTGCCCCACACCGGTAGATTCTCCAACCCTTACTTGTTTTCTGCAAGCTTTCTATAGAGGATTTCCATCATTTCTACCGGGTCCTTCCATCCGATTTGTGAAGTCGATTCAATTGCCTTAGCTGATACCTGCTCGCGCAAAGTTCTGTCTCCCAGCAGCGTTTTCAGCGCCTGTGTCAATTCCTTTTCATCGTGGCGAATAATTATCCCCGCTTCTTTGAGCAGCGGCGCAATCCCGCAATTTTCCGTTACGATTACGGGCGTTCCAGTCACTGCTGCTTCCGCTGCCGTATTTCCAAAATTTTCGTTCTGCGACGGCAGGACAAATACATCGGCGTCGCGGTATGCCGCCCATTTTTTTTCGCCAAAGATCGGCCCCACAAATCGTACCCTTTCGCTGATTCCCAGCTCCTTGGCTGCGTTCTTCAGCCGGCCCTCCATCCCCTGCTCATCCGGGCCCGCGTACACCAGCATCGCCTTTTGCCTCAACTCGCCCGGCAACGCCGCAAAACTCTTCAGCAATAATTCCGGGCTCTTTTTCTCGCTCATTCTGCCGAGAAACAAAACCACCAGCGCATCATTGGTTATTCCCCCCGCCCGCCGAAAGGTTCCCCGTTCAGGGACAAAGTCCGGTTTCATCACTCCGTTTCGTCTCAGCTCTATTTTCTCTCTGGGTATCCCGCCTTCGGTCAGCTCCCGCATTTCCTGCTCTGAAGTTGCAATCACCCGCGCTGCCCCTTCCAGCATCTCTTTGCCATACACTGAGTGATATAGCCGCTTCAGGAACACGTTTCGCACAATCGGCACAAACATCCCGATCGGTTCCACAACGTAAGGCACTCTCTGTTTCTTGCAAGCTTTCGCCACGGCCGGTCCCAGCAAATCGTAAAGCCCAAAAATATGGGCCACGTCAAATGTGTTCAGTTGCGCTTTCAGGAATTTTCCAATGGCTGGATTCCAACTCGTCGCCCGATACTGCAACCAGGTCTGCAAATAAATCGTAACCACTCCATGCTCTGTCACAGCCCATCCGAATGACGACCTCTGGAGTCCTCTTTCCTGCGGCGTTCCAGCGATTCGTTTCTTCACCCCCCAATCTGCCGTCACAACCGTCACTTGATTTCCGCGATCGACAAGACCGCGCGACAGTGCCTCCACCTTTGCAGGCGGTCCGCCAAATTCATAGAACGGAGCATAAGACTCCGTCACATTCAGGATTCGCATAACTCGCGCAGGATTTTTTTCAGCGATTTCGCGAAGGCATTGAATCGAAACTCATTTTCAACACGCTGCTTCCCGCGTTTCCCCATTTCGCGCGCCAGTTCGGGGTTCGCCAGCAGCGTTTCGATGGACGTCGCAAGTTGTACCGCGTCTCCATACTGCACCAGGTATCCCGTTCGTCCGTCGTCAATCACTTCCGGCGCGCCGCCGTGCGCTCCGCCGATCACCGGCTTTCCGCAAGCCATCGCTTCCAGATACACCAGCCCGAATCCTTCGCCGCGGCTAGGCAATGCGAACATTTCGCATGCCGCGTAACACGCTGCCAGTTGCGCGTAACTCAGTCCGCTCAGAAAATGAACATGCCGTCGCACGCCGCTTTCTTCCGCCAGATGTTCCAGCCATTCGCGGTCGTCGCCTTCTCCCACCGCAACCAGATGCAACTCCGGCCACCGCGGCAGCAATTTCGGAAGCGCCGTGATTAACGTGTCCATTCCCTTATAGCGTTCGCTCGTCAGCCAGCGTCCCACGGTCAAAATCACCCGGCCGGCGGGAAACCCCTCCGGCGGCTTTGTTTTTTCCCCGCTCGCGACCAACGCTTCAAATTGCGGATCCAGCGCCCACGGCAACACGCGCATGCGCCCAGCCAAAACTCCTTGATCCGCCTTTACGTGGTCCGCCGTGTAGTGGCTTGGCGCCAGCACCAGGCTGGCCTTCTGCAAAGCCTGCCGCCTCATTCTTGGCAGCGGCTCCCACACTTCTACGCCATGCGTGCAAATAATGGATTTTATCCGGGGCGCCGCAAATTTCATCAGCCGCGCTACAGGGGCCAGATTCGGATGCCCGGCCAGCACCAGCTTTGCTTTGCGCCGCGCCGCCTTCAGCGCCGCCATTGCAAATCTTCCCTTGGCGCGATCATGCCCAGTGAAAACGATTTCGCGCCCGCTCACTGTTATCCGGTGCAGCCCCGGCGAATCGTTTAAGCTCAAAAACCGGCACTCCATCCCGCGGCTCGCTGCAAACTCTGTCATCACCGCAGCCATATGGCGCCCGGCGCGCTGCACTCCGCCCGGCGCATCCAGTTCTGGAAATAGCCCAATCAGCACGCGCAGAGTCTGACTTGCTCGGCTCTTCTTCGCAAGCGTTTAGCATGCATTTTTCCCGCCGTCATCGCGAGTCTGCAAACTTCAGCAATTCCTCGAATCGGTTGATGTACACATCCGCCGGATGCGCCCCGCGATCGTGCGTTCCAAATCCAAAGTTGACGCACACAGAAGCCATTCCCGCATTCCTCGCCGTCTGCACATCCACTTCCGAATCGCCCACCATCGCCGCATCCTTTGCGTTGACTCTCAGTTCGCTCAAGATTCTATTAGCGCCTTCCGGATCGGGTTTCTTCGTTGTAAAACTGTTTCCGCCATAAATGCACCGGAAATATTGTGCCACTCCCAACTCCTCCAGAATGTGCACGCTCATTTTCACCGGCTTGTTCGTCAGCACACTCATCGGAAGACTCTTCAGCTCCCCAAGCGTCTCCTTCACTCCGCGATACAGTCGCGTCTCATCCAGTTTGTGCTCCTCGTAATACACCAGGAAAAATGCCAGCGCCCGTTTCAATTCCTCATCGCTCGGATTCCCGCCCAGCGATTTCCGGATTAGCGTCGGAGCGCCCGAGCCCACATAACTCGCCACCAATCCCGTCGGCAAGGCTTCACGCTTCAATTCGCGCAGCGTCGCGTTCACGCTGTTCACCAGATCCATCTTCGAATCGATTAGCGTCCCGTCCAGATCGAAAACCAGCGCCTTTGCCTTCAACTCTTTTTTCGCGGTCATATCTGTAAATTGTAATACGCCCGTCGCAATCCCCATCAACCTTCGCGTACACTATTTGTTTCAGTTGCGGTCAAAATTCGTAACGGAGATTCCATGGCTCAGGTCTTCCCATTCCGCGCATTTCGCTACAACCCGGCCGTCGCGCCTTTTCAAAAGGTCCTCACCCAGCCCTACGACAAGATTTCCCCCGAAATGCAGCAGAAATACTACAACGCGCATCCGCAAAATCTCATTACGGTAGAAAAAGGAAAGGAATTCCCCGGCGACGGCCCCGGCAACAATGTCTACTCGCGCGCCGCGGCCGCATTCAAGGATTGGGAAGCGAATCACGCAATCGTGCAGGACGCGGCGCCCTCCTTTTACGCTTACACACAGGAGTTCACGGTCCCCGGTACTTCCGAACGCCGCACCCGCCGCGGTTTCATCGGTGCCGGCAAACTCGAGGAATATTCCGCCGGAGTCATCTTCCGCCACGAACACACGCTCTCCGGTCCCAAAGCCGATCGCCTCGAACTTCTCCGCAACACCCGCACCCACACTGGCCAGCTCTTTTTGCTTTACTCCGATCCGCAAAAGCGCGTGGACGCCATCCTGTCCGAAGTTGAAAAAGCCGCGCCCCCCGTCACGGAAGTTCACGATGAGTACGGAGTCACGCATCGCCTCTGGGTTGTTTCCGACCCGCAAAAAGTTTCCGCGATTCAATCTGCCATGGCCGATCAGAAACTTGTCATCGCCGATGGACACCATCGTTACGAAACTGCGCTCAACTATCGCAATGAGCGTCGCGCGCAAGCCGGCTCTGTCGATCCCCAGGCGCCCTACGAATCCGCAATGATGACTTTCATCAATACGCGCAGCGAAGGCCTCGTCATTCTTCCCACGCATCGCGTGGTTGCCAACGTCCACGATTTTTCCTGGCCTTCCGTCCGCCGTTATCTCGAGCCGTGGTTCTCCACCGAAGTGTTTGCTTTCGCCGACGATGCGCAAAAAGAAACCGTCCGTGCCAATTTTCTTTCGCGTCTCAAAGCCGCCGCCTCCCGGCGTGCCATCGGCGTATACCCAGCCGCAGGAGATGGCCAGCGTGCTTTTTATTTGCTGGTCCTGCGTCCCGGCGCGGACCTGGCCCAGCTTCTCCCAAACGTTTCGCCTCGTCAGCGTGAACTCGACGTCGTCCTCCTCCACGAAGGAATCCTCGAGCCCGCACTGGGCATCACGCCGCAGTCCGTCACAAAGGAAGCCAATCTCACTTACGAACGCGAAGCGGGCAACGCCATCGCCGCCGTTGATTCCGGCAAAGCGCAGCTTTCTTTCTTCCTCAACGCTTGCGACGTGGAAAAGGTCGTCGAAATTGCCACCGCCAACGACGTCATGCCGCAGAAGTCCACCGACTTTTTCCCCAAGCTCCTCAGCGGCATCACCATGTACCGCGTTTAGAGTAACCCCTCGTCTCTAAGCGCAGTGTCATTCCGAGGGCGGTTTTTGCCCGAGAAATCCGCTTTTTCTTTCTTTGTCTGCGCGCTTGGCATGCGGCCAAAAACAAAAAGGCGTCCCGACAGGTCGGAACGCCTTTTCAATCCGAATTTAGTTAAACCACAACTTTCTCGGCTTCTGCCAAAAAAGTTACTTGAAGCTCGCCACCGCTTCCGCCTCCGTGTTAAACACTTCAAACACGGTCAGCAGCTTCGTGATCTGCAGCACTTCCTGGAATTTCGATCCCAGGTGGCACAACCGCAGCGAAGCGCCCTGCGATTTCGCGCTGTGATGCGCTGCCACCAGCGTACCCAGGCCCGCGCTGTCGATAAAAGTAATATTGTCCATGTTCAGGACGATCTTTTTCCGGCCTTCCGCCAGAAGGCTCTTCACTTTTTCCCGCAGCGCGTTCGATTCTTCTCCGAGCACGATGCGCCCATCCAGTGCCACCACGGATACGCCGTTTACTTCGCGATTCGTCATCTTTAATGCCACGTTCGTTTCCTCCTCATTCTTTGGAAAGCCAATTCAATCCGGAAAAAGTCCGGCGGCAACCGTATCCGGAGCCGCATAGCATATCAAACTTCCGGTGTTGCCAGCTTCGCAAGCCGCCCAGCCTCACTCTCCACTGTGCCAGAGGACGCTAGACGTAATCTGCGCAGGACATGTAGTAGCCGCACTGATTGCAAATCAGCTTGCACCGGCGAGACTCGAGCCTCTGCGAGCACACGGGACAATAGCGCAGAGCATACTCCCCTCGCAACTCGGAAGCAGTCGTTTCGCTCATTCCAGCTGCGGATTCAACCGGCTTGGGCGATGACTCCACTGCCTCGGCTCGAGTAGATCGCTCGGCTACAGGGAAGCGCTTCACGGCATGTTCCACGGCGGCCAGAGTTATAGCACAACCCCGCTACCACGGGGTAGCCTTGCCTTTGTAGATTGGAACCCCTCACCGTCCGCTCGCTGCATCTGGCCGTCCAAAATGTCGCCAGCATCAAATGTCCGCTCTTGGCGAGCCGGTAGAGCTACCAACCAGCAGGTGAGGCATAGAGAGTTACCCAAGAGCAGCAATCAGTCGACAAGTCCTTACCGTCACAATTCTTGGGTCCGGATTTCGTTGGCCTGTTCCAAAACCATGCATACGGAGTCTTCTGAAACTCAGTTCATGGATATATCGCCGATTTTTATTTCTTCCATGCGCTTGGACTCCAACTGTGCTTGATCTCCGGGTACCACGAAGAGCTTCGAATGGGCGGCCCAGGCGCCGGCTGAAATATCGACTCGAATCCAGTACTCGCTTCCAGCAGCCATATCTAGATCGTTGATGGGCAGTTCGTTGTCCACATATTTTTTTGATACGGAGATAGTGTGTTTTCCAGGCGCGAGGAGCATGCGAATTTCTTGAGAATTGGCGATCGGCGTAATTTTCTTACCGTCGACGAAAATGTAAGGTTTCTGCGCCGCAGCGGTAAGGCGGTGCGGACGATACACGTGCAAGATCGTTGTGTTTGATGCGTTGGCAAAGGTGGATGTCACACGCGCGGACGCGGAACTTTGAACGGCGGCTAGGACAGGTTCTGATGCAGAGTGGCCGGCAGGTTCTGAAACATGATCGGCTGGCAGCTCACGTTCAGGAACCGGATCGTTCCTGAGCGCAGAAGGGTGGGCAACCGGCGGGACGGCTCTTAAGGTGGATTTGCTGAAAGCGGCGCGCACGTCGTCCGCATCCAGTATTTCGCGGAATGTCTCAGCCACTCCGTGACTGATCCACGCCTGCACTTGGAAGGGAGTGAGCGGTGTGCGGGCGGTTCCCCAGCCTACACCGGAGGTACCACCGGAGAACGTGTACGTCTTATTGAAGCGCCAACCCTCGGGCGAAGAGCCCTCGACCGTGAGCGAGGTTTGCGCCGGGCATTTCCACACGTTCTTAAATGCGCTGTACGTACAGGGAGAGAGGGTGGTGCCGTGAACGTTGAAGGTGAGCGCCAAGAGAGGCGGAGGGTCGCGCGGGTCCGGAGCGACGAAATGATTTTGGCGGGAGGGATACTTGGACACTAGCGTTTTATTCATCTCGGAACTGATGGCGGACCGGAGATCGCTGTGTGTTGGCGTATCGTCCGCCTCGCCCAGAAAGGCCACCAGGATATAGCGTTGCTGAGCGAATAAATTTTCCGCTTCTTGCTGGTCAAGCCAGTTTTTGTTTTTGAGTTGCGCTAACAAACTCTGCAAATTCGGGTCGTTGCTATCCGCCGCGCCCATCGTCAGAAGTTGCTGGCCCGCTTCATATCCGACCATCGGCTCATTAAGACTGATGGCCGACGCCGCGCGAAGCTGCCAGAGCAACAATTCGTGAGGATGTTTCCGCAAGAACGGCGTGCTCTGATCCAGAAACTGATTCAGCGATGCTTTTTGCTGGTCCAAATCCGTGGTTTGCTGCGCTTGCCGCGCCAGTTCGATCAGCGCGTTGTAGTCCACCTTCTCCATCCCCGTAAGCTGTTCTTCATTTGCGTTCCCTGCGGAGGGAGCGGAAGTTGTATCGCTGGCCGGCGCATGGCTGTTGGCAGGTCCGTTGACCGCGCCGCCACCCGCAAGAATCTTCTCTAGCATTCCCTTGGCCTTGATGAGCCGCTGATCTTCGGGATACGCAACGAGCAGGCCAATCGTCAATTGTTGCGCTTCGGCATACTTCCCGGCGTGAACCAGTTCAGCGATTTTCCGGGTCGCTTCGTCCGGTGCCTGGCTTGCCGCGGGCGCTGTTGCCGGGCTGGTCTCCCCTGTCGACACAGCAGGCGTCTGCGCTCTCGCCGCCGTTAGAAACATGCCAGCGGTCAACCAGCCGAGTGTTAAAAGCTTTAGAGGTATTTTCATAAATGTCGCCGATCAGTTGTGCGGTAAGGCCGGTGTCTTCTTTTGGGTTGGCGGCTGAAAGAGCAGTTCGATGTCCTGCGCCTGCGGCGGAACGACAAGGCCGGATGGTTGCGGCCCCGGGAAAAGCAACTCAATATCCTTCGCTTGCGGCAGCACCACTTGCGATGGAGACTCGGCAGGGGCTCCTCCCGGGAAAAGCAATTCGATATCTCGCACTTCCGGCAGGTTCACCAAGGGTGAGGCTACGCTGGATCGGCCCTTTAGTGCTTCCGCATCAAGCGAAGTTTTACTCGTGCCGCGAAGGTCTACCACTCGCGTGTCAGAATCGAGATTGACCAGACTCAACGGGGAAGCAACGGGGTTTGCCACCGAAGTTCGCGCCGGCGAGTTCAGATTGAAGGCCCAGCCGGCCGATGGGGTACTGCCCAAGAGTTGGCCCAATGCTCCGCTCGTGTGCGCGGCTACCGCTCCATCTCTCAGTTTTTGTTCTGCGAACTCAAGATTATGCAGGATCACTGAGTCGTTCGGCGTGTTGAGGAGAGCTTGCTGAAATTCGTGGATTGCGCCGGCGTAATTCCTTTGTTTGAGCAAGTAAATGCCGCTGTTGTTGAGTTGGTCGGCGGCAAGTCTTCGTTGCTGCTGGGCTGGATCCTCTGGTGCAGGACGGGCTGCGGGCGGACCGAACAACAATTGATGGAGGCCCTGCCCAATCATGTATCCTCCCGTCACCGCACTCTGCATGGCTAGCTGTTGCTGTGGGGTAAGGGCTGGAGCAGCAGGCGTAGCCGCACCTCCCGATCCAGTCTTGCCACACGGCGAGCCTTGGGCTACCCAGTCGTTGTATGCCATCGAGGAGGGTATTCCGCACTTAATCTTGTACTGCGTCCACTCGGCGTTTGACTGCGCCATCGCCCCGGATGGAAAGAACAGAACGATCGCGAAACACAGCAAGTACGCTGGATAATACGGTAGCCTCGGCCGAAGCAACCCTTCCGGCGCTGACACAGATTCGTATCTTTTTATTGAGTTTTGCATGTTGCTCTCCATGCATTCCCGGGCTCAAAACCCACGCAAAATGATGTTTCTTACCGCGCGTAAGCGGCTCTCAGATAAAGTTTCGAACACGGGTCTCGCCAGAGTGAATAGTACTAGGTGGCTATTTATTTGCTATTGTGCTTCCCTCGCACTATCAGACCGTCCGCAACCTGCTCTTCCGTGGGCAGCTCCGCGATGTGCGGTAAATGCAGCGGCGCCTTGACCCAACGGAAAGCGCCATCGGAAAATCCTGACAGGAGGAACACGACACATCGCCATGAAAATCCAAGCACGCATCCGGACCGCACTATTCGCGCTTGTATTTATTGCAGCGGCGCCAAAATCGCTGGACTCGGTCCACGCATCCCCTCCGCCTGCCGCCGCTGATTCCGCCGCCCAAATCCATTCGCTCAAGGTCACCGTTCTTTCCACCATGCTCGTTGGTCAGCCGGCGGGCATCGGCGAATGGGGTTTTGCCGCACTTGTCGAAGCGGACGGGCATCGGATTCTCTTGGACACTGGCACGCATCCCGATACGGTTGCGCTGAACCTGAAGGATCTGAAGCTTGATCTTTCCGGCGTTCACGAAGTCGTTCTCTCCCACAGCCATTGGGATCATGTTGGCGGATTGCTCGCGTTACGTCGCGAACTGATGAAGAAAGATCCAGCCGCGTTGTCCGTCGTTCATGTCTCAAAGGGCATCTTCTATAGTCGTCCGGGACCGCAAGGCGAAAGCAACTTGATGATTTCCATTCGCAAGGAATTTGAAGCTACAGGCGGGAAATTTATCGAGCATGACGCTTGGTCGGAGTTGTTTCCCGGTGCATGGCTCACCGGTCCCGTGCCGCGAAAATTTCCGGAGCGCAACTACGGCCTTCCTGGCGCCGCAGTCGGAAAAGTGCAGACGCCCGAAGGCTTAGTGGAAGACAACGTTCCCGAGGATCAGTCTCTTGTCCTGAACGCCCCGCAAGGACTCGTCGTCATAACCGGCTGCGCGCACGCGGGAATCGTCAATATTCTTACCGACGCCGGCGGAAAATTTCCGGACCGTCCCGTATACGGCGTCGTCGGCGGGATTCATCTCTTCACTGCAGGCGACGACCAGCTCGATTGGACCGGCGACAAGATGAAGGAGTTCCATGTAGCCAATCTTCTCGGCGCACACTGCACCGGCATCGAAGCCGTCTATCGTCTTCGCCAACGTGCCGGCCTCACCCGCAAAACCGCGGTCGTCGCCACCGTCGGCTCCACATTTTCTCTCACCGACGGCATCTCCCCCGGCCCGCTAGCTCGTTGATGCCACACTCGCTGGTCGTTTCTGCCACGGCACCTCGCTCTTAATCCTTGACATACGGTACTAGTGTGCTATAATCTTGCACGTATGGGCGGGGTTTTTCGCCCGTTTGACGATGCGCTCTCGCCGGGTTGGCTCCTCATTCTTCCTGGCAACTTCCCATCTCTCCCGTTTACCTTCTACTAAACAGACCAGCGGTTTTTCTACCTTTTATTTTCATAATCTTACAGAGTGCTCCGCCAACAACCCCTTTCTTTTGATAACCATCTGGATTGCCCCGGGGTGGGGGTATCAAACTTACGTGGCTCCCGATTTTCTTTCACCCACTCTTGAAAGAGTGAAATCTAACATTCACATTTTCAATGGTTTCTGCACTCTTTGGGTTGAACGGCCGGGGCGTACCCTATTTGTGTTTTCGTCGAGGGTGGGAAAACTACTTCTGGGCAGGTTCGGGCATCACGTAGCCGGACTGGGCAGGCAGCCCGGCGCGTTCGAGCTGGATTGTGACGTGGTCGATCCCAAACGCGCTGTGCACTTTTTGGCGTATGGCGGAAAGAATCGTCTCGCACTCGTCCATGTGCATGTCTGGAACGCGGGCATGGCAGCTCATCGCATTGTGATCGCCGCCGAGCGACCAGATGTGCACATCGTGAACTTCCATGACGCCGGTAACGGTCAGAATCGCGCGGGCCACTTCTTCCACCTGCACATTTTGCGGGCGCCCTTCCAGCAAAATGTGCGCCGAGTCGCGCAATATCCCGATACTCGACCAGAGAACAAGCAATCCAATCGCGAGGCCCAGAATCGGGTCGATCCAGTTGAGCCCGGTGTAGTGAATCGCGATCGCGCCGCCAATGATTGCAATGTTAGAGAGTGCGTCGCCGAAATTGTGGATCAGGATCGTACGCAGGTTCAGGTCTTCGTGCCCGCGCATCACCGCCAGCGTGATTCCGCCATTTACCGCAAGCGCGGCCACCGAAGTCCAGATCATCCAGCTCTCAACGACAGCTACCGGCGCTCGAAGCCGCTCGATCGCTTCCCATCCGAGCCAGGCGGAAAGCAGCACCAGCAGCACCGCGTTCGTGAACGCCGCCAGCGTTCCCGCGCGATGGTAGCCGTACGTTTTATCCCGGTCTGCGGGGCGCTCCGCCCAGCGCATGGCGATCCAGGAAATACCGAGTGCTGGCACATCGGAAAGATTGTGCACCGCGTCATTCAGCAGCGCGACGCTATGGCCGAGCAGGCCGCCAAAAACCTCAGCCACCACAAGGCCAAGAGTCGCCACCATCGCCCATGCCAAAACGCTGGGTTTCAGCGGCGGGTGAACGTGGCCGTGCCCTTCATGAGAATGTCCCTGCGAGTGACCGTGCGAGAGTGCGTGGCCATGGTCATGGCTGTCATGAGAATGGTCGTCCATGAATCCTTAGTTTATGCCAATTCGACTGGGCCAGCGCTACCGCCGCCTGGCCAGTTTCGTGCGTTGTTAGGCAGTTTGACACTACGGCCTTGCGAACCGATTGACGCTGTCGGCAACCACTGCGAGTATCGAAAGAGCTTCCCCGGTCCCGGCTTTCATCGCGGGGAAGAGGATAGTTCCAGGGGCATAGCGCGAGAAATGTCGGTCCCGGTGACAAAGCTGAGTTTTTGGGGTGTGCGCGGTTCCACACCGACGGTGGATCCCGCCACTTGGCGCTACGGCGGCAACACGCCGTGCCTCGAGCTCGTGGCCCCGGACGGAACGCAATTTATTCTGGATTGCGGAACCGGCTTGCGCTCGCTCGGTTCGCGTTGGAGCGTGCCGCAGTCTGCCAGAAATCCCGAAACGCACATTCTCGTCACCCACTATCACTGGGATCACATTCAAGGAATTCCGTTTTTTGCGCCGCTTTATGCGGAAAACAATTCGTTTCATTTTTACAGTTTTCGCTCCAAGTATCTGGGCCGCGACAGCCTGAAGCAGGTTTTTGAGACACAGATGGCGATGCCGTATTTCCCCGTGGACATGTCCGCAATGTGCGCCAAGCGGGCGTTCATGGAAGTAGCCGCGGGCGAAACGTTCACCATCGGGGAAAACAAGGTTACCGCGCGCGACCTGAATCATCCGCAGGGCTGCCTGGGGTACAGAATCGATACGCCGGCCGGCGCCGTTGTCTATGCGACGGACAACGAGCCGGGCGACCCGAAATTTGATCTTGCGCTTCGGGAACTCGCGCAGGATGCGGACATTTTTATCAACGACGCGCAGTACACGCCGGAGCAACTCGCCACGGTTCGCAAAGGCTGGGGCCATTCAACATGGCTGGAAGGCGTAAAAGTTGCTCGCGATGCAGGCGCAAAAACCCTGGTTTTGTTCCATCACGACCCGGATTCCACCGATCGCATGATCGATGGATTGCTCCGGGAGGCGCGCGAAGAGTTCGATTCGGTTTTTGCAGCGAGCGAAGGCATGGTGATTACGCTCGGCGGTCCTACCGAAAACCGCATGGAAGCGCACATGCCCGGAACGCGCACTGCGCTGCGGCGCGAAGCGCAATTCCGCGCGATGATCCGCGGGGTTACGGAAAGCGGGCAGGAATTTGAAGAAGAAACGATCGTGCGGGATCTTTCGCTCCAAGGCGCGCTGATTTCGCTGCATCACACGCCGCGGCTGCAATCTGAATTGCAAGTCACGATGGAAACGCCGGGCGAGGACGGAACTCATGCCATGAAACTGCGCGGCTACGTGGTCCGCGTGGACAACGGCGCGGAAAAAGGCCACAGCGCGGTCGGCGTCGTTTTCACGGACTAGATTTTTTTCAGGAAAACAATCCCAAAATTACTTGAGGGATTCGATTTTGGCGTTGAGATGTTCCAGCGCCGCTTCGAGCGACTTGCGGTGATTGGGATGCTTCGCGGTTTCCAGATCTGCCAGGATATGCTTCTTGGAGAGTTCAAGCCCCTGCCGTTCGCGATCCTTGTTCAACTGCTCCTGCGTCTTTTGTTTTTTTTCGTTTGGGGACTTCTCTGTTTTATTTGCTTCCACTTGGGATTCCACGTCCTTGCTTTCCCAACCGCGTGCCATGCCTCTATTGTGCCACACGGGGCGCGGAAAAACCGGGCGGAAAAACGATTAAGTTTCGACGAGTTTCTCATGCGCCGGCGGCACGCGCTTTGGCCTTTTGCAGAGGCGCTGGACGCAGGAAGGTGCGAATGGCGGCTTGGGCGCGGCGTGCGTTGCGTTCGCAGTGAATTCCGCGGAAAGAAAAAGTGGTTTCGTTTCCAGCCCAAATAAGCACGAGAAGCCAGGAATTTTCCAGGCGCTGGAGAAATGCCGATGTGACTTCAGCGGTTGGGACGATGACGGCAGGCTGAAGATCCGGTTTGATCGCCAGAATCTGATTCTCACTGACAAAAATCTGAACGGGAGTTGGAATTGGATCACCGGAGAAGAAATCCGCGCCTTTCAAAATGATTTTGGGGCTGTGCGCGTGTGCTGGCTCGATTTCCGGAGCAGCTCCGGTTTCGGCGGAGCGAGCCGGAGGAAGAAGGATGGAAACAAGAAACATACCCAGGCCGAAGATGGAAGCGATCCAGCTTTGAGGAAGCGCGAGAGGAAGAAGGACGAGAGCGGCTCCGCAAATTCCGAGAAAAAAACGAAAAAGAAACCGGGTGCGCTGGCGCCGTCGCGGGTGAAGCTGGCGGGGGAGTCGTTCCGCAGTGGAAGAAGCGTGTGCGCTGACTTTGGATGCCTGCGTTTGCGGATTTGCGGGACTTCTCACGTTCTTGCTCATGCCTGGCGTGAAATAGGATGCGCGGACCGTATGTTAGCAGGAAATTCGCCGAGAGGAGTGAGCTTGCTTGTGGAGTAAAGATGTAAAGTTATGGAAGAATGCAGGGGAATAGAGCGTTGCGTTTTAGAGAATGGAGATATGCGATGAAGGTTTTCGGCACACTCTCACTATTTTTTGGCTTCTGGCTCTTTTCAAGCCCGACACTTATTTCGGAGACGCCGCAATCGGATGACGCTTCGAAGGTTGTGGCGATGGAGAATCTGTGGAATCAGATGCAGCTGAATCACGATGCGGCGGCGATGGAAAAGATGCTGGATGAAGATTTTGTGCTTACGGATTACGACGGGAGTTTGCTGAACAAGAGCCAGTTTCTGGATTCGATCAAGGACATGAATGTGAAGCTGACGCAGGAAATGTCCGAAGGGATGAAGCTGCACGAGCATGGGAATACGTTGGTAATCACGGGAGCGACGCGGGAGAAGGGCACGCAGAATGGAAAACCATTCGCGCACAACGGGCGTTTTACGGATACCTGGATGAAGAAAAACGGAACATGGCTTTGCGTGGCGAGCCATCTGGGCGTGGTCAGCAAGTAGAAGCGGGAAGCAGCTGCAGAGTTACAGAGAGCACCGAGCCCAGAAGGAATAGAAACGGCCGGGTTCTCGCTTCCGTGTATAGACGCGCAACCTTTTCTTTTTGCTTCCGCCACCCGGCAAAATAGAGGCTGCGGAACAGCTTCCGCCGTTTAGGGCCTTGCCAGTCGTAGCGAAAGCTTTAACACAGAGGTCACAGAGGAAAGAGCGCAGAGGGCACGGAGAAGAAAGAAGCGAAAAAGAAGAAGGCGCGAACAGCGCGCCATCTTCTTTTTATTGTCCAAGTTTTCTCAGCAATTTACTTCCAAGAGAGATTTCTCTCTCCATAAGCCAACCGATTCCTCAGAAGGAATCGGGAAAGCAAAGTCATTGGCTTATTCCGTTCGAAATGACAACGCTATGTAACCACCGCGAAAAGGTTACGCGAGACTAGTGGGCGGCGGGTTGGGCAGTTGGAGGAACCACGCCATTCAGACGGAGGTACATTGCCTGGGCGCCGTAGTGGTCGGCCCAGGAGCCGGAGAGGATGAGTATGACGCCGGCGCGGGAAACGTTGTGGCCGCCAAAGAGAGGAATTTGATCGCCGAGGTGAGAATCGTCCACTTTGGCGAGGGCTGTGGAGCAGAATTCGAAGGAGTTTTTCACTGCCGCGACCAGTTTGTCTTTGCCGTCGGCTTCAGTGAGTTTGGCTCCTTCCGGCGCGGCGGTGCCGGAAACTTTTGAGCAGAAGAGATAGTTGGATTCAGCGATATGAATGGTGAGGTGAGCGAAGGTGCTCTGGTCGGGCGTGGGTTTGAAAGAGAATTTGTCGGCGGGCATGGCCTCGGCGGCGGCGGTTATTCTTTTGGAGGAACGGGCGAGGCCGTCGCGGAGGGCGTCGGCGACGGGAGTTGTGGAAGGCGCGGCGGCCGGTGCAGCTTGTGCGAACGAGAGTGTTGGTGCGAGCGCAAGAAAAGCGAAGGAAGTGATAAATCGGTTCATGATGCCTCCTGTAGTTGGCAAAAAGAGATTACGCTGCATGGGAAAGGACGGGCAAGTGTCTTCGAACGTTAGCAGCTTTTCGGAATATATCGAGACAGTGCCAAAGCGGGCATAGACTGAAGTCTATGCCACCCAAGAGTAGCCGGCATCGAAAGCTTCGCGAAAACGCAGGGCCAATTCACACCAAAAGAGGCTACGTTACGGAATTGCTGCCCAAGTTCAATTGAACCTGCCGAAGAGGGCGCGATGTATCGTGCCCCTACCCCTGATCAACCGAGAAAAGATGCAGTTGGCGCACGATGAAGCGTACGCTGCGGCTATTTGCGTTTGATGATGATGGTGGTGTCGGGAGTGTAGAAAACGGCTTCGGAGACTTTGCCGGAAGCGTCGCGTTTGAATTCAATGGAGAAGCCTTCGAGCCCTTTGAGGTCGAAAGTGGTACCACGGCGCGGAAGGAGCTCGCGTTCCGGTGCGCCGGGCTGGCCCATGACGAGCGTGTGATCACCGCGAAGAGCGATTGTGGTGGGAGTGGGGTCGCCGGGAAAATTGTACTGACCGGCGAGCGTTTCAAGGAAAGCGTGGTCAGTGAGCTGTTTGTCCGGCATGCGGGTGAAGACGATGTCTTTAACGCGCGGCTCGAGCGGCATGGAGAGAGAAGAGATGTCGCCGTTGAGATCGCCGAAGAAAGAGAGTTTTTGTTTGGCGAAGGGATCCTGCGGGTCGAAGGGAACTTCGAAAACGTCGTAGTGGTAGTGCTTCATGTGCATGGTGAGTTTGTTGAGTTTGACGAGAAGGCCGTCTTTTTCTTCCGCGACAGAGACGATGCCGTAGCCGGGATTTTCGTAGTCGCCGAGGTAGTCCTTGATGTCGTGGGAAGGGTGCGTGCCTTTTTTGCGAAGGTCGTAGCCTTTGGATTTGGCGTCGGCTTCGGATTGGCGGCCAGCGGTTTCTGAATCGAGGAAGCGTTTGCTCCAAGGAACCTGGCTTTCGCCGAGGAGGCGATCAATGGCGTTGAAGGCGATGACGTCCGGAAGAGGAGAGCCATCGAGGTTGGTGAGAACGACGACACCGATTTTTTCGTTGGGAAGAAAGGTGAAGATGGAACTGAAGCCATCGAGATTGCCGCCGTGTTGGAGGCGTTTGCGGCCACGGTAGGTGGAGATGAAAAAGCCCATACCGTAGCTGGTTTCACCGAGTTCAGGATAGTCGGGGGTGCCGGCGATGGTCATTTGCGGCGTTTGCATTTGAGAAGAATTGTTTTCAGAGAGAAGCTGCTTGCCGTTGTAGTTGCCGTGGTTCAAGTGGAAGAGGAGATAGTGGCTCATGTCTTCGGCGTTGGAATTGAGTTCGCCGGCGGGACCGAGGGCGCACGTGTCCGGGCAGGTTTCTTCAAAGGGAATGCGTTTGAGTTCGGCTTTGAGGTCGTGGCCTTTTTGATAAGGAAGCGCGAAGTCTGGGCTAGACTGAAGTTCCTTTAGAGAGAAAGTTGTGGTGTTCATGCCGAGCGGTGTGAGAACGCGTGCGCGGAGAGAATCCTCCCATTTCTTGCCATCGAGAATTCCGGCAACGTAGCCTGCGGTCATAAACATGAGATTGTTGTACTGAAATGTGGTGCGGAGCGGTTTGTTGGGTTCGAGATATTGAAGACGGCGAATGAGATCGTCGCGGGAGAAATCGGAGCTATACCAGACCATGTCGTGACGAGGAAGGCCGGAGCGATGGGTGACAAGATCGCGGACGGTCATCTGTTCGGTGAGGACGGGATCATAGAGTTTGAAGGCGGGGAAAACGGTGCGAACGGGAACGTCCCAGCCGCCTTTGCCTTCGTCCATGAGCATGCCGAGGTCGGAGACGGTGAAGGATTTTGTGATGCTGGCGATGGCGCATAGAGATTTTGGCGTCATGGGAAGTTTCTTTTCGACGTCGCGGAGGCCGTAGCCTTTGAGGAGGATGACTTTGTCGCCTTGCACGATGGCGACGGCTGCACCGGCGCCGTGCCAGTCTTTAATGGTTTGGTTGACGAAGTCGTCGAAACCGTCGAGGGCTTTGGCGGGATCGACTGGTTTTTGCTGAGCTTTTCCCTGAACATTCTCTTGCGCGGAGGCGAAAACGGCGAACAGCAGGAAACAGGCGGGCAGTGCGGAAAAGAATCGGCGAACGGACATGAATGGGAACTCCTTCAAGAAGTATTGCGAATAGGGCGCGCGTCAAATTACTTGGAGTAATGCAGGAAGTCAACGTTGAGAGGGAGCGATGGGAGAGGGAAATGGAGTGTTAGGAATTTTGTGGGGCGGGTTGATTGCGGGAACGATGGACATTACGGCCGCGATTTTGACCTACAAGATCAGGAACAATGTTTCGCCGGTGCGGTTGTTGCAGTCAGTGGCGAGCGGGTTGTTGGGCAAGGATGCGTTCACTGGCGGGAATGCGACGGCTGTACTCGGCTTGTTTTTGCATTTTGTGATCGCGTTTGGAGCGACGACGGCGTTTTATTTGGCGAGCCGGAAGATGCCGTGGTTAATTCAGAATGCGGTGATTGCAGGGATTTTGTATGGGATGTTTGTGCAGCAGTTCATGCAGCAGGTTGTATTGCCGCTGTCGGCGTTTCACAAAGCACCGTTTAGCTGGAGCGCACTGATCATCGGCCTGATTACGCATATTGTGTGCGTGGGTTTGCCGATTGCGTTGAGTGTGCGACTGTTTTCCAAGTAAAGATCGAACTCGCTGTGAATGTTTCTTCTCAACACTGAGTTCACAGAGGTAAGAGCACAGAGGACACTGAGAAGACAAAGAACAAAGCCGCCTTTACAGAGTTTTGCCCGAAACAGTAAGGACGGAGCCGGGTTTGGCGCCAGTGGCTTTGCCCGTGTCCCAGACGAGAGTGCCGTTGACGAAAACTTTTTCAATGCCGGTGGGGAGTTCGAAGGGTTTTTCGAAGGTGGCGCGGTCGAGGATGGTGTCGGGGTTGAAGAGGACGAGGTCGGCGTAGTTTCCTACCTTGAGGGTGCCGCGATCCTTCCAGTTGAGGCGTTTGGCGGGGAGCGAAGTCATTTTGCGGATGGCTTCGGGCAGAGTGATCCATTTCTTTTCGCGGACATAGAGACCGAGGACGCGGGGGAAAGTACCGGCGCCGCGCGGATGTTCGGAACCGATGCCGCCGTCACTGGCGACCATGACCCACGGCTGTTGATAGAAGGCCTTTACATCTTCCTCAATCATAGAATGGCCGATGATGCTCGCTTCGGTGTTTGCAGCGTCTCCTTCGCGAACGATGCGGCTATACATTTCAACGTAGGAGATGTTGTTGATTTTTGCGAGTTCGCCGAGGGTGTGGCCGGCGTACGAAGGATTTGGCTTGAATTCGGCGATGGTGACGGATTCAGGGCCGCCGTTATCGGCGATGGCTTTTTCAACGCTGGCGGGATTTTGATATTGCTTGTCGGGCATCAGGACCTTGATGCCCGAGTGCCAGGCTTCATAGGGATAGCAGTCGGCGAGAAAATCCACGCCGTGTTTGCGGGCATCGTTGATGATGGCGATGTATTCGGGGGCTTTGTGCCAGACGCCGACGGTGCCGAGTTTGATGTGCGAGTGCTCGATGGGAATGTGAGCGCGTTTGCCGACTTCGATTTCTTCCTTTAACGCTTCGAAACTTTTGTTCCCCTCATCGCGAATATGGGTCATGTAAAAGCCGCCGCTTTTTGCGGCTTCCGCAGCCATGGCGATGACTTCGTCCGTGTTGCTGTAGCTGGCGAGGTCGTATTCGAGGCCGCTGGAAAGGCCGATGGCGCCTTCGTGCATGGCGTGTGCGGTGAGACTGACCATTTTCGAGATTTCTTCGGGCGTGGCGACGCGGCGGAAGTCTTTGCCCATGACAAGTTCGCGAATGGTGGCGTGACCGGCGATTACGGCGACGTTTACGGAAGCGGGATTCTTCCTGTGCGCTTCGATCCAAGGAGCGATAGGCCACGGAGAATCGCCATCGGCTCCGAGGATCAGCGAGGTGAGGCCTTGTGCGATTTGGGATTCCGCGAGGGGATCCGCGTCGAGCCCTTCGGTGGAGTGATTATGAATGTCGATGAAACCGGGAGCGAGGATGAAGCCTTTGGCGTCGAGGACCTTGTCGGATTTGGCGGGCTTGAAGTTGCCGATTTTGGCGATGCGGGAGCCGGTGATGCGGAGATTGACGTGGCGGAGAGGAGCGCCGGTGCCGTCGGCGAGTTGGGCGTTGATGATGACGGTGGATTGTTGTTGGCAGAGGGCGGGTAGCGGGCAGAGAGGAAGCAAGAGAAAGGCAAGAGAGAGTTGGCGGCGCATGGAAGCTCCTGGAGGAAGTTGAAAGTGATTTTTAACACAGAGCATAGAGAAGAAAAAGCATAGAGAAAAAAAAGTACAGAGAGGAAAAAGCACCGAGAAGAAAAAGCACCGAGAAGAAAAAGCACCGAGAAGAAAAAGCACCGATCTAAAGATCGGCCACTACAGGGAGGATTTTTGGGTGCGGGTGCGGAGGCGATACCAGATGGTGATTAGGATGATGGAAACGAGAAGGATGAGGGTGGAGATGGCGTTGATTTCGGGAGTGATGCCGCGGCGGAGACGGCCCCAGATTTCCTGAGGGAGCGTGTTGTCGCTGCCGATGAGGAAGAAGGTGACGGCGATTTCGTCCATGGAGAGCGTGAAGATGAGAAGGCCGGCGGCGATGAGCGAAAGGCGGAGGTTGGGGAGCGTCACGAGCCAGAAGGTGCGCCAGGGCGTGGCGCCGAGGTCGAGTGAGGCTTCTTCCTGGCGGCGATCGAGTTTTTGGAGGCCGGCAAAAATTTCTGTGGTGGCGACGGAAATAAGTGCGGTGCCGTGACCGAAGAAGACGGCAGTGAGACCGCGGCCGAGTCCGGCGGCGACCGCGAACATTAATAAGGAGAGACCGGTGATGATGCCGGGAAGGATGAGAGGGAGAAGAACGAGGCGGCGGAAAAGGGCTTTGCCAGGGAAGTCGGCGCGGTCGAGCGCGAGCGCGGCGAGAAGTCCGAGCGTGAGTGAAACAAAGACGGCGCCCGCAGCGACATACAGGGAATTGAGGACGGAGTTCCAGAGGGCGGAGTCGGTGGTGAGTTGGCGATACCAGTCGAAAGTGAAATGGCGCGGAGGAAAGCCGCCAACGCCGTCGCGATTGAAAGAGTAAATGACAAGGACAAGGATGGGGAGATAGATGAAGGCGAAGACGAGACAAGAGTAGATCGTAAGAAAAAGAGGGCGGCGATTCGTGGTGGCGCTCATTGGAAGGTCCAGCGCTTTTCCAGGTGTTCGGTGAAAAAGAGGAGGCCGACGGTGATGAAAAGGATGAAGACGGAGATGGCCGCGCCGAGGGGCCAATCGTAAGCGGCGCCGAAGAGAGACTGGACAACGTTGGCGATCATGGTGCTGCTGGAACCGCCGACGAGGAGCGGAGCGAGAAAGTCGCCGAGGGTGAGGACGAAAGCGAAAGTGGCTCCCGCGAGAAGGCCGGGCATGGAGAGCGGAAGAATGACGCGGAGAAACGTGGAGCGCGGCGATGCGCCGAGGTCACTAGAGGCTTCGAGGAGCGGGCGCGGGATGTGTTCGAGCGAGGCGTAGATGGGAAGGAAGACGAACGGCGTGTAAATGTGCGTGAGCATGAGAATGACGGCGAAGGGGCTGTAGAGAAGAGCGGAGACGGGTTCGTGGGTGATGTGGAGATATTGCAGCGCGCCGTTGAGAACGCCGTCGGTGCCGAGGATGGTTTTCCAGGCATAACCGCGGACGAGATAGCTGACCCATAGAGGGACGATGACGAGTTGATAGAGAAGCTCTTTGCGCGGCCCGGCGTGGAAGGAAAGGAAGTAAGCAAGCGGATAGCCGAGGAGGAGAGAAAGAAGTGTGACGGAAGCGGCGACACGCATGGTGCGAAAGAAAACAGTGGCGTAGAGAGGCTGGGAGAGAAGTTCTTTGTATTGATGAAAGCTCCAGTTGTGGAGGATGACGCCATCCTGAGTGACCCAGAAAGAGTGGGCGAACATGAGAGCGTAAGGGACGAGGAGGAAGAGAGTGACCCAGAAGAGGGGCGGGAGGGAGATGGCGAGTTTGTAGAGACGAGAGTACATGGCTAGGGTTTGACAGGGATTGCGTCTTGGGCGAAGAAGAAGAATTCGTGACGACCCGAGAGTGGACCGGCGGCGTTAATGCGGGCGCGGACGACTTGGCCATCCGAACACAGAAGCTCCAATAGCTCGGTGGAACCTCCGTAGAATTGCTGGCGAATATCAGCGAAGAAACGTGTGGAATCCGGATAACTCGGAGTTCCTGACGCGGCGAAGATTTTTTCGGGGCGGAGAGAGAAGAGTGCAGGGCCGTCCGGGGAGTTGGTGGGAAATTTGAACTCCCCGCAGTCAGCGATGTTTGCCCGGACGGTGGCGCGAAGAAGGTTGGTTTGGCCGATGAATTGAGCGGTATAGGCGGTGGCGGGGTGGGCGTAGATTTCGCGGGGCGTCGCGATTTGTTCGAGGGCGCCGTCTTTGAGTAGCGCGATGCGATCGGAGAGAGCCATGGCTTCTTCCTGATCGTGAGTGACGAAGAGAAAGGTGATGCCGACTTCGCGCTGGAGGGATTTTAGTTCACCCTGCATTTCTTTGCGGAGATTGGCGTCGAGAGCGGAGAGGGGTTCATCGAGAAGAAGGAGTTGAGGGCGGTTGACGAGAGCGCGGGCGAGGGCGATGCGCTGCTGCTGCCCACCGGAAAGTTTCGTGGGTTTTGCGACAGCGTATTCGGACATGCGGACCATGGCAAGCGCTTGCTGGACGCGTTCGGCGATTTGGGATTTGGGAGTGTTGTTTGCGCGAAGGCCATAAGCAACATTTTCGCTGACGTTGAGATGCGGGAAGAGCGCGTACTGCTGAAAGACAGTGTTGACGCGACGTTTGTGAGGAGGAAGGGTGTCGAGACGCTGACCGCTCATCCAGAGTTCGCCGGCGGTGGGTTGTTCGAATCCGGCGATGAGGCGGAGAAGAGTAGTTTTACCGGAACCGCTTTCGCCCAGGAGTGTGAGGAATTCTCCCTGCGCAACGTTGAGCGAAAGAGTCTTGAGGACTTCTTTTTCGCCGAAGCGTTTGCTGACGGCTCGGATTTCGAGCAGCGAGGGGTTCGACCAGGTTGAGGCTGCAGCGCTCACTGAGCGGCTTTGACCTCGTTCCAGATTTCGTTGTACTTGGCGCGCCGGGGAACGTCCTGCCAGAAGTAGATACGCTGCATGTAGGCGTCGGGATTGTCGAGGTGAAGGCTTTTTACCTGGGCGGGCGTGAGAAATTGAGCGGCGCCGGGATTTGCCGGTGTGTAGTGAGTCACGTCGCTGACAAGCTTCTGGGTTTTTGCTTCGATCATGTATGCAAGGAATTCGGTGGCGAGTTCTTTGTGCGGACTAGACGCACTGATCATAAGGTGGTCGATCCAGCCAGTAGTGTTTTCTTTTGGGATCGTTTCGCCAATGGGGAAATTTACTTTGCGGAGTTCGTTGGTGTTCAAGGGCCAACCCATGGCGATGACGATTTCGTGATTTTGAAAAAGGCTGGTGAGGTCGGCGCCCGTGGTCCAATATTTGCGGACGTTTGGCTTGAGTTCGATGAGTTTTTTCTTAACGGCATCAAGTTCGGCATCGGAGAGATTGTAGAGATGGCTGGGATCCGGTTTGTCGTAACCGAGAACTTGGGCGGCCATGTAAATGCTGGAGAGTTCGTCCCAGAGAGAGACTTTGCCCTTTAGCTTCGAATCCCAGAGAACGGACCAGGAATCGGGAGGAGTTGAAAAGGCCGCTGTGTCGTACAGGATTGGATTAGGTCCCCACATAAACGGGACGCCGTAGGTTTTTCCATTGGATTTAACCAAAGTGGAGTCGCGGAGTTTAGCAGAGAGTTTCGCGTACTCAGGAAATTTGGAAAGGTCGAGCGGTTCAGCGAGGTTGGAGCGAACGATCATTGCGGCGACATCGCTGGAAGGAGAGATAACGTCATAGCTTGCGGCGGCGCCACCGCGGAGTTTGGAGACGAGTTCGTCGCTGGAGCCCATGTAAGAGGCGGAGATTTTGCAGTTGTGGGCTTGTTCGAAGGCCTGGATGAAGGACGGATCGGCGTAACCTTCCCAGACGAGGAGATTCAGCGTAGCCGGACCTTTTTTGCAGGCGGAGGAGAAAAGAATCAGGCAGAGGAGTGAGACGAAGCAGAGACTACGTTTCATGAAGCCCCCAGAAGCAGACTAGAAAAATCAAAACGTTGGTGGCGTATTGATCCAGAGCAGCCAGGATTCCGATGAGCCGGGATTACGCCAGCGATGAGGCGTAGAGCTTTCGAAATAGAGGCTGTCGCCGGCCTTGAGCTTATAGTGCTCTTCAGTCCCAATCCAGATTTCAAACGAGCCGCGAATGACGTGGAGGAATTCTTCGCCTTCGTGCGTGTAGGGTTCCCCGCTGCCGCTGCCTGGCTTAATGCGAAAGAGGTGGGGTTCCATGGCTTTGTTGCCCCAGGCGAGAAGTTCCATGCGAACGCCCTTGGTGGTTTCTAGAACGCGGCGATCGGCGGGCGGAACAAGGCGAGAGTTTTTCTTGGAGTCGTCGAAGAAAGAAACAAGGTTAGTGCGATAGAAGCGCGCGATGCGAGTGAGCGTGGCGACGGACGCCCGCATTTGGCCGCGTTCGAGCGCGCTGAGGAACCCGACGGAAACGCCTGTGGCTTTGGCCACTTGTACCAAAGAAAGATTGCGCTTTTGGCGGAGGCGACGAAAACGCTGCCCGGGAGAGAGAACACTTTCTGCAGGAACGGAGACGACACCTTGGCGTTTCAAGACGTGAACGATGGCGGCGGGATTGAGACCCCGCGCGCGGCGAAGAAAGATGGCGCGCTGAAGAATGCGAACGTCCTCGATGCTATAGAGGCGATATTTGCTTTGCGTGCGCTGCGGGATGACGAGGCCAAGAGATTCCCAGGCCCGGAGCGCGGACGAAGAAATGCCGACCTGGCGCGCCACTTCGCTGATGCGAAGAAGCCGCTCTGGGCCATGCGTTGCGGATGCTGAGGATAAATTCTTTCTTCTTGACACTTTGACCGTCATCCCATAAGTTTGCAGGATTATAGTAAGGTTTGCGGGGCACAGCAACCTCGAAGATTGGGTGCAAATTGAACCTTCGAGGACAGGGGTGAAGTGATGAAGTCTTTCGAAAGCAAATTTAGAAAGCTTGGATATTGGCTAGCGGGGGCGATCGCTGCACTGGCGATCGTGTGTGTGCCTGTTGCCAGCGCGCAGAGCACCGGCGGCAGGATTCGCGGAACGGTGACGGACCCGAGCGGCGGCGCGGTGGTTGGCGCGAAAGTGACATTGACCAATGAGGCCACGAACGTTTCGCGGGAGGCCGAGACAAATGCGACGGGCGAATATCTCTTTCTCGAGATACCTGTTGGAACCTACACGATCCAATTGCAACAAGCTGGATTCAAGAAATTCTTGCGCAAGGGTGTCGAGCTACATTTGAACGATGTGCTGAATGTTGACTTGCCATTGCAGGTGGGCGCGTCGGAGCAAGTAGTGGAAGTGACAGGAGAGCCGCCAGTCGTGGACACGACGTCCACGCAATTGGGTGCGGTAGTCAACTCCAGAGATGCGACGCAATTGCCCCTAAACCAGAGGGACGTCTATCAATTGTTACAACTGCAGCCTGGCGTGCAGTCGCAACTTGGCAACGACCTGTTTTACGGATCGGATAAAGCAGGAGTGGTGACCGTGAACGGCGGCCGGGGCCGCTCGAATAATTATTCGGTGAACGGCGGAGATGGCAACGACCTGTTCGCCAATCTTCCCGCGGTACAGCCTTCGCCTGACAGCATTGAAGAGTTTCGCGTAATAACCAACAATTTTGATGCGGAATACGGCCGCAACTCCGGCTCGGTTATCAACGTGGTTACAAAATCTGGCACGAATGACTGGCATGGCAGTGGGTTTGAGTTTTTCCGGAACAAAGTGCTGAATGCCAAGGGATTCTATGATCCATCCAAGCCCGATTCGATTCAAAACCAGTTTGGCGGCACATTTGGCGGCCCGATCAAGAAGGATAAGACGTTTTTCTTTGGCTCCTATGAAGGCCGTCGCATTAAGAAGGGCAAGTCCTCAAATCCTGTGCCACTCCCAACATTGGCAAACCAGGCTGGCGATTTTTCAAATGGCGGCACAAATACATTTGCCGGAACTCTGAACGATCAGCAGGTGGCTGACACGCTCAACAACCGCGGCACTTGCGGAGCTGATATCACCGCGGCCGGCGGCGTCGCTCCCGCCGCAGGTGCAACTTACGACTCGATCTTTCCGAACGGGAAGATTCCCACTTCTTGTTTTGATCCGCTTTCCGTAGCGTTGCTAGGAGCGTACGTTCATCCAACCTCGGACGGTATATTTCAAAAAGCTCCGAACTCCACGGATAGTGGAGACCAATTTACGATCAAGGTCGACCACGACATAAACAAGACGCAGAAACTGTCGCTCTACTATTACTATGACAACGATAATTCGCTGGATCCCTTTGCCGTGTTTCAGGCTGCCGGCGGGAATCTGGGTAATTTTCCGGGAATTTTCACTACGCGCACTCAGCAAATCAACGCGACTCATACGTGGACGATCGGTTCGAGCATTGTGAATGAGCTGCGGTTCTCCTTCTTTCGCGAAGGCCAACAGAAATTCGACACGCCGAAAGTAAATACGCTCGTTCAGGATTCGTGCGGCTCGAGCGTTTCTGCGATTTGCTTCACGGGGACCTCTGATACAGGGAATCTTCCGACCAGTACCGACTTTGGAATCCACCCAGGGTTGGGGGCTAGCAAGGAAGGTTTGCCGTTCATCTCTGTCTCCGGCGGGTTTTCCATCGGGAACAATTTTGAGGGGCAGCTACCGCAGACAGGAAACACGTTCCAGGTTTCTGACAACTTCAGCAAGATCGTGGGCAATCACAGCCTCAAGTTCGGGGGCGATTTCCGTTACCAGAGATTTGACCAATTCTTGTACTACAACGTGAATGGTTCGATCTCGTTCGGGCAGGGTGGAAACAACGATCTGGCATCGGGTGATGGAAGCACCTATCCAAACTATTTTCTTGGCTTGCCGAGCAGCTACAGCCAGGGTTCCGCGCAACAAGAATTGGTTCGCAGCAAGTCCATATATCTGTTTGCGCAAGATTCGTGGAAGATCAAGCCAAGCCTGACATTGAACTATGGCCTGCGATGGGAACTTAACACTCCACTGAATGATATTGGCCACAAGGTGCAGACTTTCCGTCCGGGGCAAAACTCCACCATCTACCCCTGCACTTTGCCGACAACCGACCCTCTTTATAACGCTGGAGCGGGCATTACCGACTGCAATTCCGCCGGCGTGACTCCAACTGGTCTTGTTTTTCCAGGAGACAAAGGTGTTCCGCTAAGCTTGACCAGCACTTACTACAAGGCCTTTGCCCCCCGTCTTGGGCTCAATTGGAGTCCGAGTTGGCACGATGGCCCGCTGGCAAAGCTGACTGGCGGACCGAGCAAAACCAGCATCACCATGGGCTGGGGCATGTTCTACAATCCGATCGAGCAACTGGTGCTGGAGCAATTCAGTGCTGAGCCCCCGTTCGGCGGCAGCAACTTCATAGCAAACCCGACATTCCAGTCGCCGTTTCTCGATCAAGGGGGAACAACTTGGCCGAATCCGTTCAATGGAGTCTTGAATCCTCCGCGAGGAACGGCCATCAATTGGGAAACTTTCCGTTCCATTCTGCTTTTTGGTGAGTTTCCCAAAGTGCTGCGGCCGCAATATTCCGCGCAATACAACCTGACGATTAAACGTGAATTGCCGGGTAACATCCTCGTGCAAATCGGTTATGTTGGGTCGCAGGGACACAGATTATTGGCATCGTATGACATCAACCATGGCAATCCCCAGACTTGCAATGACCTGCAAGCAATTTCCACGGCTGCTGGCGATCCGAGCCTGGCTTGCGGGCCGTTTAGCGCAGACAATGCCTATACAGTCCAACCGGGGGAAATTCCAGCAGGGTTAACACTTCATCTCCCCTACGGCCCAACACCCACAGTGACAGGGCCGAATGCGGGCCCCATTACGTTAGTTGGTCTGCGCCAGTATTCGTCTCCGAATTGCGTTCCGTTGACCGGTGTCGGGTGCCCCGTCGATGGTGTCCCCGTGTTCTCCAACATTTTCAGCGAGAACACGATCGCACACTCAAATTACAACTCTTTACAGGCATTGTTTGTAAAGCGTTATTCGCGCGGTTTGCAATTCCAATTGGCATACACCTTCAGCAAGTCGCTCGACAATGCCTCCAGTTTTGAAAGCTCGTTGAATCCGCTTAACTTCAATTCGACTTACGGCCCATCGTTGTATGACGCACGTCACCGTTTTGTTTTCAGCTATGTTTGGCAGTTGCCAGTCCCTGTCTACAATGGTTTCAAAGGCGCGCTCTTGAGTGGATGGCAAACGTCTGGAATCTTGACGTTGCAGACCGGCTTTCCGATTCGCATTACATCCGGCGATGACGTCGAGGAGCTGAGCAGTTTCTTCTTCGAAGCACCTGGGGAACCTGACCTTGTTGCGCCATTTCACACCGTGGATCCGCGCCTGGGTGGTTGCGCACTCGGGACGGGGCCCCTTGCGGGTTCCGGGGCTCCTGCCTGTAACCATCTTTCCGGCGTGGTGTTCGATCAAAACCTGTTCACCAACGCGACGGTATTGCCAGGGACAATCGGCAATTCACCGCGTTCCATTTGCTGCAGCCCCGGCATAGCGAATTTCGATGCTGGCCTATTTAAGAGCTTCAAGATTACGGAACGGCTTCGTTCGGAATTCCGCGCAGAATTCTACAACCTGTTCAACCACACCCAGTTGTACAGCGTAGACGGAAGCATTTCCGATGGATCCACCTTCGGGAAAGCGCTGAGGGCGCGGGAGCCACGGGAAATTCAATTTGCGTTAAAGTTCATTTTTTAGCGCGAGAAGTATAAATAAGATCCGCAAGCGCCCCGATTAAGGCAGGGCGCTTGCGCGCGTCTCGGGGAAAGAATTTCGGAAGAATACTGACGGCGGGGAAGAGACCCGCAAAAGGGTTCGTCGCGTCGCGGCGAACTTGATTTGGAGAGAAGTTATGTACGACGGACTACAGAAGGAAATTTCAACATACGAGAAGAGGACGCCGAAATCGGCGGCGGCGCACAAACGGGCGCTGGAAAGAATTCCGCTTGGAGTGGCGAGCAATTACCGGCATTACGAGCCGTATCCGATTTTTGTGAAGGACGGAAAAGCGGGGCGGATTCACGACATTGATGGAAATGAGTATGTGGACCACAACCTTTGCTTTGGCGCACTGATGGCTGGGCATTGTCATCCGGCCGTGGTGAAAGCGGTGAAAGAGCAGCTGGATTTGGGAACGACGTTCGGCATGCCGCACGACCAGGAATGGGAGCTTGCGGAGGAAATTTGCAAGCGCTATCCGGTGGAGATGGTGCGCTTTGGTTCGAGCGGGACGGAAGTAACGATGCATGCGTGCCGGATTGCACGTGCGGCGACCGGGCGCGACAAGATCGTGAAATTTGAAGGGTCCTATCACGGACTGCATGACACGGCATTGGTCAGCGTGAAGCCGAAGGAAACGGAATATGGCGATGAGAACGCGCCGAATTCCGTGCCAGGCGGCGGAGGCGTGCCGAAAGCTGCCGTCGACAACGTGCTGATCGCGAGCTTCAACAATCTTGGCAGCGTGGAAAATCGCTTCAAGCAATATCCGGGACAGATTGCCGCGATTATTCTCGAGCCCATTTTGATGAATGTTGGATTGTGCATTCCGCAACCGGGATTTTTGGAAGGCTTGCGGAAGATTTGCGATGCGAACGGGGCGCTGCTCATTTTCGACGAAGTAAAAACCGGCGCGAAATTGGCGTGGGGCGGAGCAAGCGACTATTTCGGCGTGAAGCCGGACATGATTTGCCTGGCGAAGTCGATCGGCGGGGGATTGCCACTGGGCGCGTTTGGCGCGAGCCGCAAAGTGATGAACCTGATCTCTGATCACAAAGTGTTCCACGGCGGAACGTACAACACGAATCGCGTGGCGATGGCGGCGGGACTTGCGACGTTCCGCGAAGTGTTGACGCGCGATGCGTACGCACACGTCGGGAAGCTGAGCAAAAAGTTGACAGAAGGCTATCGCACAATTGTGGCGAAGAACGGATTGAGGGCGTATGTAGCGAGCGCAGGCGTAAACGGAGCGTTGATGTTGTATCCGCAGGAAATCCGCAACTACCGCGACTGGACGAAGATTGACGTGGATTTGTGGCGGCACTACTGGTTCGGCATGGTGAACCGCGGCGTATTGGCACAGCCCTATTGGTGGGATGAACAGTGGACGATTTCCGTGCAACACACGGAAGCGGACATTGATAAGCACCTGGCGGCATTTGAAGAAGTGGCGCCGGGATTGGCGAAGGCACAGTCGGAACGCGGCATGGTGACTGCTGCTGCTGGACACTGAGAAGAGAAGCCCACGAAGAGTTAGGAGACGAATTGGCGGACGGGATCACGGAAACACAGCCGCACTTGAAACGCGTGCTGGGACAGCGGGATCTCGTCCTGCTCTTTGTGGTGGCGGTTTTTAATTTGAACGTGCTGCCGTCGATTGCCGCCAACGGCGGCGTGACGATCTGGCTCTGGATTATTTCGTTGGTATTGTTTTTCTGGCCGCAGGGAATTGCCGTGATCGAGCTATCGCAACGGTATCCGGGAGAAGGCGGCGTTTATTTGTGGGCCAAGGAAGTGTTCGGCGATTTTCACGGATTCCTGTCGGGATGGTGCTACTGGACGAACAACATGATGTACGTGCCGACGGTGTTGCTATATTTCGTCGGCGTATCGGTGTTCGTGCTGGGAGAGAGTCATCACGGGCTTGCCGATAACAAGTATTTCGCGCTAAGCGCATGCCTGTTTTTGCTGCTGGTGCTGGTGATTTTGAACGTGGTTGGCCTCGGCGTGGGAAAGTGGATTAACAATATCGGTGGCATCGGGACGTTCGTCGCGGCGGCGCTGTTGATGGGGCTGGGCGTGATCGTGTGGATGAAATTCGGCAGCGATGTGACTTGGGCAGATTTTCAGATTCCGGCAAATCCAAGGTTTGTGCTGAACTCGTTTGGAGTCATTTGTTTTGGGCTAGTGGGGCTGGAATTAGCATCCGTCATGGGCGACGAGATCCAGGATCCGGCAAGGACGCTGCCGGGAGCGGTGGCTTGGGGCGGCGTACTTTCGGGAGCCCTCTACATCGGCGCAACACTGACTTTGCTGATTGCGGTAAGCAAGTCGCAGATCAGTGTGCTTCAGGGTATCGTGCAGGCGGTCTCGCACATGGCGTCCCGCGTGGGAGTGGCTTGGATCATTGCGCCGTTCGCATTTTTGCTGAGTTTGTCCATTGCGGGGATCGGGTCGGCTTGGCTGGGTGGCTCGGCGCGAATTCCGTTTGTGGCGGGACTCGATTCCTACATGCCGGCGTGGCTGGGACGAGTGCATCCAAAATACAGAACGCCATATGCGGCACTGATCGTGCATGCGGCTGTTTCGTTGATTTTGGTGCTAATGAATTTTTGGGGATCTGGAGTGCAGGAATCGTTCCAGCGATTGCTTTCGCTGGCGGTTGTGCTGCAGTTGATTCCGTTTTTGTACATGTTTTACGCGCTAATTCGAATCGCGCTGGAACCGGGTTTTCAGAAGAAGCGATATGGCAAAGGAACGCTGCTTGTCTCGGGAACGAGCGGATTTTTGACGACGATTTCGGGGATTGCGCTTGCTTTCTTTCCCGCGCAGCAGATTACTTCACTTCTTTCCTATGAAGTCTGGATGATCGGCGGGACGCTGATTTTTATCGGAGCGGCGGCATTTTTCTTTTTTATCTATGGGCGGAAGAAGCAGGCGGCGAGAGCGGCCGCATAGTTTTGCCGAGGGTATTGGGGGGATTGGGAGGAAGTTATGTCGAGCGGTGCGACGACCAGCGTGAAAACCTATCAGAACTACATCAATGGAAAATGGGAGAGCGCCTCGAGCGGAAAAACGTTTCCGGTCTATGACCCATCGACGGAAGAAGTGATCGCGCACGTTGCGGCATCGGAGGCTGCTGACGCGGATCGTGCGGTTAAAGCGGCGCGCGCGGCATTTGATTCGGGACCATGGCCGGCAACGACTGCACAAGATCGCGGGCGAATTCTTTTCAAGCTGGCCGAAAAACTTCGACAGAACGCGGCGATGCTGGCAGAACTTGAATGTCGCAACACCGGCAAGCCGATCGTGGAAGCGGAATACGACATCGCGGATACGGCGACGTGTTTCGAATACTATGGCGGCTTGGCGAACAAAGTGACCGGGCACGTAAACCCGGTTCCCGCGAATGCGCTGAGCTTCACGATGCGCGAACCGGTGGGCGTGGCAGCGCAAATTATTCCGTGGAACTATCCGCTACTGATGGCTGCGTGGAAATTGGCGCCCGCGATTGCGGCGGGATGCTGCTGCGTTCTGAAACCGGCGGAGCAGACGCCGCTGACGGCGCTCGAATTTGCGAACTGGTTTGAAGAGTGCGGATTGCCGCCCGGCGTTGTGAACATTTTGAACGGCTTTGGCGAAACTGCGGGGGCATCGCTGGTGATGCATGGCGGTGTGGACAAGGTTGCGTTTACGGGAAGCGCGGCAGTCGGAAAGATTATTGTGAAGAGCGCGGCGGACACGCTGAAGCGCGTGACGCTTGAGCTCGGCGGAAAGTCTCCGAACGTTTTCTTTGCAGACGCGGATTGGGAAGCGGCCGTAGACGGCGCACTGTTTGGCGTGTTCATCAATCAGGGCGAGGTTTGTTCCGCGGGCAGCAGAATTCTTGTCGAAAAAAAGATCTATTCGAAATTCGTGGAAGCTATGACCGAAAAAGCGAAGCGAATCAAACTTGGTCCGCCGATGGAACGCGAAACGAAGATGGGTCCTCTGGTCAGCAAAGAGCAGTACGACCGTGTAAGTTCCTATCTGGAAGTCGGAAAGAAAGAAGCGAAGACGGCGATTGGCGGCGGCCGGCCGAAGCAGATTGGCAAAGGGTACTACCTTGAACCGACGATTTTTTACGATGTGGACAACAATGCTCGAATTTCCCGCGAAGAGATTTTTGGGCCGGTGGCTTCGGTGATTCCGTTCGACGGAGAGCCAGACGCGATTCGCATTGCGAATGATACGCCTTACGGGCTGGCTGGAGCGGTTTGGACTCGCGACATTTACAAGGCGTTTCGCGTAGTGAAATCGCTCCGCGCCGGGATTGTCTGGGTGAATCACATGCAGCCGACGTACGTGGAAGCGCCATGGGGCGGATACAAGCAGTCGGGATTCGGGCGCGAGCTTGGGCCATGGGGACTTGAAGAGTATCTGGAAACAAAGCAGGTGTTCGTTAATCTGGATGAGACGCCGATTGGCTGGTACTGAGATTCGAAGTGGAAGGATAACGACGATGGGAACAATACAAATTCGAACGGCAATTCCGGGACCGAAATCGAAAGCGCTGATGGACCGGCGTAACGCAGCTGTGGCGCGAGGACCGTTTCATGCGACGCCCGTTTTTGCGGCAAAGGCCGATGGTGCAGTGATCGAAGATGTAGACGGTAACCGCTTCATCGATTTTGCGGGCGGCATCGGCTGTCTGAACATCGGGCACCGCGATGCCCGTGTGCTGGAGGCAGTTCGCAAGCAGATGGAACGGTATCTGCATGTTTGCTTCAGCGTGACGCCATACGAGAGCTACATTGCCGTTGCGGAGAAGCTGAATGCGCTGACTCCGGGAAAATTTCCGAAGAAGACAGTGCTGGTGAATTCCGGGGCGGAAGCCGTGGAAAACGCGATAAAAATCGCGCGGGCGTACACGAAGCGGCCCGCGGTAATTTGTTTTGAAGATGCGTTTCATGGCCGGACGCTGATGGCCATGTCCCTGACGAGCAAGCCGCACCCTTATAAGGCCGGGTTCGAGCCAATGGCGAGCGATGTCTACCGGATCCCATACGCCTACCAATACCGGAGCGAGGCGGGGGCGACGGCAGAAGAGTTCGCACATCATTTGGAGGACGCGTTCAAGCGCCACGTTGCGGCTGAAAATGTTGCCGCAGTGATCGCGGAACCGGTGCTTGGCGAGGGCGGGTTCGTTGTGCCACCTCG
Organism: Acidobacteriota bacterium; assembly: GCA_018268785.1. GTDB lineage: Bacteria > Acidobacteriota > Terriglobia > Acidiferrales > UBA7541 > Acidiferrum. The sequence continues at coordinate 17,274 of JAFDVY010000008.1, read as the reverse complement.
AGATTACTTTGCAGCTCTGCACAAGATCTGCAAAAAGCACGGGATTCTCTTCATTGCCGATGAAGTGCAGTCTGGGATTGCGCGTACAGGCAGATGGTTTGCTTCGGAGTATTTCGGCATCGAGCCGGATCTGCTGATCAGCGCAAAATCGCTTGGCGGCGGCATGCCGCTCGCGGCGGTGACTGGCCGTGCGGAAGTAATGGATGCTCCCGGCGTGGGAGGCCTGGGCGGAACGTTCGGGGGAAATCCGCTTTCCTGTGCTGCGGCGCTTGCAGCTCTGGAAACGGTTGAGAAGGATGGATTGCTTGCGCGCTCGACGGAAGTTGGAAGAAAGTTCGAGGCGCGAGCGCGGGAATGGCAGAAGAAGTGGGAAATGGTCGGAGAAGTGCGCGGGCTGGGCGGAATGTGCGCGATTGAACTGGTGCGCGATGCTCGCACGAAAGAGCCCGCGGACGCAGAGACGAAAGAGCTCTCGAAGTATTGCTACGAGCACGGGCTGATTACCATCACGGCGGGAACCTACGGAAACGTGATGCGCATCTTAGTGCCGCTTGTGGTCACGGACGCGCAACTCGAAGAAGGCATGGACGTGCTTGAGGCCGGCCTGGCCACGGTAGCCGAAAAGAAACAACTCACGCAAGCGGCGGTCTAGAGGCAGGAAATGCAAGACACAGCGACAAAATCGAGCGGTATCGCGGAGCAACTCAAGGATGCAAAGTTGTTTCGCGAGGCTTGCTATTTGAATGGCGAGTGGGTGAAGGCAAAGTCCGGCGGAACGATTGGCGTAGACAATCCCGCGACGGGCGAAATCATTGGCACTGTGCCAAAACTCGGCGCAGCGGAGACACGCGAAGCGATTGAGGCGGCGGAGAAAGCGTTTCGCAGCTGGAGCAAGAAGACTGGAAAGGAACGCGCAGCGGTACTCCGGAAATGGTTCGACCTGGTGCTGGAGAATCAGGAAGACCTCGCAAAGCTGATGACGCTTGAACAGGGCAAGCCACTGACGGAATCGCGCGGAGAAGTTGTCTACGCAGCATCATTCCTGGAATGGTTCGGCGAAGAGGCAAAGAGGATTTACGGCGACACGATCCCGGGACACCAAGCGGACAAGCGGATCGTGGTGATCAAGCAGCCGATTGGAGTGGTGGCGTGTATCACGCCCTGGAATTTTCCCTTGGCAATGATCACCCGCAAGGCCGGGCCCGCTATTGCAGCGGGATGCTCGGTGGTTCTGAAGCCCGCTGCGCAGACGCCATTTTCTGCGCTGGCGCTGGCTGAACTCGCGGAGCGGGCGGGAGTACCCAGGGGCGTGTTCAACGTTTTGACCGGCCCGGCGAAAGAAATCGGCGGCGAGCTTACTTCAAATCCGATCGTGAAGAAGCTTTCCTTTACCGGCTCGACGGAGATCGGAAAAATTTTGATGGCGCAGTGCGCCGGCACAATCAAGAAACTTTCTCTGGAACTTGGCGGGAATGCGCCGTTCATTGTTTTTGAAGATGCGGATCTGGATGCGGCGGTAGAAGGGGCAGTAGCGTCAAAATATCGCAATACGGGGCAGACGTGCGTATGCACAAATCGATTGTTGGTGCAGGACTCGGTCTACGATGCTTTTTCCGAAAAGCTGGCTTCCGCGGTCACAAAGTTGAAGCCGGCGTTTGGCTTGGAGGCAGGCGCAACACAAGGCCCGCTGATTGACGACGCAGCTGTGCAAAAAGTGGAAAGCCATATTCGCGACGCAAAGGAAAAGGGTGCAAAAGTGCTTGTTGGCGGCACTCGGCACGCACTCGGCGGAAGGTTTTTCGAGCCGACGATTTTGACAGATGTCACTCCCGCGATGGCGGTGGCGCGTGAGGAGACCTTTGGTCCTGTCGCGCCTCTGTTTCGCTTTAAGACGGAAGCGGAAGTGGTCGCTCTTGCCAACGACACCGAATTTGGGCTCGCGGCTTATTTTTATGGTCGCGATATCGCGCGCGTCTGGCGTGTGGCCGAAGCCCTGGAATATGGGATCGTCGGCATCAATACCGGAATCATTTCCACGGAAGTGGCGCCGTTTGGCGGCGTGAAAGAGTCCGGACTTGGGCGAGAAGGCTCCAAGTATGGAATCGACGACTACGTCGAGATCAAATATCTCTGCTTTGGCGGCATCACGTCCTAGCCGCAAATCCTACTTATTGATGTCTTCCTTGTTCTGAAGCCGCTTGAGCAGCGGTTCCAGAAATGGTTTCGTTGGCTTCGGCGCGCCTTCGATGGAAAGAGACATTTCCTTCGCGGCTTTTGTGAAATCCCCAGCGTTCGATGCGATACGCGCGTTTGCGAGATGGCTCGCCCAATGGTTCGCATCCTTTTTCGCGACTAGAGGATAGATTTCGAATGACCGCTTCGCATCACCACCGCGCTGAATTCCGCGGGCATAGCTGTAGAGCTGAACCGGGTCGGCTTTTTCGTAGGCTCGGGCGATAGCTTTGTCTGAATCCTCCTTCTTTCCCATCGCGGTGAGGATTCTGGATTTTGTTTCCAGGTTCTCGAAGCGCTCTTCGTTTTGGATCGATGTATTTTCCCAGTCGAGCGCTTGGGCGAGTTCATAATTGTTGTCCAGGAGCCAGTTTGCGGCTTCATCGTAGCCGGACCAGGTAAACCCACCCGTATTGCGAAGCTGATTCTTGATGCTGCGCAAAGTGAGGCCTTTCACGTCCACGGAGACGCGGAACGGGACGGCCAATTTTTCCCAGCGAAGTGTGGCGAGCGCGGATTCCGGCTTGATATCGTCGAAGGTATAAGCGAGGGTTTCGCGAAATTCTGCGTCGTGCGGTTTTACGTTTACGCGCAGAGCGTCTTCTTTTTCGTCATAGCTGAAGCTGCCCCAGGACGTGGAATTCTTCGAAAAGATGATTGTCCATTGGTCCGCCGTAGGAATCATGTGCAAACCGTAGGTGCCGGCGGCAAGCGGCTTGCCTTCGATCGTCACGTCGTCGCCAAAGGTGATCGTCGTGTTTTCATTCGCGCCAGCTCGCCAGACCTTGTCGTAGGGAACTTGGCCGCCCCAAACTTTGCGTCCACCGACGAGCGGGGAATGGTAATTGATGGTAACGTCCGTGATGCCGATTCGCTGGGTGACAACGGAATGTTGGCTGATGCGCGGAAGTGAAAGTTCGATCGCCTGCGAGCCATTCTTGAATTGAGCGCTGGCACTGCCCGCGAGACAGAAGAATGTGGCCATAAAGCCGAGGTAAATTCTGGATAAAGTTCGCACTGAATCTCCTTCGCCTGCGATTGACGCAGCCATAATTTGCGTGTGAGGAATGGATGACTGGCACTTGCCCCAGCGGATAGACGGGCAGTGTTTGGTTCGGTAAGCAGTAGGATGAGGAATATAGTGAAATAGACCTATGAAGCATCCAATCGGGCATAACGAAAGAAGCAGTTCAAGGCGAAGCATGGCAGACGAGCCCGAGTCTAAAACCGATAAGAAATCCGAGAAAAAGAAGCTGGCGTGGAAGTCTCTGCCGGATGCCTGGGCGCTGCTCAGGCCGCGCAAGGGCATCCTGGCGCTAGGTCTAGTGCTAATTACAGTCGGCAAGCTGGCTGGGTTCGCGTTGCCCGCCTCTTTGAGACTTGTCTTCGACGACGTCATTGGCAAACACAAGATAGAACTCCTGGTCCCGCTCATCCTCGCCGTCGTAACTGCAACGGCGATCCAGGGGCTCACTTCTTTCACGCTGACGCAGTTGTTTTCCAAGTCTGCCCAGCGAATGATCACGGAGCTGCGCAAACAGGTGCAGGCCCATATTGGGCGGCTGCCGGTCACTTTTTACGATTCGCATAAGACGGGTGTACTTGTGTCGCGCATTATGTCGGACGTGGAAGGCGTCAGAAACTTGATCGGGACCGGGCTAATCGAGCTTGTTGGAGGCTTTTTGACCGCGGCGGTTGCGTTGGTCTGGATGTTAACTATCAGTTGGAAAATGACCGTGGCATCTTTCGCAGTACTTTTGCTTTTCGGTTTTGGGATTAACAAAGCCTTTGCAACTATCCGGCCGATTTTTCGCGCTCGCCCCAAAATCACCGCTGAGGTTACCGGCCGATTGACGGAATCGCTCGGAGGCGTGCGCGTGGTGAAGGGCTACCACGCGGAAGAGCGCGAGGAAAAAGTATTCGCGTCCGGCGTGCAGCGGCTGCTCGACAACGTTTTGAAAACGCTCACTGCAACCTCCCTGATGGGCATGTCGGCCACCGTCCTTCTTGGGTTGGTCAGCGCCGTGGTCATGTTCTTTGGTGCGCGCCAAATCCTGGCTGGAACAATGACCACCGGGCAACTCGTTCTCTATTCCAGTCTTCTTGCCATGCTTGTCGCGCCGATTTTCCAGATTGTCGCGATTGGGACGCAATTGACGGAAGCGCTCACCGGACTCGAGCGCACGAAGGAAATTCTCAGCGAGAAAATGGAAGATGAAGCGCCCGGGCGATCGGTGGACATGCCGCGGGTGGAAGGCCTGGTGGAATTTCAAAACGTTAATTTTGCATACGACGCGAACAAACCGGTCTTGTTTGACGTGAGTTTCGTTTCGGAGCCGGATAGCGTGACGGCGCTTGTCGGTCCGTCGGGAGCGGGAAAATCGACGATCATTGGACTCATCGCCGCGTTTTACACGCCGACGCAGGGGCGAGTGATTGTGGATGGAACAGATTTGGCGACGGTGCGATTGCGAACCTATCGCACGCAACTGGGCGTCGTGTTGCAAGATACATTTTTATTCGATGGGACGATTCGAGAGAATGTGGCGTTTGCAAAGCCGGAAGCGGGCGAAGCGGAGATTTTGGAAGCCTGCCGCATCGCGCGCGTTGATGAATTCGCGGAAGGCTTTGAGAAAAAATACGACACGGTGGTCGGCGAGCGCGGCGTAAAGCTTTCCGGTGGGCAAAAGCAGCGCGTTTCGATTGCGCGCGCGATTCTGGCCGATCCAAGAATATTGATTTTGGATGAAGCGACGTCCAGCCTCGATTCGGAATCCGAAGCGCTGATTCAGGAAGGCTTGCGCTATTTGATGCGCGGGCGGAGTACGTTCGTCATCGCGCATCGTTTGTCCACGATACGTCGCGCGGATCAAATTCTCGTGGTGGAAGCTGGAAAAATTATCGAGCGAGGGACGCACGAGTCGCTTTACAAACTGGGCGGACGCTACTACGACCTGTACACGCGGCAGCACGGAATCGAGACGAATCTGTTCCTGGCGCCGGGAGAAGGTGACACCGTCGAAGAAGGCGAAGGGAAAAAGGGCGATGCAGGGGGACGACAGTCCGGCGGATTGAACGACGCAATGCGTTTTGTTCGTGGACAGAATTGAGCAACATCTTCAACCTTCCGTTCGCATCCAGGAATGAATCCTGGCGGACCAATAGCGATATAGCATTAGTAGCGGGATGTCTGGCGCTGCGCAGACCGTCACATTCTTAAGCATCGCGCCGCACAAGGCCCGGCCGGAACGCTTCCACTTGTTTCTCAAATACACTCTTACGCCGTGCCTACGCATGTTTCCCAACCGCAGCGTGAATCTGCGCCTCCGTACTGGACTCCAATCTGCCATTGCGTTCCAGCAATCCGTACCGTTGGATCGCGACCCCCAGCCCAGCCTGGTTAAGGGGAAGATGATGGCGGCCAATCGTGCGAAACAACCGGTCGAACCAGAAGAACCCGATGCCAAAGTTCGCGTGCATCCGTCCATGATCGTTCAAAGCGCGGTGATGAATTTCATGCAGCCTTCTTGCTCTGCAAAACCAGATCTTGAGGATCGGCGTACGCGCCATCCAGAAATCCTTCAAGTGCATACGGTCATGCAGATAGCTGAACATCAGGACAGGCCAGCCAACGAGAGCGAGCAAAGAAATTGCTACATAGACGGGCGGAATCCGAAGCGCGTAGAGAATTCCCCAAATGGAGAAAAATATCAAAGCGCAGGGGGCGAGCCATTCGAGACCGACATTGCCAACGGAGAAGCGGCCGTGCGTTGCGTCTTGATATTTGTCGTAACGCATGGCTTGGTCTGGCCCGTAGATCAAGAAGTGATGAATCAGGTGCCCCTGACTCAGCGCCGGAAACTTATCGCTATGCAGCAAGCGGTGCAGCCAATAGCCAAGAAATTCGGCGGCCGCGCAGGATGCCCCGAGCGTGAGCAATACCCCTCCAATCGTGAAATGAGTTGAATGAACCGACATAAGAACCTCCGTGAGGACGTCTGCGCTCCTCCGCTGAGCGAAAAATACGCAACGTTCGAAACGACTCACAAGCGACAAGGGGCGTCAAGGTACAACTGACATGCAATGTCGCGTGAAAGCGGGCGAACTACGCAAAAGAAGAAAGGAAAGACGGACAGTTTGAGGGGCTTTATGGGGTACTAGACCTGGTTCATATCCGGCAATTTGAAGAAATTATGGAACACGAACCTTAGCCATTAAGGATTGAAAACGGGGATCAGAGCGAAGGGGATCAGCGATAGGATCCACTTTCAAGTAGATAAGCCGGTCATTGTGTTCCTTGACTGCTTTGTCCAGCCAGCGGAAGGCGGAATCCTTGTCGCCGAGCCCGGTATAAATGCCCGCCATGTAAATTGCCGGAACGTAGCGGTGTTGCGAGAGGTTCTGCAATTGCGTAAGCACACCATGCGCCCCAGATGCGTCTCCTGAAATCGCAAGAGTATGACCGTATGCCATGAGAAGAGCGGGATTGTCGGGCAATAGATTCATGGCGCTGCGGAAATGCTGCAGGGATTCCTGATACATGTGCTTTTCGCGATAGGCGGAGCCAAGCCAAAACTCTGCCAGCACAAATCTAGAATTCCAGGTCAGAGTCAGATTTGAGTCGGAGATGGTCGAGTCAAAATCATGCGCATAATAGGAGGCCTCCGCCCGCGCGATCGTATAGATGGGAGAGACCGGATCAAGGTCGAGGGCCTTGCCCGTTTCCTCTTGCGCTTCTGCGATGCGGTTGGTGACCATGTAATACTGCCCCATCCATTGGTGGGCTGTTGGATTATTCGGCTCAAGCCTGATCGCTTCTTTCAGCTCGCGCTCTGCCGTAGGAAAGTCCCATTCGTAACTCATGGCGATGTTGCCAAGCACATAGTGGGCTTCCGCGTCATCTGCTTTTAAGGCGAGAGCGCGCTTGGCTTCTGCGATCGCCCTGGGAGCCGCAATCGTAGCTGGAATACCGTCGTTGGGAGCCTGGCCCAAGAGCGCGTAGGCACTCGCCAGTCCGGAGTGGGACATGGCGTAACCGGGCATCAGTGCGACAGATTGTTCGTACTCTCTTACGCTGCTTGCTAAATCGCGCGCTGCCCAGGATTTTCTGCCTTGCAAGTAAGCTTGATAACCTGCCGGATCGATCTTGCCAGGAGAAGAAGGCAGGTTCGATGCCGTCAGTGTGGGAATGATCTTGCGGCCCACCTGCTCGGCTACCTCGTTCTGAACCTTCAAAATATTCTGCGTGTCGCCGTCAAAGGATCCCGTCCAGATGTACGCGCCGTCGGCTGTTGAAATCAGAAAAACAACGAGATGAAGCTGTGAGCCTACGCGCTGCAAATGTCCGTCCATCAGATATTGAATGTGGTACTTGCTTCTAAGTTCTGAAGGCGGTTTGTCGCCAAGCTGCTCCGCGGAAGTTGGCGCGATGACGATCAGCTGGGGATCGGCCTTGCTCAGCTGGGAGATCAACTCGTCCGTAAACCCTTCCGCATCTATGCCCGCACCTTGTTCGCCAGACGCGGCTTTGAGAGAGCGGACGAGCAGGCGGACTGGGACAGTGACCTTGGGTGGGAATATGGCGTCTCTAAGCAGGCCGCCGTATTTTGCAGTCAACAGGCCGACGACAAAAACGACCGCCGCCCCAGTAATCAGGCGCTTTCTTGAAAAGCCAACGGACCGTGCCGATTCTTTCTCGCTTTCCTGAATTTGTGCCGCTTCGCCGTTTGTTGAGCCTACCGTAGAGGAAGGGAGTGGAGGGTTCCGAGAAGGAGCCGGTTCATCAACTTCGGGATCTTCTTTTGCTAGGCGTGGTTCGCGCTCCTTGTACCAACGGTCCAATTCCGAGGGATAGGCGTAGACCGAGCTGTTCTTTCCAACGGAAAGTCTGTGGATGGGAAGGCAGAGATTCCGCTCCCAGCGCTGGACGGTGCGAATTTCCCGCCGCAAATACGCTGCGATTTCGCCCCAGGACTCGAGGCGTCGTTCGTTTGTTGGAGCGGCCGTCCCGGAACCGCTGCCGGAAGTAGAATCAGCCATTGGGGAGTAAGGGTCAAGCCAGGCAAACTGCGCGGAGTATATAACGAGAAATGGTCGAGAGCCAGTGGACACCCCCTCGGATTTAGAAGAGGCTTGCCGCACGCTTTTGCTCACTCCCCTCCACTTCTGTAGTATGGTCAAGAAGGGGCCTGTAGCTCAGCGGTTAGAGCAGCGGACTCATAATCTGTACCGGCGTTTTCTGCACTTGCGCGCACAAGCACGCATGTCTTCGCTATCCCTTAGAAGTAGCTGACTTAAGGCTAGAATGTGCGAACGCACCGATACGCATAAAAACGCGCAGTTTCCCGAGGTCAACTAGCACCAAAACTGACACCACAGCCGGTTCGAGAAAAGTGCTATGGCACTGCTATCCTCGCTGCTTCAAGACTTTCCTATCTCATCCTTCAACTTTGTCCGGCTCGCTGCTCGGAAGCTCTCAGGCGTGCCTTTCACTAGTTCCAACCGATACCTTCTTCGATCCAATACTTCGAGGAACCCCATCACGTTTGTTGGCAGGACCGAAATCTGGCCATTTGCATCTTCAATTTGCACGCCAGTCGCCTTGCATAACCGTTTGAGAGCTTGACTATCAATGTTCTTTGTCTCTTTCTGAGAGCGAATTGATGCAACGTACCGAGCGGCCCGCGGATGCCGTTTAGCATGGTCTTCTACGGTCGAGAAATCCACGAAAGGCAAATCTTTTTGGATTTCCTTGATATTAGCAGGCGCTGCGGCAGACACCGCACTTTGCAAGTTCCCCATAAATTCGAAGGCGTTGGGCCGAAGCATCAGAATATTCTTATCATCGACCAGCACATCGAAATCGCTATCGAGCTTAAATACGTCATCCTCGACCAACTTCAGTGCGTCAGTCACGACACGAATAAGGCGGCTCTTGAGGACTCCCTTGAACTGGCTGGCACGCCGAACGGCCGTTAAGCGTCGGCGTTTGTTGTCCGTCATTCGCGCAAAGTAGCAAAAGATGCTTTCTGGATCGCTCAGTGCAGAGGAGTCCAGGGGCATGTTTGTTGCCTGATGCAGCTGCCTCAGCTGTTTGGCTAACTCATGATCGAGTGGTAGAAAAACATTCTCATGACCGCCGTATTTTTCTGAAGGCGCATACTGCGATGGCTCAATACTCGCGTCATTCATCGCGCCAATCGTCGAGAGTGCCATCTCTTTAAGAGCGGCTTGTACGTCAGCATCAACAGCTATGAGCCGAAAAACTTCGTTTCCCTCCTCGTCCCGTCCAACCCCGAACTCTGTGCTGGAAATGGCTTTGAAATCGAAGTCGATAGTCATGCGTCCGCCTCAAAATAAACAGTATCGCTGAGCCGATAAGCGACAAGTCGCTCACCACTCGAAAGTTCTGTTCGTCGGGTGATTAGAACCTGGGTTGTTTTGCCGCTCAGAGCGTTTGCATCCGCTATCGGCGTCAGAGTGAATACGCGGTAGCCGAACGCTGCGAACAGAATGTTCATGTAGTGCAAATTGAGATGCCAAAAGAGAAAGATAATGAATGCCAGCGCTGCGCATACGGCCGCAACGTCGCGCCATCTCACGAAGTCCGTGGTATAAAACGGCAGCAGCATAGAGAAGAGGTACACCAGGAGATGGTCTCGATGGTCTTCGGCATGCCCCACGACAATCTCTCTACGTTCATTCAGTCTCATTGCGGTCCGAATTCGCCATGCTAGAAATGCGTTTGGGAGGATAACTAGCGCCGCGCAAGCAGAAAGAAAATAGCGATCAGGAACCAAACGATTGCCCCGAATGGCCCACAACACAAAGAGGGGTGACATGCTGCTCAATACCATTAGCAGCCGTGCGATTTTCAAACCTTCACGATTAACATGCTGGGACATATGGATCTTTCACTGGATCAAATTGGCGCTATGCGCGAGCTTCACTCGGTCCCGCAGAAGGTGGCGGCGTTGTCGTTATCTGAGGCCAAACATTAGCAATTTCTTTGGCCGCAGCTGCAAAAGTGCGATTGAAGCGTGTGAGTCCCCCCGAACATACCAATTCCTTGCCGTTCGAAACATTTAGATACACGATGTTCCTTGCCCGGATTTTGTGCCCACTGCTTACTGCCGCTTTCCGTAATAGAGACAAAAGCATGTCTACGTATGAAACGTTGTGTTTGGCCATTCCTATCTTGAGCAAAACTTGCGTCTTTTGTTCCTCAGCCCAAAGATCTGGCTGCGCCGTGACTACGATCCCACCGATTCGATATTGCAACCGCCGATTTGGCAGAATCCTAAATTTTCGATTCCCATAAATTCTTCTATATGCCACTACGGCACTGGCATTTCGCTCAAACTTGATGCGCTGCCAACTTTCAACTGCCTTGTCGGCACGAGTTCGCATTTCTAGTAGGTCTCGGTCGAGAATGGAGGGATTATTTCCTCCCGAGTGGTAGGCTCGAATTGTTCGGAGAGCGTACTGGTAGTAACTGCTTCGCGCGAAGCCCTCGCCGCGCTTGTTGAACTTAAAGGGACGAAGCCGCGATTCCGGGGACCGACCGTACGAGGTGACGAATTCTGCCAAGCAGCTCATCGAAACGCGGATGTCGCCGCCGTCTTTCCCCCGGATTGCTTTTGCCATGGCTCACCCGCTAATTGGAGCGCTATCGATGGGCCTAACAGCTAAATATGAGTATAAGGCAAAGAAAAAGCGAATATCAACAAAATGGAGATTGCCTTCATTCAAGCTCAGGAACCAACTGAGACAGGATGATACGATGGAAACATTTCAACAGGTATTTGATTGTACACGACGCAAGGGAACAAACTTAAGGACGGAATCCAACCCTGCGAGAATTAGACGCACACAGTTAAGATCATTATCCGTGAGGCTGTTGCCCCAGACGCATGCCGCCGCTCACTGAAGCCGACAGTTGTCGAAAGTACGTCCTTCCGAAACTTTACGCATCGGGTTGGACAGACGATCATATTAATGAACAGCGGACTTTCACGGATGGACGAATCGTAGTCGCTGGCAACCGGACGATCCGGCGAAAACAAAAACGGGCGGACTACCTTCTTCGCTCTCGGCCTGACTTCGCCATCGCAATCGTTGAGGCTAAGGCCGATTACAAGAAAGCTGCCGATGGCCTCGGCCAAGCTAAGGAATACGCTCAGATACTTGGCCTGAAGTTTGCCTACTCTACCAACGGTCACGGAATTGTCGAGCACGATTTCACGACGGGCGTCGAAAAGACTCTTGAGGGTTTTCCATCTCCCGACGAACTGTGGCAGCGCCTGAAGCAGGGAGAAAACATACCGAGCCAGATCGTCGAGCGCCTTCTGACCCCGTTTTACCATCTATCTGGAAAATCGCCTCGCTACTACCAAGAGATCGCCATTAACAGTGCGATTCGCGCCATTCTTGAAGGGCAGAAGCGCGTTCTTCTGACTCTTGCTACGGGCACTGGTAAGACTGTCGTAGCTTTTCAGATTTGCTACAAACTCTGGAATACAAAATGGAATCGAACCGGTGACCCCGGACGCCGTCCTCGGATGCTCTACCTCGCCGACCGCAACATTCTTGTAGACGATCCTAAAGATAAAACCTTTGCGCCGTTCGGAGATGCCCGGCACAAGATCGAAGGCGAGGCCATCAAAAGCCGCGAGATGTACTTTGCGACCTACCAAGCCATCGCCAAAGACGAACATCGCCCAGGTCTTTACCGCGACTACCCAAGAGATTTCTTTGACCTCATAGTTGTGGACGAGTGTCACCGTGGCAGCGCCGCCGACGATTCCAACTGGAAAGACATCCTGAAGTATTTTGAACCCGCTTTTCAGCTCGGCATGACTGCTACGCCGAAGCGCGAAGATAATCGAGACACCTATCTCTATTTCGGCAATCCGCTTTACACCTACAGTTTGTGCCAGGGGATTGAAGATGGTTTCTTAGCCCCGTATCGCGTCCATCGCATCGTCACGAGTGCCGATTCTGTGGGTTGGAGACCGAATAGGGGCCAACTTGACCGGTTGGGACGCGAGATTCCAGATGCCGAATACACTACCAAGGATTTCGAACGTAAGGTCTCTCTTCTTCCTCGTACCGAAACGATTGCCCGGAACCTCACGGATTTCTTGACAGCCAACGGGAGGTTCGACAAGACCATCGTATTTTGCGTCGACCAGGAACACGCCGAAGACATGCGCTTCGCGTTGAACAATCTCAACGCGGACTTGGTGCAGCAACACCCGGACTATGTTGTCCGTGTAACGGCAGACGAAGGAAAAACGGGTCGCGGTCACCTAGACCGCTTCATGGAACTTGAGACAACTACGCCAACGATCGTCACTACTTCTCAACTTCTAACCACAGGCGTTGACGTTCAAACCTGCAAGAGCATCGTCATCGCTCGGACGATCAATTCCATGACGGAGTTCAAGCAAATTATTGGTCGAGGAACCCGTGTCAAGGACGACTACGGAAAGCTCTATTTCAATATTCTTGATTACACCGGGAGCGCTACCCGCCTGTTCTCCGATCCGGATTTCGACGGAGAACCCGCTTTGGTGACGGTTGAGGAAATGAACGCGGCAGGTGAGAAAGTCAAAACCGAAATCGAAAAGCCTGAGGAAGTCATTACCGATCCGTTGCCGCCCCAAATTCTTGAACCTGGGGGATCGAAAAGGGATGAACCGCGCAAGTATTACGTGGACCAAGGCTCCATTGAGATCGTCGCCCACTTCGTATCCGAGTTGGACGCCGACGGCAGGCAACTTCGTGTCGTTCGCTTCACGGACTACACAGGAGAAAAAGTACGCGGAATGTGGCCGTCTGCGGCAGAACTCCGTTCGAAATGGTCTGACGCCGAACAGCGTGCTGAAATCATTCAAGCGCTCGAAGAACGCGGCATTACCTTGGAGGAACTCATTACCGCGTCAAATCAGCCAGACGCCGATCCGTTTGACCTCCTTTGCCAGGTTGCCTACAGCGTCCCTATCCGCACACGCCGGGAGCGAGCAGAAAAACTTCGCAAAGAACAGAAAGCGTTTTTCGACACGTATTCCGCAAAAGCGCGCCAGGTCTTGGACGATATCCTCGACAAATATGTGGACTACGGAACCGCGCAATTCGCCATCCCTGAAATTCTCAAAGTTCCACCTATCTCTGAACGCGGCAGTGTGATGGACATTTCGCAAATGTTTGGTGGCGCTGACCAATTGCGCTCTGCTGTGAACGAACTTCAGGCTCTTCTTTACGTTTCGTAGGAAGCGAGGTTGGAAGATGGCTCTGGATTTCAGCCTTAATGAACCTTACTTCCGAATTCAGATTGCAGGACGCGAAGAGACGTTTCCAACCGTGTTGGATGTTTCAAGTTTTCTATACGATCTGAATCTTCTATACGAAATAGCCCGACTAGCGACAGACCCAAACTACGACGAGTTTAGATTTTCAAGGTTTGTGTACTTTCGCAGTGGGCGACCTTTGAAAGAAGCAGACCGCCTTCGAATTCAATCGCTTCGGCAGGAGTCGCCTCTGGCCCTCGTGGCGGTCTTGACTGCGGTGCCAGTCGCCATCGGAGCGGTTTGGGGTGTTGTGCAGATCGTGGAGAAAATTGCCAACGCGCCCTTGAATCGGCGCAAGCTCAAAGCCGAAGTAGAAAAGCTGGAACGTGAAAATCGAGAGACCGCAAGGTCATCGCAGGCATTGATACCTGATAATGATGAACAAGTCAGATCAGTCTTGCGAGTACGAGAAGCAGAGCAACTTTTTGACAGTGTTGCTGGACGACTCGAACGTTCTTCGGTCCATATCAAGGAGCTGGAAATCGAAATCGTACAACCGAGGCGCATTAGAAAATCCGAATGAACCCGTCGTACCATTTCAACCATGCCCAAACAAAAGCTAAAGAAAGCGGACTTGTCACAATCTACTGCACAACAGCTGGGCTCGATTGTTAAGTCCTGCCGCGACATCATGCGCAAGGACAAGGGCCTTAATGGCGACCTCGACCGTTTGCCGATGCTCACTTGGATTATGTTTCTCAAGTTCCTCGACGATATGGAGAGTATCCGAGCCGAAGAAGCGAAACTCGCTGGCAAACGCTTTCGTCCCGCCATCGAAACGCCCTATCGCTGGCGCGATTGGGGTGCGAACCCGCAAGGCATTACCGGCTCAGAGTTAATTGCCTTCATCAATCAGGACGAAGCCATTCGACCAGACGGCAAGCGCGGCGAGGGCCTGTTCGCGTATCTCCGCTCACTTCGCAGCGCCAACGGCGACCGCCGCGACGTTATTGCCAAGGTCTTTCAGGGCACTTTCAATCGCATGACGAACGGCTACCTGCTTCGCGATGTCGTCAACAAAATCAACGAAATTCATTTCACTTCTAAAGACGAGATACACACACTCGGCCTGCTTTACGAATCAATGCTTCGCGAGATGCGAGACTCTGCGGGCGATTCGGGCGAATTCTACACGCCACGGCCTCTCGTAAAGTTCATCGTCACCGTAATCAATCCCTGCCTCGGCGAGACCATTCTCGATCCGGCAGCCGGCACGGGCGGATTCTTGGTTGAAGCGTTCACTCACCTTCAGAAGCAGTGCAAAAAGACGGAGGACTTCAACCATCTCCAAAAGGGCACCCTGTTTGGCATCGAACCCAAGCCGCTCCCTTATTTACTGTGCCAGATGAATCTCTTGCTTCATGGACTAGAATCGCCGGACATTGATCCAGAAAACGCTCTCCGCTTTCCATTGCGTGAAATTGGGGACAAGGATCGTGTGGACATCATCATGACCAATCCGCCTTTCGGCGGCGAGGAAGAACGAGGTATCCTCTCGAACTTCCCCGAAGATAAGAAGACGGCAGAAACTGCTCTCCTCTTTCTGCAGCTCATCATGCGCAAGCTCCGCCGTCCTGTTGGAGGGGCAAAGCCCGGTCGGTGTGGAATGGTTGTGCCGAACGGAACCCTCTTTGGGGATGGCGTCTGCGCTCGAATCAAGGAAGAGCTTCTCAAGGAATTCAACCTGCATACGATTGTTCGCCTCCCCAACGGTGTCTTTGCGCCTTATACAAGTATTCCTACAAATCTTCTATTCTTCGACCGCTCGGGGCCAACAAACGAAATCTGGTATTACGAGCAACCGTTGCCCGAGGCCCGCAAGACCTATACAAAGACGCAGCCGATGCGTTTCGAGGAATTTGAGGGGTGCCTCGCGTGGTGGAACAAACGAGAAGTGAATGAGCAAGCCTGGCAGGTCTACGCCAGAGATGTTCTGAAATATGACGCTGACGGAAATCTGATCTCTGTCAACCTCGACATCAAGAACCCGGAAGCGAAAGAAGACCTTGAGCATATGCCACCGCAGAAATTGGTGGACGACATACTCGCCAAGGAGCAAAAAATAATGGCACTGATCTCCGAAGTACGAGAACAGCTAGTTCCATAGCGGACAGATGCTGTATCCACCTACAAAATTCGATGCCTTTCTGAACCACAGGAAGCAATTTATTCAAATCGAGGAGGCGAAGAATTACAAACGTGCGCGTGTCCAACTTCATTGGAAGGGAATCGTACTTCGTGATGAAGTCGAAGGCGCAGTCATCAAAACGAAAAAACAACAAGTCGCGCGATGGGGCGAATTACTGGTCGCCGAAATTGACGCTAAGGTGGGCGGAGTTGGAATTGTTCCACCCGAATTGGATAGCGCAATTGTTAGTAGCCACTACTTCTTGTTCGAGATCGACGAATCTAAGTGCCTTCGTCCTTGGCTTGAATGGTTCATTAGGTCTGGAGGCCTCGGGGACCAATTCAAAGCTCGCGGTTCAACAAATTACGCTGCAATCCGTCCACATCACATTTTGAACTGTGAAATTCCGCTTCCACCCCTCGACGAGCAACGTCGAGTTGCGTCCCTGGTTGAGGCTCTAGCTGTGAAGATTGCTGAAGCAGGCAATCTTAAGCGACAGGCCGCCGGAGAAACAAACCTGCTATCCGCAGCGAACTCCAATGAGGCTTACGAGGACCTCGCAAGAAGATATGGCCTGAAAAGGCTGGATACCTTGTGTGAGTCAGTTACGGATGGCGATCACAACACTCCCCAGTTCACAGATGAAGGGGTGCGGTTTATTTTCGTAGGAAATGTGTCGTCCGGACATTTGCATTTCTCGGGCTGCAAATACGTAAGCCCAGAGTATTTTTCAAGGTTGAAGCCACAGCGTGTACCCAGACGGGGCGACATTCTTTATAGCGCAGTTGGAGCAACACTGGGTATTCCTGCCGTCGTGGAAACAAATGAACCATTTTGCTTTCAGCGACACATTGCCATTCTTAAACCAAAACTGACTTCGCTTTTTCCGCGCTACGCTTGGCATATGCTACGGTCTAGAATTGTTTTCGAAATGGCCTGGAGTTACACCACCGGGACTGCGCAACCAACTGTTCCACTCCGAGCCATAAAGAGTTTGGAGATTCCCGCACCAGCACTAGCTGAGCAGGAACGAATCGCAGCTCACTTGGATGGCTTGCAAGCCAAAGCCCATGCCCTAAAAACTCTCCAGTCCGAATCTGGCGCACAACTCGATGCTCTCATGCCCTCCATTCTCTCCCAAGCTTTTCGCGGCGAGCTGTGAGGGGCAAATCCGCAGTTGGCTAATCCGAGTGACCTATGAACACGACTCTGGCGACCAAAGCGGCGCAACTCCTCAAAAGGAGCGATTCGCTGGAACAAAATCTGAAGGCGCAGATTGCCGAGGTGTCCCAGCAGAGCAACAAACTCTTTGAGTCAGCTACAAGACTGACTCAGTGTTGGAGCGGTTCCTATTTTGGGTATCACTCTGAACTCTACTACGGTAATTTTGAGCGGCCACCTCTGGATAGACGTTTCAACCCTGAATGGGGCGGCATACACGGTGTCCCACCAGGCTGGCGATCACGCGGCTCGGATGAAGTGAAGGCGCACATCGAAACTGAGGCTAAGGCCAAGTTTGGAGACGTGGAAACCAATAGCAAAGAGATGACCCGCACAGCACGG
>JAFDVY010000089.1 GCA_018268785.1 Acidobacteriota bacterium | reverse complement strand
GCCTTCTTCCAGCGCGCGAATCGCATCCAGCAAATACGGTACCAGCAGCCGGTTCACAATGAATCCCGTCGAATCGTGCGCCCGCACAGGCGTCTTCCCCAGCTTCGCGCCGAAAGCCACCATTTCGTCGTACACCGCCGCGTCCGTGGCAATCGTCCGCACCACTTCCACCAGCTTCATCACCGGCACCGGATTGAAAAAGTGCAGCCCCACAAACCGCTCCGGCCGCTTCGTCGAAGTCGCAATTTCCGTAATCGTCAGCGAAGAAGTATTGCTCGCAAAAATCGTACTTGCTGGGCACAACTTGTCGAGCGTTGAAAACAATTCCCGCTTCGCCGGCAACTGCTCAATGATCGCTTCAATCACCAAATCGCAATCCTTTAACTCTTCTATCGTCGTCGTGCCTTTCAATCGCCCGCGAATTTCGTTTTTCGTCGCTTCGGTGATGCCGCCCTTCTCCACGCCTTTCTCCACCAGCCGCGCCAAGTTCTTCTCAATCCCCTTGAGTCCTTTGTCCACCAACTCCGCCGCCACTTCCCGCACCACCGTCTCAAATCCCGCGGCCGCGCACACCTGCGCAATCCCCGACCCCATCAGCCCACACCCAACCACTCCTACTTTCCGAATCGCCATGATTTTCCTCGCTGATACCGCGGTCGAACCCCTTCGCCGGGCCCCGAAAGTTTACCAGAATCCCTTGCCTCGCACGGCTAAAGCGTCGCTTAGTCCGAGTCTGTACCTTTGTAGTGCATGAATCCCAAAAAGAGGAAAGCAAAAACGGAAAGGCAGATTGCAGTCACCCACCATGGGCTAAAGGGGATTGGGAAAAGGACGATAAATAACCATAGCCAAAACCGATTCGATATCCGTTCGTGCTTTCCAGTTTCGGACATCACCCGAATCCTTCGACGGCCGCTTGGCATCGCTAGAAGAAGCTGCGGCTAGGTATTAGCGGCCTCCACCACCATCGCAATTCCCTGTCCGCCCCCAATGCAAGCCGTTGCCAGCCCGTAACGTAGTCCATTCCTTCTCAACTCATTCAACAGCGTGATCACCAGCCGCGTCCCGCTCGCTCCCAACGGATGCCCCAACGCAATCGCGCCGCCATTCACATTCGTCTTGTCGCGCTTTAATCCCAGCGCCTTCTCCACAGCCAAATACTGCGCCGCAAACGCTTCATTCACTTCCACGCGGTCCATCTGCTCCAACGCCAACCCTGCCGCCTTCAATGCCTTTTGCGACGATGGCACCGGCCCAATTCCCATGATGCTCGGATCCACTCCCGCCACGCCCCACGAAACAATTCGTCCAATCGGTTTCAATCCGCGCTCTTTCGCAATCTTTTCCCGAGTCACCACCACAGCCGCCGCGCCGTCCACTATCCCGCTCGCATTTCCCGCAGTAACAATCCCATCCTTCTTGAACGAAGGCGGCAGTTTTTCCAAAATCTCCATGGTCGTTTCCGGCCGCCGGTGATCGTCTTCGCTCACCACAATCGTTTTCTTTCCCTGCTTCACCTCAATCGGCGCCAGCTCTTCTTTCATCCGGCAAGTCTTGTACGCCGCGTCCGCCAACTGCTGGCTCCGCAGCGCATAAGCATCCGCATCCTTCCGCGTAATCCCATATTGCTCCGCCAATTTCTCCGCAGTCAGCGCCATCGGCAATCCGCAATACGTGTCCGTCAGCCCCACCATCAGCGTGTCTTCCAGCGCGCCGCCGCCCAGTTTTAGCCCATTGCGCAGTCCGCGAATCACAAATGGCGCCTGCGTCATGTTCTCCATGCCGCCCGCCAGCACCATCTCTGCTTCGCCCAGCAACAATCTCTGTGCCGCCTGCGTAATCGCTTCAATCCCCGACCCGCAGAGTCGATTCACCGTCACCGCCGGCGTTTCAATCTTCAGCCCCGCCTTCAACGCCACGTGCCGCGCGCCGTACAGCGCATCCGCGCTCGTCTGCATCACGTTTCCGAAAATCGCGTGGTCAAACTCCGCCGGATTCGCCCCCGACCGTTTCACCGCCTCCTTCGAAGCGTGCGCCGCCAAGTCAATCGCGCTCACATCGGAAAACGCCCCCGTGTACCGCGCCATCGGCGTCCGCGCCCCACCCACAATCACCACATCCGTCGGAAACATGTTTCCTCACCTTCAGAACAGCAGTTCGTATTTTAGCTCCATCAGCGGTACGCGAAAAATAAGCGGTTACGGGTCAACGAACCAAATTAAGCTGGCTGACCTTGGGCGGGTTTGTTGCGGCAACGTCAATGAGATGGTTTAGACAGATCAATTTATAGTGCTGAATCGGCTCAAGAGTTTCGCCAATGTCCCGTGCGAGATGATCCAGAAAATTAGACTTCGCGTAGATCCGAAATAGCTTTCCCTCATAAATTTCGCCGTTCCAGCTACCGCCGGTACCAGCCAATTCTTCAGCCACCAGATAGGCCGCATAGAAGTCCCAAACGAGTTCGAAACTCTTACAGCCTGTGATCGACTCGATCGGAAAAGCGTCTGTCTTGATTGCTCGAACCTCCGGCAATTCATCGGGAATATCCGCAGGCTTGCCTCCGCGATTGAGAACAGCCTGTTCGATAACAAGTCGCAGCGAATTGTCGCGTGGTTCGGAAATATCCCTTAGATAGTAGTAGTCGGCTTGATTGAGTAGATCAAAATCGGGCATTTGGCTCATGGAATCCAACTGAGAATTTCGGGCTGAGGCCCGCTTAAACCTCCGAGGGTTTCAGCGTCAACACGGTATCGCCTTCTCCATGCTTCATCAACCGAATGTTCAACTCCGCGGTCACGCTACCAAATTGTCTTCACTTGGCCGCTGGCTTGAATATCCCGATCTTTCGTGACTAACGGAATCCCTTCAGCGAGAGCAGTCGCGCCAATCAATCGATCAGAAGGGTCACGGGGATACGGAGCGGAGAATTGCACCCCAAGCATCGCTATCTTTGGACTTATAGGTATCACTACCATCCGCGTCGCGATCTCCTCCAAAAACGAATCCACTGCGCCGGAAATTTTGAGCCTGCCGCTCGTCATCAGTTGTGCCAATTCCCAGAGCGTAATCGCCGAAATCGCGATCCCTCCCGCGCTGGCTGCTCCTCGAATCGCGTCGCTCGCCGGCTGTGACAACTGTTCCGGCGCACTGGCCATCCACGCCACGACGTGCGTA
Organism: Acidobacteriota bacterium; assembly: GCA_018268785.1. Taxonomy (GTDB): domain Bacteria; phylum Acidobacteriota; class Terriglobia; order Acidiferrales; family UBA7541; genus Acidiferrum. Next base: position 11,025 of record JAFDVY010000089.1, on the reverse strand, counting down.
TCGAGAAGAATCATTCTTGTTCATCTTCTTTCAACGCATTCCAATCATCGATCGGCGTCGCTGGAGACACAATGTCGCCGACTATCTCCATCCTCCCCTTCATAAACCCAAAGATGTCGTTGTTTGCCGTCTCCATGGGAATCACCTTCACCACAGGCTTCCCCCTCTTCGTCACAATCACCGGTTCTCCCGTCTGTTGCACCCGGTCCATCACCTTCAAACAACGCGACTTAAATTCGCTGGCCTTAATCTCTTTCATGGTGCTCTCCATCTGTCCATAGTCATTTTAACATGACCATGTATCGAAAGATAGCCTCCTTCGCCCAAGTACCGACGATAGGATTTCAGATTCAGGTTGTTCTTGACTGACCACTGACAACTGAAGACTGACGACTGCTCTTCTACACCTTCGGGCTTTCCAGCACCACCACCGTATCGCCCTTCTTCCGCGCTTCATCCACCGAATGTTCCGCTCGGTTGATCAAATCCGTCACAATATCTTCGCTGTCGAAATCCTGCTTCGCCACCGCTTCCACAATTCCCGCACTCAGCGTAATTCCCGACGCATCCCACGGCGGCCGCAGCCCCGTCGCTGCCCGCTTTAATTTATCCGCCAGATTCTGCGCGCCCGCCAAAGTCGTGTCCGGCAAAATGAACGCCAGCGACCACGCCGTATATTTCACGGCTACGTCGTTCTGCCGCACAATCGGCTGCAGCGACCGCGAAAGCTGCTCTAAGAACCGCTCCATCGGCGATTCGCCCTGCTGCCGCAGCAATTCCGCGCCGCGATCGATCTGCAAAATCGTCAGCGAAAGCGGCGTCCCCTGCGATTTCGCCCGGTCCGCCTCCGTCAGCAAACAACTCAAATACGAACTCCGGCTTAGCAAGCCGCTCCGCTCGTCCGAAACGCCGATGCGCCGCACCAGCGACCGCAACCGCGTGTGGCTCACGCTCATCAGCATCTGGTCGCCAATCGCCTGCAGCAAATAAACTTCGTTCGGCCTCCAGCGGTGCGGCTCCGCAAATCCGCAAATCAGCATCGCCGCCGGCTGCTGCGTCTCTTTGTCCGTAATCATCACGCCCATCGCCGTCGCCAATCCCAATTCCTTCAGCACGGACGCATCCTTCGTCTCAACGATCAGTCCGCCCATTTCGTCCGGCGCCGCTTTTTCCATCTGTGCCAGCAGAAACACAAGCTGCGCCCCAGGCGCGGGTTTTGCTCCCGGCGCGCAAAACTCCGCCGCGATTTCCGGTGGCCGCCCCGGCGCGCCAATCACCGCAATCGCCCGCGCAGCGCGCAGATGAGCGCCAAGTTCGCTCACCGTTGTGTTCAACATCGCTCGTGGCGTTTGCTGCCGGAAAATCTTTTGGCTGATCTCGGAAATCTTCGAAAGATCCCGCATCGTGTCCGCCGAATACATTCCCGTCTTCGGCCCTGTTCCGGGCACAATCTCCGCTTCCACAACCGCCGCGGATGGCGCGGCGGATTTCGGCTTTGCGCCCTGCGGCCACCAGTTAGCCGTCTCATACAAATTCCGCAGCCGCGCGTTTCTCTCCTCTTCGCCCGGAAACAGCGAAGCAATCTTTTGCAGCCGCTCCTGCGCCTTCGCATGGAGCGAGTACTGCAGAAAAATCTCCGTCTGCACGATCAAATCTTCCAGCCCCTGCGCCTGCTTTGCTTCCTGGCTCGCGCCTTGCCCTGCCGCCGCTGGATTCAGCGTTTCCTCTGGCTGTCGCCCTCCCGCGGGAGCGGCGGGATTCGTGGACTTCGACATCCGTCCTGAAATTCTCTGCAGGAATGTTTCGTCCGCTTTTCCGCGCAGCAGCTCAAACCGCTGTTGGTTGCGGTAGTCGTACGCATCAATATCCACAAGCCGTTCCAGCGTGTCGCACGCCTTCCTCATGTTCCCCGTTTCCAGGTTCACGTCGAACAGCTTCAGCAAAATCTCGAAATACTGCGCCTCGCGGTTCAGCTCGTTATAGAGCGCCGCCCAGAATTCCAGAATCGTCAGCGATTTCGGATGCTTCGCCGCGACATTGTCCACTTCCGCCGTAAATTCGTTCTGCCGCTTGTCCGCATACATCCGCCGCTTCAGCGTGTGCAGCACTTCAATCGACTTCGCGTCCTGGCCCGCGGCCGCATACGCATCAGCCAATTCGAACAGTCGCAGCGCACCGGCATTCTTCTCCCGCAGCAGCTTTTCCAGCACTTCCCGCGCCCGGTCCAGTTTCCCTGATTTCACCAGAGCGTCGCTGAACGTCTCTAGAAACGCCGCGTCGTTTTCCGTCGCCGCAAACGGCTCCAGCAATCCCGCTGCATCCGCCGCTGCTCCCGTTCGCAATTTCGCTTCGGCATAAAGCAGGGTAACGCTCCGCTCTTGCGGCGCCAGCGAATGGGCGCGCCCCAGCAGTTTCAGTGCATTGTCGTGCGATCCGCCGGCCGTCGCCAGTTGTCCCGCGCGTAAATAAGCTCGTGCCGCGATCAAATTCTTCCCTGCTTGCTCTGCCGCCTCGGCTAGCTTTAATTGCCGCGCCAGATTCTCCGGATCGAGCTGCGCGATCCGCTCCCAGCAAAACAGCGCGTCTTCGAGTCGCCCCGCCGACGTAAACAACTCCGCCGCTTTGTTGTATTGCTCCATCGCCTCATCGGCGCGATTCTGCTTTTGTTGCAGGAATGCGTAGCGCGCAATTCGCTCCGGCGGCTGTTGTGTTGTGGAATTTTTCAGGAAGCGGTTGTAGATCGCGAGAGCTTTCGTCTCTTCCTTCGGGTCCACCAGCAAATCAAAAAACATTCCGTAATACACCACCGCGCGCTCCGGCTGGTCCATCCGCAAATACAGATCCCCGAGCGCTTGCGTCGCTTCCTGATGCCCGGGCGCTTCGTCCAGCACGGACAAATACGCCTCAATCGCGTCCTCAACGCGATTCTTCTCGAGAAACTTTTTCGCGCGTTCCAGATTTTTGCTGACGTCTGCGGCCATCAGTTTGAAGTGCCTCTGCGGATTTTCTTTGTACCGATTTCTGTAGCGTACTCTTTAGCGTGTGACCTGTGGTCCCTGCCAGGTCGTCGCTTTGCGGGGCCAACGCATATGGCAAGCGTTCCTATCCTTCCTTACTATATACCCCTCGCCAAACCCCTCCAAAACTCGCTTTCCCCCTCATGCGGAATCCGTTATCTCCTTTCTTCTCTGTGCCCTCTGTGGACTCTGTGTGAATAAAACCTTCTCCGTCCGCCTTGGCTTCCATTTCCACGAAACTTTCCTCACAAGATCGCGTACTCTCTACTGAGAGCACCCGCTCGTCCATCCATGAAAAACCAACTAGTTCGCGCAGTCTTTGTCACGGCCACCCTCATTTTGCCGTCATCTCTTTTCGCGCAAAGCCCCGATGCCACCTGGTCTTTTTACGGAGCCGATCCCGGGGGCACCCGCTTCTCTCCCGCCACGCAAATCAACAAGTCCAACGTTTCTCAACTTAAACTTGCCTGGACCTTCCACACCGGCGCACTTCCCCGCGATCCCGACCTCGACAAAAAAGCCGCTTTCGAATCAACTCCCATCCTCGTCGATGGAAAACTCTTCCTTACCACTCCGTACAACCATGTCTTAGCCTTGAACCCGCAAACCGGCGAAAAGCTCTGGGAATTCGATCCCCGGCTCGAACTTCCCTATGGCGCTTCTGAAGTTACAAACCGAGGTGTCGCCGCCTGGCACGACCCCAAAGCAAAATCAGGCCAACCCTGCGCTCTCCGCATCTTCTTTGGCACGCTCGACGCCCGCCTCATCGCCCTCGACGGCGACACGGGTAAACCCTGCGCTGATTTCGGCGACAACGGAGAGATTGCTCTCACCAACGACGTAAAACTCCGTGATCCGGGCGACTATCAAGTCACCTCCGCTCCGGCTGTCCTCGGGGATGTCGTCATCACAGGCTCTTCCATCGGCGACAATCGCGCCGTCACGCTCGAACGCGGCATCGTTCGCGCTTATGACGCGCGCACCGGAAAACTTCGCTGGACTTGGGACCCAATCCCCTGGGCGCTCAAGACAACTCCCCGTACCGGTGCCGGCAACGCCTGGTCCACCATCTCTACCGACGCTGAACACAATCTCGTTTTCATTCCCACCGGCAGCGCCAGTCCTGACTATTTCGGCGGATTCCGCAAAGGCGACAACAAATGGGCCAACTCCGTCGTAGCGCTAAAAGCTTCCACAGGAGAATTCGTCTGGGGCTTCCAGGTCGTCCATCACGACCTCTGGGATTACGACGTCGCTTCGCAGCCAACCCTCTTCACATGGAAAGACAAAACGCCCGCCATCGCCATCACCACAAAAATGGGCCGCGTCTTCGTCCTCAACCGTCTTACCGGCACTCCGCTCATTCCCGTCGAAGAAGTTCCCGTCCCGAAATCGGACATCCCCGGCGAAGAATCCTGGCCCACTCAGCCTTCCAGTATCTCGCTCGTTCCTGAAACTCTTTCCGTGGAAGACGCCTGGGGACCAACTCCTGAACTCAAACAGTGGTGCGCCGAGAAAATAAAAGCCGCCCGCTTCGGCTCCATCTACATCCCACCCAGTATCCAAGGCACGCTCGTCTATCCCGGCAACGTCGGCGGCGTCAATTGGGGCAGCTCCGCTTACGATCCCGCAAATCATCTGCTCATCATGAATACCAATCATCTCGTGATGCTCGTTCGAATGATCCCGCGCGAAGAATTCGACGCGCAGCGCAAAGGCGCTTCCGATCTCGACCGCATGCACGGCGAATTCGCTCGCCAGACCGGCGCACCCTTCGCGATTTTCCGCACGCCGCTGCTTTCCGCAAGCGGCCTTCCCTGCACAGCTCCGCCCTGGGGCACGGTTACTGCCGTGGATTTGTTCACGGGAAAAAAAGCGTGGGATGTCCCTCTCGGAACTTACTTAGCTGGCCAAAAAACCGGAACGATCAACCTCGGCGGCCTCATCGCCACAGCCAGTGGCCTCGTCTTTTCCGCCGCGGGTATGGATGGAAAGCTTCACGCATTCGATTCCGCCACCGGTGCCGAACTCTGGTCCTACGATCTACCCGCCGGAGGCCAAGCCACTCCCATGACTTACACATTGAACGGAAAACAATATCTAGTCCTCGCCGCCGGCGGCCACGGCAAACTCGGCACCAAGCAAGGCGACTCCCTCCTCGCCTTCACCCTGCCCTAGCCACTCGGGAGGGCTGTTGTAGAGCCGTCCCTTTAGGGCGGCATCTTCGATGTCAACCACAGCAAAGATCCACCGCCTAAGCGACACACGTTGAGCCTAATCCGCGCTCATAGCGGCGTTCTCGCTCGCTGCAATTTTCTTCCGCACTTCCGCTGCAATTTCAAACGATCGCATCCGCGCCTTGTGATCGGAAATGTGCGCCGCAAGAATCAACTCATCCGCGCGCGTCATATCAATGATCTTTCGCAGACCACGCTCGACTGTCTCAGCGGAACCCACCGCCGAAAACAGCAACACGTCCTGCGCCATCGCCTTTTCCATCGGACTCCAGAACTTTTCGATATCCTCGATTGGCGGAGGAACTTTTCCAGGCGTCCCCCGCCGCAACTGCGTGAACGATTGCTGTAGCGAAGAAAATTGATACTGCGCCTCCTTGTCCGTATCCGCCGCGATCACATTCACTCCAACCATTGCATGCGGTTTCTGCAATTGCGCCGAAGGCTTGAACAGATTCCGGTACAACCGCAATGCCGTCATCAAGTCCGCCGGAGCAAAGTGCGAAGCAAACGCAAACGGCAATCCCATTGCCGCAGCCAACTGCGCGCTGAACGTGCTCGATCCCAGCAGCCAGATCGGCACGTGTGTCCCAGCTCCGGGAATCGCGCGAACTCTCTGCCCCTCTTCAACTTCTCCCAGATATTTCTGCAACTCCAAAACATCGTCTGGAAAAGTGTCCGCGGCCGCTGTCGCCACACGACGCAGCGCCCTCGACGTAAACGGATCCGTTCCCGGTGCGCGCCCCAATCCCAAATCAATCCGTCCCGGATACAAAGACTCAAGCGTCCCGAACTGCTCCGCAATCACCAGCGGCGAATGGTTGGGAAGCATGATCCCGCCGGAACCCACGCGAATCGTCTTCGTCCCGCTCGCCACATGGCCAATCACCACCGCCGTGGCCGCGCTCGCGATTCCCGGCATGTTGTGATGTTCCGCCAACCAATATCGCGTGTAACCGAGTTTTTCCGCGTGCTGCGCCAACTCCACCGAATTCCGCAGCGCATCCGGCGCCGTACTTCCCTCCGCAATCGGACACAAATCCAAAACCGAAAATGGAATCATCGTGATTTCCTTAACCAAAACCGCTCTCCATTAGATGCTTCATTCACTGCTTCGTCACGGCTGAAGAGAGGCTCAAATTACGGTACACTGGATGTTTACACGGTGTGTTTTGCTCCGCGCAATGCGCGACGCAACGGCCCGCCGAATCGCGGCAGGCGCCAGTTTCCCGTCCTGCCGAAAACAGAAAAAGTGCATGGACCCAAAGTTCGAGCGAAATTTCTGCATCATCGCGCATATTGACCACGGCAAATCGACGCTGGCCGACCGGCTGATCGAAATGACCGGCGGACTCTCCGAGCGCGAAATGACGCACGGACAGATTCTCGATTCGATGGACCTCGAACGCGAGCGCGGCATCACCATCAAGGCAAAAAGCATTCGCCTGCACTACAAAGCGAAAGACGGAAACACTTATCGCTTGAATCTGATTGATACGCCGGGCCACGTCGATTTTTCCTACGAAGTTTCCCGCGCGCTTTCCGCGTGCGAAGGCGCGCTGCTCGTGGTCGATTCTTCGCAGGGCGTCGAAGCGCAAACCGTCGCAAATACGTTTCTCGCCGCTGCAAACAATCTGACGATCGTTCCCGTCATCAACAAGATTGATCTGCCCGCCGCTCAGCCTGACTACGTAAAGGAACAGATCGAAAACGTGCTGGCGATTCCCGCGCACGATGCGCTGATGATCAGCGCGAAAAGCGGTCTTGGCGTCGAAGACGTCCTCGAAGCCATCGTGCATCGAATTCCGGCGCCGAAAGGTAACGCGCAAAATCCGCTGCAAGCGCTGATTTTCGATTCGTGGTTCGACGCGTATCGCGGCGCGGTTGTTCTTGTGCGCGTGATGGAAGGCCGCATCGCGAATCACATGAAAATCCGCTTGTGCGCCAGCAACGAAATCTACGAAGTCGAACAGCTCGGCGCGCTGACTCCGAAACCGATCGCGCTCGAAGAACTCGAGGCCGGCGACGTCGGATTCGTCGTCGCGAACATCAAGCAGGTGGCCGACGCTCGCATGGGCGACACGATCATCGAGGCCGGAAGCACAGCGCCGCCGCTTCCCGGCTTTGAAGCGACGAAACCAATGGTTTTCGCCGGGCTTTTTCCGGTGCTTGCCGACGATTACGCTCCTCTTCGCGACGCGCTCGGAAAACTGAAACTGAACGACGCATCGCTTGTCTACGAGCCGGAAAATTCCGTCGCGCTCGGCTTTGGATTCCGCTGCGGCTTCCTTGGCCTGCTGCACATGGAAATCGTGCAGGAAAGACTTGAGCGCGAATTCAGCCTCAACCTCATCACCACGGCGCCGAGCGTACGCTACCGAATCACGAACGTCGTGGGCGAAGTGATCGAAGTCGACAGCCCCGCGAAATTTCCGACTCCAAGCGACATCGAAAAAATCGAAGAGCCGATCATCAAAGCGATGATCATCACCGACAGCCAGTCGGTCGGCGGAATTCTTCAGCTTTGCCAGGACAAGCGCGGCACGCAGAAAAACCTGGAATATCTTTCGCCGACTCGCGTAATGCTCACCTATGAATTGCCGCTCAACGAAATCGTGCTCGATTTTTACGACCGGCTGAAATCCGTTTCACGCGGCTACGCTTCGCTCGACTACCAACTCGCCGGATACCAAGATTCCGACCTCGTGAAACTCGACGTACTCGTTGGCGGCGAACCAGTGGACGCGCTGGCGATGATTTGCCATCGCGAACAATCCTACGAACGCGGCCGCGAACTCGTTTCGCGTTTGCGGAAACTGATTCCGCGACAGATGTTCGAGGTGCCGATTCAGGCGGCGATTGGCAGCCGCGTGATTGCCCGCGAAACTGTTGCGGCGATGCGCAAAAACGTTTTGGCCAAGTGCTACGGCGGCGACATTTCGCGCAAACGCAAACTGCTCGAAAAGCAGAAAGAAGGCAAGCGGCGCATGAAGCGCGTCGGCCAGGTGGACATTCCGCAGGAAGCGTTTCTCGCGGTGCTGAAAGTTTCGTCCGCGGAAGAAGAAGATTAGGCTGCGCCAGTCGTCAGTTTTCAGTCCTCAGTCTTCAGTTTAATCTCCTTAAGCACAAGTATTGCGATTACTTTTCCCATTTGGAGAAGTCGTTCTGGCAGATTCTCTTAAATGGCCCATAGCTTCCGGCAATATTGAAACAGTTGGCGCTAGAATCTCTGCGAAAGATATGCCGAAACAAACCTTCGAGTTCTTTTAACTGTGCCTCGCTAACGCTCTTTCTTACCTCAAAGGCCGAGAAATGTGACCATATCTTTGAAGAATTCTTGTGGCGGGCAATTCTTCGACCGATACTGCTCCGACTTGTCATGCCTACATACCTCACGTCGTATCTGCCAGTTTGTTTCTGGTATTGCAAGAGAACATACAAACCTCTGGCTGTCTTGGGTATTTCGTGCGAACTCCCCCTTTCAATAAATTCAGCACATTGTCTTATGAATTTGGTTTCCGACATGGATTGTCAATCTACCTCGACTTTCCTTTTGACTTCGGTGGTGAGGCGGCCGCGATGGAGCTGGATGGAAACAGAGTCGCCGAGGGAGACGGCGGAGGCGTCGCGGAGGACGGTGCCGTCGGGGCCCGTGACTATGGAGTAGCCGCGTTCGAGGACTTTTAGGGGGCTGCGCTCTTCGAGTTGGACGAGGAATTTTTCGAGGCGTTCGCGTTTCAGGCGATTTAGGCGCTCCATGCGCTTGGCTAGTTCGGTGGAGCGTCGTTCGAGACGGATTCTCAGGGCGGAAATTCTGGCGCGAAAATCGAAGCGGAAAATGTGGAGATGGGCGAGGCTGTAGCGTTTGCGCGATTGTTCGAGGCGGGCGCGGAGACCGAGGGCTAGGCGCGAGGTCATTTCATCGGCGCGCTGGCGCTGCTGGCGGAGAAGATCGAGCGGACGGCGGAACCCGCGACGTGCACTGAGTTCATGGACGCGGCGGCTTGCAACGAGGATGCGATAGCGGATTTGTTCGATGAGCGTTTCACGAAGGTCGGCGATGTGCTTGTCGAATTGGCTGCGCGTTTGCACGACGAGTTCCGCGGCGGCGGACGGCGTGGAAGCGCGGAGATCGGCGACAAAATCGGCGATGGTGAAATCGGTTTCGTGGCCCACGCCGGAGATGACGGGAATTTCCGAATCGAAGATGGCGCGAGCAACGATTTCCTCGTTGAAGGACCAGAGATCTTCGATGGAGCCGCCGCCACGCGCGACAATCAAAACGTCCACCATTTTTCTTTGATTGAAAAACCGGAGCGCGCGAACGATTTCTTCGGCGGAACCTTCTCCCTGCACGCGCACGGGAAACACGGTGAGATGCACGTTGTGAAAACGGCGGCGCAGGATGCGGACAACGTCGCGGACTGCCGCGCCTTTGGGCGAAGTGATGAGCCCGATGCGGCTGGGAAGAAGCGGCAGAGGCTTTTTGTGTTTTGGGTCGAAAAGGCCTTCGGCTTCGAGACGTTTTTTCAGTTGATCGAAGGCGAGCTGGAGCGCGCCGAGACCGAGCGGCTCCATGCTTTCGACATAGATTTGATATTCGCCGCGCTGTTCATACACGCTAATGCCGCCGCGCAGCGTGACCTTTAAACCGTCCTCGACGCGAAATTTCAGGCCGCGGCGATCCTGCTTGAACCAGACGCAGCGGATCTGGGCGCGCTCGTCTTTGAGCGTGAAATAAAGATGGCCGGACTGGGCTTCACGGCAATTGGAAATTTCGCCTTCGACACTGAGCTCCGTGAAATTCTTGGTCAGGAGGTCGCGGATGCGCGCGGTGAGTTCGCTGACGGTGAGCGCGCGGCGGGTGGGTTGGAGGTTGAAAATGAGCTGGCTCATGAGGGGGGTACCCCACCCCCGGGGCAATTCAGATGAATATCAAAACAAAGGAGTTGTGGGAGGGGCAATTTGCATGAATGTGAAAACAAAGGATTTGAAAAACCGGGGCAGAGGGCGGACAACGTTGCTGGAAGAGGTGACACCCCGGTTATTTTGGCAAAGAGTGCGCAAACGGTTGAAAAAAAAGAACATGAGTTGCGGAGATCCGCGAGAGAGCGAAGAAAGACCGCGCAAGCGACTGAAAACACGGGAGAGTCAGCTTGGTTCAGTGCACAATTCAGCTGAAGCCAGCGGAACATGGCCGCTCCCTTCCCAAAAAGGTAATCGCGGAGCAGGGGCTCCGCGATTGTTGAAACTACTATTTTACCATGACGTGCAATAGGAAAAATTTACACAAAAAGTTGGCTGGGCATACATCCGATGGTTCAACGCATGGTCCAATCGATGAGGGGTGGGCGGAGTTTGAGACGGTAGAAGGAGCGGTCGCTGGTGACAAGGGTAGCGGCGGCGGCGATGGCGTGGGAAGCGATGAGGATGTCGAGGGCGGAGAGCGGCTTGCCTTGGGCAAAGGTGGCGGATGCGAAGTGTGCATAGGATTTTGCTGCGATTGAATCCCAGGGAAGGATTTCCACGTGGAGAAGAAATTGTGCGACGACCTCGGCGAGGCGGGTGGCGGCCGGCTTTTGTGCGAGACCGAGAAGGAGTTCGGCTTCGGTGATGGCGGAAATGCAGACCTGGTCCATGGGGATGCGCTGAAGATTTTCACGCACTGCCGCGGGCTGGCCTTTGATGATATGGCTGACGGTGTTGGTGTCCAGCATGTAGCGCGGCATGGACGTTAGGCTAGAAGAGCTTGCGCTTTACGGGAGCGCGACGAT
>JAFDVY010000088.1 GCA_018268785.1 Acidobacteriota bacterium | reverse complement strand
CTGCACGCAGTGTGTGGGCAATTTATGCGTGGGTCCAGTGGAGAAAGTCATAAGTCGCAGGGTGGTCCCAATCGATGAGACGCCACCGGCGTACGATGCCACACATGAATCAACCCACGCGCATCAAGGGCCGCGGCGCGGCATCGAATAGCGAAGGCCGCTTCGAGACGACCGCACGCGAGGCCGTGGACGACGGCTGGGAACGTGAGGCCGAAACTGCACCGCATCCTGCGACGACGGTCACTGAAGAACGCGCGCGCAGCATCATCAGCCGCAACGAGTCGCCGGATATTCCGTTCGAGCAGAGCATCAATCCGTATCGCGGTTGCGAACACGAAATACGTACACGAGTTACGAGGAAATTTATCGTGAAAGGACGTCGTTTCTTCGTTTTGATCCAACTGTAGTAAACAGACACATACTTATGTTCATGCTATGCGCATAATACGTTTATGCACATAACAATCGAAATTTGACATTGATCATATAGCTGCTTTAGGCTGCCGGGCCATTCATGAACAGCACGTCAGAAATTCGAGTGCACCGGGTGGCGAACGCCCAGAAGGGCGAGCCAGCTTTCATCTTGGTCAGGCACCCAGAGATGCGCATACACAAAGACGCAACTCGCTGGTTGTCGGAGTTGGCTGTCAATTCATCGGTGACACACCAGCGGAACATTGCGTACGCGTTGTCACACTGGCACACGTACTTCTTGGCAAGAGGCCTTGACTACGCGCGTGCAACTCTTGATGACTTGCGGACCTACAAGTCGGCCATGGAAACGGTAGTCAGCGGGACAACTGGCGAACCACTTGCGCCGGGCACAGTAGCCCAACGAATGCATGCAATCGCCGGGTACTACGCGCACGGAGAGCGAGCGGGATGGAACCTGACTGCACTGGATTTGAACCATGCCTTGCTGCGTGCCTCGCACCAGGCCTCCGAAATCGAAGGAGAAAAGCATGCCTCAGCGATTGACAAGAAGGCCCGAAAACTTGCTCCGCGAAGCGAATCTGTAGAAACAGATATTCGCCCGTTGGATGTAGAACCATTAAAGCGGCTCCTCTCGGCGCTGGCACCTTCGGATACCGAAGGCTTGCAGAGAGACCGCTTAATTGCTGAGTGGCTGGCCTATGTCGGGTTGAGAATCGAAGAGGCGCTGGGGAATGGCAATTCGTCTAGTTACGAGAGATCAAAAAAGAAAAGGAAGGGCCTGACCGTCTACCAAATCCAGGAACTAGTCGCAGATCCGGACCACCCTTTTGATCACCAAGCTGTGCGAGTCGTGGGTAAGTATGGCAAAGGTCGGAATGTGGCCGTGCCCAACTGGCTCATCCTCAAGACTCAGGTCTACATCCAAGGCGAGCGAGCGCGTGCCGTGAAACCTTTGAGCAAACCGACGTCGCGATTGTTTGTCTCTGGAGAAGGCGCGCAGCTCATACATCGAGGAAAGCCACTCTCGATTCGCCGCTATCAAGCGATCTTCGCGAAAGCCTGCATGCGAGCTGGTCTGACTACTCTGGTCGAGAAGCATTTATCTGGCTCCGATCAGACCAGACTAGTACATGTCCCGAAGCATTCCGCGCACGATCTGCGACACACCTACGCGGTGATGACTTACTTTGCGGAGGTCGCGCTCGGCAATCGCGAACCTTGGAAACCCATTCAGGCTCAGCTCGGCCACAAGAGCTTGCAAACCACAATTGATACGTACTTGGCCTTTGTATCCGCCCATATGCAATGGAGAGATCTGCGTCGGAGCAGCGTTCGTGAACTCGTCGGCCTCCCCAATGCGTAAGGATCGATCCAGCGCCGGGGCATCTTTGGCGGAGCATGCGAGACAGCAAAGCGAACGGGTTATCCAAGCGTCTGTTGCATCGTCCTCGGGGGACTCGCAACCCGAATCGCAACACTCTTCACATCGTCGCTCGGCTGGGCACGTACTCGCAGATTCAGTTGAAAGGGCCGAGTCGCAGGCTGAGACCGTTGTGAATCTCTCGGAGAGGAAGTCGCTTACAGGTACCGTTAAGCGCGGTGTGGGAGACGATGGGCATCCCTACTTGTACTTGACCTTTCCGATTTCGAACCAAGCCGACCAAATATTGAATGTTTCCTACCTTCTTTCCCTACCGAATCTTGAGGAACCGCTTCTTGAAGGTGTCCGGCGCTATTCTTCCAAGCTTGTGCCGGCAACCCGCCACACATTCATCCGAGCGCTTCGCAATGGCTTCGTCGAATATCTGAAGCAACAGAATCCGTCAACTGGCTTGTCGGATGTCGATACCAACATGCTGTGGTCCTACGTACGTTGGCAGGATAGCCCGCGTGCGACTGCCAAGGGCGAGCGGACGCTGAGTCCGGCTACGAGCATGAAACGAATAGGTGCTGTGCGAATGGTGATGGAATCGTTGCGAAACGACTCCACCTGGGGCATCGCAGTGTCTTTGGTTCTGAAGAACTTCCCAAGAAATACGCACAAAGGCTCTCTTGAGCATCAGGTACCCCGAGCCATCTTGTCGCGTGACGACTTAGAAGCAATTCATTGTGCGTCATTGATTGAGATAGAAGAAATTCGGGCGCGGATGCAAGAAGGCGTGCGGTTGCTCGACCAAGGCAATGCCTCGCTGGCCAACGGTGAACGGGACTACTCACAACTCGCAATCGCTTTGGCAGCAATGGTTGAGCGGTATCCGCGGGTGTTTCCTTCGGGCCAGCAGATCCTTAAAGACGACAGGCAACTAGGCCGCGCCATTTTCTTAAGGTCCTGGGGTGAGCCCAAACCGCTTGGCCTTCTTCGCCTCGCCAGATACCGATATGCAAACGCGCGCGATCTCGTGCCATTCGTGTTAGCACTGGTAATTGAAGGGGCCTACAACTCCGATACCGTCCTGGGCATAACCAAGGCTGGAGTACGGACGCGTACTCTAATGGGGGTGACCGTAACAACGGTCGAAGGCCCCAAGGGTAGAGCGAAATCTGGGCTGTACGCGAAGGACCTTGATCCGGAGGTGGTTGGACCGTGGTTTGCCCTCCTTGATCAGCTGACCGCGCTCCTGCGTTCAAATCTGCCCGACCACCAGCAGCACAGAATCTTCGTCTATCAACCCAGAGCCGCGGATTTTTCCGCGAAAGCCTTCTCACATCCTCAAGGAGGGCCTTCTAGCGACATTTGCTGGAAGAACTCACTCAAAGCGTTTTGCAGACGACATGGCTTACCTGCTTTTTCGCTCGCTCAGTTGCGACCGACCCTCCTAGATCAAGTTGGGCAACGTCAGGGATCCTTGGTGGCGTCGCGCGCCGGGCAACATCAAAATTTCCAGACCACCGACAATCACTATCTCGGACCAGGCACGCGCGAACGTGAACGCGAACGACTGGGTGAAACGGTTCAGCAGTTCGAACGATTTATCACCTCAGAAAGCAAGGTTGATGTCAGACGCGCGGCTCGGGCATATCAAGACAAGGGCGCAGCCACACCTGGGTTCGTATGTCTAGAACCTTATGCATCACCGATCCTCGGTCAGCGAAAGCATCGTCTCTGCCGGGCTTATGGAGCGTGTCCAATTTGCGCACTGTCCGTTGGCGACATCAAAGATCCATTGGCCGTCGCCTTCTGGCTTGCGCTCGAGCGCGCAATATTTCGCGCGCGCGAAACCCTTGACCCGCAGCATTGGTTGCGGCACTGGGCGCCTATAGCAGCGCGCTTGATGTCAATGCTTCGCCAAGTGTCAGAGGCCGTCATCACCGAGGCTCATCGTTACTGCATTAGCCTACCGCCTGTGGGGTGAACAATGCTCTCAGCCGAAATCGTTAAGTCAACTGCTGAGCGGCCGTTGCACCTGTTGTCCAGAGCAGTTCTGATAGGCATGTACGTGTCCAGTGTGTCCAAGTGGTACTCGGACTACTGGGAATTCGACAATCCCAGTTACGGGCAAAGAGCGAACGCCAGTCGCGTTCGCTGGACAATCGAACTCAGCGATGGGTCGCTGCTCACGGATCCGCAACATCATGACCTTCTCGACTGGCTTAGGCGGGTGGTATGGAGTCTCATCGCGGCCCCTGGGGATGGGGTCCACCCGCTAGCTCCAGCAACGATGGGCACAGTTTCAGTGGGACTGTCACGTTTGGTGCCATGGTTGGTGGACCACGCTATCCGTTGGCCACATGAACTGACGGCCGAAGCATTGGATCAATATCTGAGAGATCTGCCCGAACGCCTTGCACGCTTTGGTGGCGGCGCTGGAGAGGGTGAAGAAGATGAGAATACGGTGACCCTCGGTGCTGCAAGCAGTGCCATAGGAATTGTTTACTACATTTGGCGGCAGCGCGACGCACTTCAGGAATTCGGTGTCCTGCCCATGCCATCAGAGCCTTGGCCCGAGCATGGAGGAACACACACACTCGCCAAGCAAGTGAGCAATTCGGTGGAGGGTTGGATTCAGCCTCTCCCGGACGAGGTTGCCGTGCCCGTTCTCAATACCGCGATGTGGATGTTGGGAATGCCCGCGAAAGACATTCTGGAACTGGTCTCGGTCTGCAATGCCGCCTATGAGCGAGAAGCGGGAACGCACCATTCTGGTCCAGGCATCACGAGAGAGCAACGAGTGGTGCGACAACGTCGCGCGGCCTGTGCCTTCCAGTTTTCCACTGCTGAACGAGGTGTCGCTCCCTGGCACGAGGGATTGCGATTGCGCAAGCGTGTCGACGGGCAATCCGGTGCTGTGCTACGCGTCAAACAACTAGTGAGACATCTGCAAGCTGCATGTTGTCTCGTGCTGCATGGATTCACCGGAATGCGAGTGAGCGAGCTCTGTGCCTTACGCGCGGGTGAAGACCCAAAGACAGGCCTGCCCATTGATGTAGAGATGCGGCTCAGTCCAACTGGGCACAACGAGGAGTTTATCCTTAGAGGCGAAATGAGTAAGGGTCAAAGATCGCCCCGCGCGGTGTCATGGTTACTGGGGTCGCGCCGTGTTGGTGACACCGAATTGCCGATCGGCGTGCAGGCTTTGCGTATTCTCGACCAGCTACTGGCCCCTTACAGAGCCATGCTAGGAACGAATCGACTCCTGGTCAGCATAGGATCGAAAGGAGGATTGCCGAAGTCCGCATCAAGTGTGTCCGCGATGACGGGTGAAAAGGTAAACGCCTTGCTGAGAGCATTCATACCCGAGTGGGTTGACTTGTCGACACTGCCAGACGAATCTCGGCATGCAACGATGGCCAACGATTTGGTTCCTTGGCGCAATTCAAAAGGAACAATCATCACCACTCACCAGCTTAGAAAGACATACGCCGCGTACGTACTAAGCGTGCATCCCGATCTCCTTCCGGCGGTGAAACGACAGTTCCATCATATGAACATGATGATCACGGAAGGCAGCTATTGGGGAAGCGATGCGCCGCAAATCGAACCGATTCACTCTGTTTCGCGTCAACTCACCGCCCGGATGCTGTATGAAATCACACAAGGCAAGATCAAGGCCTCTGGGCGGATGGGAAAGCAGATTGAAGTCAACATCGAGGAACTACGCAAGCTCGTGTCCGGGCTTGACATGCACGCGTCGTGGGTGCAAATCAGCCATTGGGTCGAAGACAACGGCCTTCATGTCAATCACGGCAACCACGGTGCGTGCATTCCGATCGCGGCCAGCCGCATGGAATGTTGGAACAGGGCCGGGCTGCGGCCCATCGGCCGGCTGGAACCCAACTACGAAACTCGAGAAGCATCGCTGTGCGCCGGCTGCAGCTGCTTTTTGATGCATGAGAGTCACATCCCGTTTTGGCGCGATCGCTACGTCGAGAGTGAAGTTTCACTGCGACAAGCAATGAGGCATGGACTTGACGGGCCACACTTACGCGAGGTGCGGCGGCGGATGGAACAGGCGAAAAAGCTCCTTGCCGATGGCCGCGACAATATGAACAAGCTGGAAGATGAAATTGTCGCAAGGATGACACAGCGTGTCTGAGAGCAACATCGTGAGCGATAGGCGTCGCCGAGCCCCCATTAGAGCTGTTGAACGCGCTTTCCACGATGCGATTGATCGCTTGCTTGCGGGAAAACCGAAGGTACCCAAGCTTCGGCGACTCGCAGCTGAAGGGCGTCTCAACATCAACCCGAGCACGGTTGCGTTGGAAGCCGGCCATTCGCGCACATTGATAGGCCTGGAGAACTGTCGCCTTCCAGCCGTGCGCAATCGCATTCTGTCGGCAACACGCGGAGACGAAATCGCAACCCCCCGTACGGCAGCAGAGGTGATCACGCGATTGCGCGAGCAGATCGTACAGCTCAAACGAGAGCTCGCCGCTGCGCTAGAGGGCCAATCAGAACACTTTCTTGCTAGAGAATTGGCAGAGCGCGAGGCGGCAAAGTGGCGAGACGCCTTCCGCCGCAAGGAGGATCATGCTCGCGAGGACGCAACGATTCATCCAATCCGCCCATCCAGACCAAAGCGCTAAGAATCAGGCGGTCGTTACAGACCAGCATCCGACATGACATCCGCGATCTTGACATCTAGTCCGATGGCCACACGCTTGATCGTGTGCAGCGTTACGTTCCTTTCGCCTCGCTCAATCGCACTGTAGTAGGCACGGTGCATTCCGATCGCGTCGGCGAAGGTGTCTTGACTGTACCCCATCGTCTCGCGGCGCCTGCGAACGGCGGAACCGAACTTCTTCTTAAGAGTTGCCTCATCCATGAGGGTGACCCTATGCCGTCGCTACTTTTAGCGCTATGCCTTTAGATGTAGTCTATATATATATAGAAAACGGAGAGGAACTGCGGTCATGGCACTGAGGTTGATCGACGATGATTTTGACGTTTCGCTCGAGATTCCCGTAACTGAGGATTTTCGCGAAGCGCTGAGCATCCAGCTCCAGCGCTGCGCGACGTCCGAGGCTACGGTTCCGTTTGAATTGCGATTGCTGTTGAGTCTCAATGAAAGCCTTGACGGAGACCTTCAGCCGCCCACACGCAGTCAGGTTTCTTACGCGACCAGCATCGCCAAGGCGCTGCAGATATCAATCCCGGCCGAAGTCATGAAGTACAAAGGGTCGATGCAGCAGTTTCTCAACTACAACGTGCCCCTATTCAAGCAATTGACGCGTTGACATCGAGATTTCCATTGCGCGACACATTGGTAAGCCCGAGCGAACTCAAGCGCTTGATGGAACGCGCCATGTCTGACAGCCGAGACATATCGGCTTTCTTCCGAGCGCTGCTCGACGCAATTGTGTACGCGCATGTTCCTATTTCGGACGACACAGGCCGATTGCGATTTGTCCAGTTCGCCAGACCTGACAACGGCGAGGTTGTGCTGCCCTTCTTCATCGACGAGTCCGAAGCCTACGCGACCACTGGTAACAGCCGGCGCGTGGTCGCCCTGCAGGGACGGGTGCTGCTCCAGCACACACTCGGAGCAACGTTGATGCTTGATCCGAACGGGGTAAGGTGCGTTCTCTACCCTGAAGAAATTCGTGAGTTGCTTTCGACTGGCAGGGTGGCGGAATTGCATGCCGAGACGATCGAAAAAGATCGGGAAATGCTGCTCGGGCCGGCGGATTCAGTGCCGGATTGGCTTGAGCCAATATTGTCCCGGCTGTTTCCGGACTTGCCATTCGTTGAGACAGCCTATCTTCTCGTAACTGCACGCCCGGAAGATCCCGCAAAGCTGACTTTGCTAATTCTTCTCGGAGTTGCGGCTGCGTACGCTGAAAGATCGTGGCGGGCAATCGCCACGGCACTCCAAACTCAAAGTGCCGAACTGAAATTGCCGATCGACATGATCTCGTATGATCCGAGCGACGGTCCGCCCGAACTGCTTAAAGGCATTGACGTCGCTCCCATCTACATTCGCCAGCCGTAATCTTCAACGACTGCAATGCGCTTCTGGCCTGATCAACTTCGGAATGCCGTGGCCGCACCTGGACCACGGAGCTCATTTAAGCCATCGATGGCTAATAATACATCGATGGCTAGAAGTGACTAAAAGTCCGTGGAGAACGCTCCGGGTCGGCTCCGCCGCAACCTCGACGACGCTGACCTCTAGACGGTCACAGTCGGGGGCGAGGTACACTGCCTCTCTCAGGTCCTGTACGCATTCAAAGAAGAACAATGGCCCAGCTTGAAAACATCGAAGCCATCGAGAAGCGTTTGTGGGGTGCGGCGGATACGCTCCGCGCCAATTCGAACTACGCCAGCAACGAATACTTCATGCCCGTGATGGGCCTGATCTTCCTTCGCCACGCCTACAGCCGATATCTGGCTGTCAGGGACGGGATCATCGCGAGCCTGCCCTCGCGAGGAGGCAAGACTCGGCCGCTGACGAAAGAGGATTTCTCACAAAAGGGAGCGATCTTCCTGCGCACTGAAGCGCAATTCGATAGTCTGGTTGCGCTACCCGATTCCGCAGATCGAGCAGCCGCGTTGATTGCTGCGATGGATTCGATCGAGCAGGACTACGAATCCGTGCGTGGCGTGTTGCCGAAATCCGAGTACCAGGAACTGGATAACGCAGTGCTTGGCCAGCTCCTGCGCACGCTAAATCCAGAAGAGCTGAAGACGGCGAGCGGCGATATCTTCGGTCGCATTTACGAATACTTCCTAACGCAGTTTGCCGATCAAAAAGCGCACGATGGAGGTGAATTCTTCACACCCGTTTCGTTGGTGCAGATGATCGTCAATCTCATCGAATCTGACCACGGCAAGGTACTGGATCCGGCGTGCGGGTCCGGCGGCATGTTCGTGCAGAGCGCACATTTTGTTGAGCGTCTGCACAAGGACCCCAGTCGCACGCTGACGTTCTACGGACTCGAAAAGAACGCCACGACCATTCGGCTAGCGAAGATGAATCTCGCCGTCCACGGGCTGGAAGGTAATATCCAGAAAGCGATCAGCTACTACGATGATCCGCACGAGCTGCTTGGCAAGGCCGATTTCGTCATGGCCAACCCACCGTTCAACGTGGACGAGGTGGACGCGGACAAAATCAAGAATGATCCGCGCCTGCCCTTCGGCCTCCCTGGAGTAAACAACAAGGGCAAGGTAAGCAACGGCAACTACCTTTGGATCAGCTACTTCTACAGCTACCTCAACAAGGCGGGCCGTGCGGGCTTCGTCATGTCCTCGCAGGCGTCCAGCGCCGGCCGCGATGAAGCAACCGTGCGCCGCAAGCTGGTTGAAAGTGGCCATGTGGACGCGATGGTCGCCATCCGCTCTAACTTCTTCTACACCCGCACCGTGCCCTGCGAACTGTGGTTCTTCGACAAAGGCAAGCCGTCCACGCATCGCGACAAGGTACTGATGCTCGATGCGCGAAACGTCTTCCGCAAGGTGACGCGCAAGATTTGCGACTTCAGCCCGGAACAGCTCGCAAACCTGACATCCATCGTCTGGCTTTATCGCGGGCAAAAGGATCGTTACCTGGGACTCGTCCGTCAGCATTTGCTCAACGTTACGGCTGAGGCGCAGGCCAGCATCGCGCCGCTGAACGAATTTCGAGGCGCTGTCGAGAAACTCGCCGACAAACTCAAACCGCTGGTAAAGACTGCAAAGCAGGACAGTGTCACGGGTGCATGGTCCGCCTTTAAAGGTGCTTTCGATACTTTCGACGCAGACATCTCTGCCTTCGCCGCCAACGCAAAGAAGCAGGCTGGTCATGCCATTGCCCAGACGGCGAAAAACACCGCACTTCACACCGCGGCCGCGCGGTTCGCGCCGCTGGCCGAGGCCAGCCGGGATCTGATCAAGGACGCCGACAACCTGCACAAACTGGCGAGTCACGTGCTCGACGCATGCTCAGCCGCAGGCCTCAACGAAAAGGACGACTGGCCAGGCCGCGAACTCCAGCGCGCTCGCAAGGACGCCGACGAAGCGCGCAAGCAAGCTGTGGACGCGCTCAAGCCCGTGCGCTACTTCCATCGTCAGGCGCATTGGCTGCAGGAGCGCTTTCCCGACGCCCAACTCCGCGACGTACCTGGTCTCGTTAAACTCGTCAGCCGCGATGAAATCGCGGCCAACGACTGGAGCCTGACGCCAGGTCGGTATGTCGGCGTCGCGCCTGAGGTGGTGGACGAGGACTTCGATTTCGAGTCCGCAATCAAGGACATCCATATTGAGCTGCAAGGGCTGAATTCCGAGGCGGTGGAGCTGGCGGCGAAGATCGCGCGCAATTTTGAGGAGTTGGGGGCGTGAGCGTATGGGCATTCGCGCCGTTCGAGACACTCTACGCTGAGCCGTCAAGAAACGGCGTTTACAAATCGAGCGAGCATCACGGCAACGGTGCAAAGATTGTCAACATGGGCGAGTTGTTCGCGCATGAGTTCATTGGTGCTCAGGAAATGTCGCGTCTCGCGATGACATCGGCAGAGCTGGAAAAATCTGGTCTGCTTGACGGCGACTTACTATTTGGCCGCCGTTCACTGGTAGAGACGGGGGCGGGTAAATGCTCGCTGGTGGATCAAATCTCGGAACCAACGACATTCGAGTCGTCGATCATTCGTGTAAGGCTCGATCCAGAAGAGGCTGAGCCACGTTTCTACTACTACTGGTTTCGCGCACCCGCGGGCCGCGGCTCAATCAGGGCAATTGTATCCGGCACCAACGTTAAGGGAATTCGCAGCAGCGATCTTAAGAATGTTCAGGTGCCCGTGATTGAAAAGGAAGCGCAGTGCAGAATCGTTGGATTGCTGCGTGCCTACGACGACCTCATCGAAAACAATCGCCGCCGTATTCACCTGTTGGAGCAATCCGCGCGGCTGCTTTACCGCGAGTGGTTCGTGCACCTGCGTTTCCCCGGTCATGAGCACGTCCGCGTTGTGGATGGCGTGCCGGAGGGGTGGGAGCGCAAGACGATGGCCGATGTTGCGGAAACGGTCGGCGGCGGAACACCCTCGACTTCGGTGGCCTCATATTGGGATGACGGCACGGTCACCTGGTTCACCCCAAGTGATCTCACCGGCAACGACTGTCTTGCATTACTCGACTCCGAGAAGAAGATCACTGAAGAGGGCCTCAAGCACAGTTCGGCGAAAATGCTGCCTCCGGAAACGATCCTGATGAGCAGCCGGGCCTCCATCGGATTCTTCGGCATGCACGACAAGCCCGCCTGCACCAACCAGGGATTCATCTCCCTTATTCCGCGCGATGAGCGATTTCGATATTTCCTGCTCTACCACCTGATGCACCGGAAGGAAGAGATCGTTTCACATGCTGGCGGCACTACCTACAAGGAAATCAACAAGAGCACTTTCAGAGCACTGCCGATCGTGCTCCCAGGCGTGACGATAGCCGCTGAGTTCGCGGAATTCGCAGGCGATGTAATGCAGCAGGTCAGGGTTCTGAAACGGCAGTCTGCAAAACTTTGTGAGGCGCGCGACCTCCTCCTTCCCCGCCTCATGAACGGCGAAATCACGGTATGAGTCTGACCGAAGACACGCTCGTTCAGCAGACCACCGCAGACTATCTGCGCGATGGGCTGGGCTGGCGATCGATCTTCGCCTACAACGAGGAAACCTTCGGACCGGAAGGCACGCTGGGTCGCCGTAGCGACCGCGACGTGGTGCTGACGCGCACGCTCGGCGAGAAACTCATCGCCCTGAATCCGGGTCTGCCCGAAGTTGCCTACCAGGACGCACTGCGGCAAATCGTCGAGCCCGGCGTAGGCCTGTCGGCCCTCGCGCTGAATCGCGAGAAATACGAACTGCTCAAGGACGGAGTGAGCGTAGTTTTCCGCAACGCCCAGGGCGAGCGCGTGAAGCAGCGGCTGCGGGTGTTCGATTTCGAAAAGCCTGAGAACAACGACTTTCTGGCCGTGCGCGAGCTCTGGATACGCGGCGATCTCTACCGCCGCCGCGCAGACATAGTGGGTTTCGTGAATGGCATCCCGCTGTTGTTCATGGAATTGAAGAACGTCCACAAGGACACGCGCGCTGCTTACGAGCAAAACCTGAAAGACTATCTCGACACCGTCCCGCACCTGTTCCATCACAACGCCTTTCTGGTGCTGGCCAACGGCGTGGATGCGCGCATCGGCGCTCTGGGCGGCAAGTACGAACACTTCCATGAATGGAAACGTCTGGAGGAATCTGAGTCAGGAGTCGTGGACATGGAAACCTTGCTGAAGGGTGTTTGCGACAAGCGCAATTTCATGGACTTGTTCGAGAGCTTCATCGTCTTCGACGAATCTGGTGAGCGCACCGTGAAGATCGTTGCGCGAAATCATCAGTTTCTCGGCGTGAATCGTGCCATCCGTGCGGTGCAGGAACGCGAGGCGCGCCAAGGCAAACTCGGCGTGTTCTGGCACACGCAGGGCTCGGGCAAGAGCTACTCGATGGTCTTCTTTACGGGGAAGGTCCATCGTAGGCTGAGCGGCAAGTTTACTTTCCTGATCCTCACAGATCGCGACGACCTCGACACGCAGATATACAAGACCTACGCCGGCTGTGGACTGGTGGACAACGATCGCGATCCCTGCCGCGCAAGCAGCGGCGAGAATCTCAAGCGGCTACTGACCGAGCACAAGACCTACGTCTTCTCGTTAATTCAGAAGTTCAACGAGAAGGTCGATCCCCAGCAGCCGTACTCGCCGCGCAATGATGTCATCGTCATTACTGACGAGGCGCATCGCACGCAGTACGGACGGCTCGCACTGAATCTTAGAAACGCCTTGCCGAAAGCAAGCTACATCGGGTTCACCGGCACGCCGCTATTCAACGACGACGAAATCACCCGCCGAGTATTCGGCGACTACGTCTCGACCTACGATTTTCAGCGCGCAGTAGACGACAAAGCTACCGTGCCGCTTTATTACGATGCGCGCGGCGAAAAGCTGCACGTCGCCACGTCGGAACTGAACGACCAGATTGCGGCAAAGATCGAAGAAGCTGAAATCGACAATGTCGATGTACAGGAGCGCCTCGAGCGCGCGCTGCGGCAGGAATACCACGTCATTACAGCGGATGAGCGCCTGAAGCGAATCGCCCGTGATTTCGTGAAGCACTATTCCACAAGCTGGGAGTCGGGCAAGGCAATGCTTGTCTGCATAGACAAGATCACCTGCGTACGGATGTACCAGCTAATAGAGGAGTACTGGACAGAGCGCATCCATGAACTGGAGCGCGAACTGGCGCATACGCACGACGAGCAGGAGGGTCAGTTTCGTCACCGTCAGCTCAAGTGGATGGGTCAAACAAAGATTGCGGTCGTCGTGAGCGAGGAACAGGGAGAGGTCGAGCGGTTTCGCAAGTGGAAGCTTGATATCACACCGCACCGCCGATTGATCAAGGAAGGATTCGAATTGCCAGACGGCAAGCGGCTTGACATCGAATCTGCGTTCAAGCGCGATGAACATCCATTTCGCATCGCGATCGTTTGCGCCATGTGGCTAACCGGGTTCGATGTGCCGAGCCTGAGTACCCTGTATCTCGACAAGCCGCTCAAGGCGCACACGCTTATGCAGGCAATTGCTCGCGCCAACCGCGTCAGCGAAGGCAAGAACAACGGCCTCATCGTGGATTATTGCGGCATTCTCAAGAATTTGCGCAAGGCGCTCGCGACCTTCGCCGGTACGACCGGATCGGGAGGGAGCACTCCTGAAGATCGCGATCCCGCAAAGCCTGAAGATGAATTGCTGGCCGACTTAGCCGAAGCGATAGGCTTCGTGCGCACATTTCTCACCGACAAGGGAGCGAAACTCGAAGACGTCTGTCTGAAAACAGGTTTCGCGCGCAACGCAGCGATTGTCGCCACCAAAGAGGCCGCAAACGAAAACGATCAGACGCGCAAGCGCTTCGAGATCATGGCGCGTGAGGTGTTCAAGAAGTTCAAGGCTTGCCTCACGGTTGATGGCGTTAATGACCACCGGGACTCCGTCGATGCCATCAACATCATCTACAAGAGTCTGCAGGAAGATCGAGAAAAAGCGGACATCACTGACATCATTCGCTCCCTGCACGCTGTCGTCGACCAAGCGATTACAGCGCGTCCTGCAACGAGCGTGGAGGAGTCGGAACCGTACGATATAAGCAAGATCGATTTCGATCGACTGCGAAAGGAATTTGAGCGTTCCCAGGCGAAGAACACCACCGTGCAGAGCCTGAAAGACGTGATCGAGAAGCGGCTGTCGAAACTCATCAGGAAAAACCCGCTGCGGACCGATTTCCAAGCTCACTACGAAAAGATAGTTTCCGAGTACAACCAGGAGAAAGACCGCGTCACCATTGAAAAGACCTTCGAAGCACTGATGCGCTTCGCCGCCGAGCTAGA
>JAFDVY010000087.1 GCA_018268785.1 Acidobacteriota bacterium | reverse complement strand
TTCAACGTTCCTTCCACCAAAACTGGTTTTCCAGCCATTGCGCTGAGATTTCCCGCCTGCACCGAATCGGGAACCAGCTTTACCCCGTCATTCGATCCTGAGATCTGCAACTGCGGCTGGCCGTTCACCAGCGCGATTTTTCCAGCTGCGATCACATTGGATGGCTTCATCGTGAATCCATTCTTGGTGATCGCTTCTTGCAACTGTTTCAATGTCGCGTTGTTTCCAGGTTTCATCTTCACGTTTGCCACGCCTTTTTCGAGGCTGACCTCAACGGCGTCAACTCCGGAAACCGATTTCAAGGACACGCGCACGGCGTGTGCACAGACCTCTCAATCCATCCCGAAGATTTTTATCTCGATTGATCGAATCTCCGCTCGTGCCGACACGGCCAGCAATGCAAAAACGCCTATCGCAATTCCGAATCTCTTCATGACTCTCTCCTATTGAGCGTGATGCTGAAACAGCAGGTAACTGAAATTGATTCCAAATCGGACGTGCTCTTTCGGGTAAAGCGAACCAACGTTTTGATAAATGGGAAATTGCGCCCCGAAACTCACTGTGTAGTTTCGAAAGATTCCCAGCACAGTTGGGCCGAGAAAAACCTGATTTGTCTGTGATTGCGGAACTTCTACACCGGATTGCAAAAAGTGAGTTGACCTCTCTCCCGCCAATTCGCCGAAGACGCGCCAGTCCCACTTATCCGGCGGCCTCCGCCATTTCAGCGGCCGGTATCCGTACACCAGGCTGTAGTCGAGCACATCGGGTCGCTTGTCGCCGCTGTGTTTGTAAAATTTTGTGAAGGTAGATCCCAGCCAAACGTAATGGCTCCGCGATGCCATGCCCGTAACAGCGCCAAACATCGTGCCCGGTGCGTTTGTCGTGTGAGCAATTCCAGGAAAGCCGGATTGCGGACCGGGAGAAACCAGACTAACGAACGCTGTGCTTTCGAATCGCGTTCCAACTTTTGTGGCGCGATGCTGAAAGCGCCACGCCAGCTTGGCTTCGAAATCGTCGCCCGGCTGGATTCTGGTTGGAGTCAGCACGGCATTTCCGAAAACAACGGGTGCTGTGAAAAAAAGAGACAAGTGGGGCGTGAATCCGTATCCGATTTGTTCTCGAAACGATGCCTCCGTATCGAAGCTGTTGCTCCTGCCAAACACGCCGCTATCAAAACTCCATTCGCCCTTGGAATTTGTCGGCGTGGCGAGACCGAAGACCGGACCGTGACCATCTGCGAACGCGCACCAAGGCAAAACCAATACAAAAGCAACTGCCAATAGCCATTTCATGAGTCCTCCGGTAAACACACCAATACCTGCGCGTGCACAACCGGAGTTTCAGATTCTAAGAATTGTGCTTGAACCGGGCGGTGAAATTGGAAAAGAGAAAGAAACGACTCGAACGATCTCGCCCGTCAGGCCGGTGTCGTCGTTCGTCAAAACGGGGGAGAGAGTGACCAATGCGTCTTGCTGATGAATCGGAACGTTGTGCGTAATCGCCGTTAATTGAGGAGTACTTACCGTGGTCTTGCAGCAACCGTGGTTGCCCGTGCCCATGTCGCAGTTGCCCGCCATCTTCTTGCAGCAAGCCATTTCAGCCTCGGACATGCCGCGTGTCGGCAAGCACGCCAGCAGCGGTGCCGTGGCAAGAAGCATGACGAGGCCGAGAATCAGGGAACGGCGCATCCTCGCAAGTGTACAGCCGCCTGACTGAGCCGTAAAGAGCACGCCGCGTGGCTTACCTTTTCTTTTGTCTTGAGCAAAGTGCCGATCCACGAGCGAACTTGCGGCAATCGAACTCCGCTGCAGGTTCCGCTTCCCAGCATTTGCCATCCATGCAGCTAAACGCGAACATAGCCGCCCTTGCTGTGGCTATCTGTTCAGGTACGCTTCGGGCACCTCGCTCCCACCCTTTTATTGAGCCTCGTCGTAACCCTTCTTACAATCAAATGAGGCTCCAGGCTGGTACAGCTCACGCTACCCGGTCTTTGCTCTATGCCAGAAAAAGTCCCGTCCAATCTGCCCGCTCAGAATGGCTCCGCAGCCAAGCCGGAGAACCGCGTCAGTATCTCCTCGCGCCTTGAACATTTTGAAAGACGCCAGGCCGACCTGCTTCGCATCATCTACCTTATTCTTGTAGTTGTTGTGGCCGCTTTCCTCTGGACCCAATGGGATACTCTGCGCGGCTTTTTCTATCGTCTCGAGGGTGCGGCTTTCGGCCTGATTCTCCTCGTTCTTCTTCTTGGCGTGTACACCTGGCGGCGAACGCGCGAAATCTCCGAACTGCGCGGACTTGTCCGCGGCCTCGAACAGCGCGACGTGGATTCTGCCAGTGACAAACAACTGGAACAGCTTTTCGGCATGATCAGCCGTTCGCAGCAGGGCTATCGCGACCTCATCGATTCCTTCGACGACGTCTTGATTGCGCTTTCCCTGGATGGAGAAGTCCGGGCTGCTAATCGCCGCTTCAGTGAACTCGTCGGCACGAATTTTCAGCAAATCATCGGAAAAAAGCTTTCCGAATTTCTCGATGAAGCCGGCGGACAGGGATTCGCCGACGCGCTGGAGGGCATGCCGAGATTCCTCGAACGCCGCAACTGGTCCGGCGTGGTGCAAGTCCGCCTGAAAAACCGCAGCGCCGTCTACTATTTCGATTGCGTCGCCCACGCGATGGTTCGGGACGACGTTGTGCACGGCATTACCGTCCTCGCGCGCGATGTCACCGCTCTGCGCCGCAACGAAGCGCGCTTCACCGAACTTTTCGAAACGTTGCAGGAAGGCATCTACATCGTCACGCCGGAAGACAAGATCGTGGACGTGAACCCCGCGCTCGTCCGCATCCTTGGCTACGAATCGAAGGAAGAAGTGATGTCGCGCAAAGTATCCGATATTTTCCCCGACGAATCCTTGCGCAATATCGTTCGCGGCGAAATCGATCGCCAGCCCATCCTCGAAGGCCGCGAAATTGTTTTGATCCGCAAAGATGGCAAACCGATCATCTGCCTGAATACGGCCGCCGCGGTGCGCGACGGTTCCGGGAAAATCGTCCGCTACCAGGGCGCGTTGATGGACGTCACCGCGCGCCGCGAAATCGAACATCGCCTGCACAAACAGCAGGAATTTGCGCGCCGCCTCGTCGACAGCTTTCCCGACGTGATTTTCGTGGTGGACACGCAATGCCGGTACACGTTCATCAGTCCGCGCGTCAAGGAAGTGCTTGGTTCCGACTCGAGCGAAATGATGGCGAAATCCTTCGGCGAATGTGCCCATCCGGACGATCATGATGAGCTCAACAAGCTCTTCTTCGAGATTGTCACGGGAAAGCAAACGTTCGGTTCACTCGAACTTCGGGTGAAACATCACGCCGGCGATTGGCGCGTGTTGCGCGCTCATTTCAGCCCGCTCTCCTCCGAATCGGGCAGCACGGAAGGAGTTGTGATTTCCGGCCGCGACGTAACGGAACTGAAGAAAATGAGCGAACAGCTGATTCAGTCTGAAAAACTCGCTGCCATCGGGCAAATGCTTGCCGGCGTCGCGCACGAATTGAACAATCCGCTCACCGCAATTCTCGGCGTTACGGAACTCGTTCGCGAACGCGAAGGCCTCGACGAATCGATGAAGCGCCAGCTCGATCTGACGCATCGCCAAGCGCGGCGCGCGGCCCGCATTGTGCAAAATCTTCTGGAGTTTTCGCGCCCAACCTCGACGCAAAAGGGCCCGATTGAAATCAACACGATTCTCGAGCGTACGCTGCAACTCCACGAACATTCCCTGAAGCGCAGCGCGATCGAGGTCACCTTCACGCCGCAAGAAAATTTACCGCCCGTGGTCGGCGATGCGAGCCAATTGATTCAGGTTTTCCTGAATCTGGTCATCAACGCGGAGCAGGCGATACGCGAGGTTCGCGAATCGGGCCGGATTCAGATTCGCGCCGTCTCCGTTTTCAATCGCATCATGATCACGATTCAGGACGACGGCGTGGGAATTACGCCCGACGGGCTGCAAAAAATCTTCGATCCTTTCTACACCACCAAGCGACCCGGCGGCGGCACGGGACTCGGGCTCAGCATTTGCACCGCGATCTTGCGCGAACATGGAGGCACCATCGAAGCGCAGTCGTTGCCGGCAGGCGGAAGCGCGTTCACCGTGTTTCTCCCCGCGGTGGCCAGGGACCAAGAAAAAGGGACATTCCCGCCAAGCGAAAACTCCGCCGCAGCGACAAAGAGCCAAAAATCTCCGGCGGCGCAGACACAAGGGAAGAGCGTACTTGTGCTCGACGATGAAGAGAGCATTTGCGCGCTTCTCGAAGAAGGATTAACCGCCCATGGTCTGCGAGTTGTCTGCGCGGCAACCCCGGAAGAAGCCACAAAGCTGGCTTCCGGCGAAAATTTCGACGCGTTGCTGTGCGACTTGAATCTTGGCGTTGCCGGAGATGGCCACGAAGCAGCAGCAAAAATTATCGCCGCTTCCGGAGCGAACAAACCGCTGGTGATTTTCATGACCGGCGAACTGGCGTCAGGGCTTGAATGCCGCGCGGGATTTGAAAACAGCGCGTTTTTGCAAAAGCCGTTCCGGATCGCGGATGTGCTGAACGTTTTACGGGAATTGTTCACGACAGTTTCCTCATCGAAGTCCTGATTTATTTTCCGTTGAAAATACGGCTTGCAGGGATGCGTCATGAGGGCCTCTGAGCGGGGTCTGGCTCCGGCACGGACGGAAGAGATTGTTTGGGCTGGGATTTCGTGGGGTCGGTGATATTGAGTTCGCGGTCGTGATCTATTGCGGAGTGAGTACGAAGGAGAAGGCTGCCGATGTAGGCGAGGACGGCGGCGCGACGCGAGGAGATGCGGTTTTTTGCGACGAGTTCAAAGAGGTTGGCGAGGGCGAAGTTGACACCTTGAGCGGTCTGAAAGTCCTGCGAGGATTTGAGGAGGAAGCGGGAATGATCTTCTTCCAGGGGCTGAGCGAATTTGGCGTGTTGGGGGCAAAACGGGGATGGAGCGGACGCGGGGAGACGGCACTGCTTGAAGTTGGCGAAGCGGTGCTGACAGCGCGGAGCTGGGTTGGCGCTTGTGTTGATTGGGTTTGGGTTCGTGCTCATGAGAGACCTCGATGATTGAGATTTGGAGAGTGCCGGTAGGGGCAATCCAGATGGTTATCAAAAGAAAGGGGTTGCGAGCGAAGCAAAATGGATCGTTGTGAAAAGACGGGAGTTAGGAAAACTGGGGATTTGCGGGGCAGGGAACCAGCGGAGGGATAGGTGCAGGATGGAGACTGGACCGCGACTTTCACAAGGCATGGTAGTACAGATCGAGGCGCTTGTCAATACTTATTAATAATAGTACTAGATTCGAAACAAGTACCGCGTGGAAGTAGTTGAGTGGGTTGGGTTTGTTGACGGACGAGCGCAAAAGGAGGAATCGATTCGAATGGACTCGGGCCAGCAATAGTCAGGAATGAGCTATCCGAAAACCGCTTGAGTTGGGATTGTCTTTGCCGCAGCCGAGGCACACCAAAAGCCAGATGCCGGGCTTCGCGACGAATCGTCGGGACCTGCAAAGTGCGTGGGAAAGCCCGGCGCTACACAAACCCTAAGACACAGCAACGCAGGGCATGCAAGCCGCCGCGTACCAAGAGCCAGATGCCGGGCTTCGCGACGAATCGTCGGGACCCGCAAAGTGCGCGGGAAAGCCCGGCGCCACGCAAACCCTAAGACACAGCAACGCAGGGCATGCAAGCGCCGCGTACCAAAAGCCAGATGCCGGGCTTCCCGACGAATCGTCGGGACCCGCAAAGTGCGCGGGAAAGCCCGGCGCTACGCAAACCCTAAGACACAGCAACGCACAAACCCTAAGACACAGAAAAGTGGGGCAAACTGGGGTTGCGCTGCTGCATCCCAATGGGTAGGTTGGTCCTCATGAAAAACAGTTTGCTTTCGATTTTGGGCAGGGGAGCGATAGTCGGCTTGGGTTGCGTGGCCCTAATGCAAGGAGCATCCGCTCAGGCGCCTCCGGGGCCGGATACCAGCAAGCTTGCCGCACCGCCTGACGAGAAGAAGACTAGTTTGCCCCGTGGAGCTCCGAACGGAAAGAAGCTGATTTTGAAAGGCGGGGATTACCAACTGGCGCGGGAGTATACGCGGAACGGGGACCGGGTGAGGTATTACAGCCTGGAGCGCGGGGATTGGGAAGAGATTCCCGCGTCCATGGTCGATTGGGAAGCGACGAAGAAGGCGGAAGCGACGACAGCAGCTCGAGACCAGGAGGAACTAGACAAGCTGCGCAAACAGGAAGACGCGAGCAGGATCGATATGGCGCTGGACGTGGATGCGAGTTTGCAGACGGCGTCAGGGAGCTTCTTGCCATCGGGCGATGGGATGTTCGCGGTGGAGGGGAAAAAGGCGACGCTGCTGGAACAGGCGGAGGCGGGCCAGCATCGCGACAAGAAACAGTTTCTGAAGCAGATTGCGAGTCCGATTCCGATCGTGCCCGGCAAGACGAACCTGGAGCTACCGGGAGCGCATGCCAAGATCCGCGTGGATCCATCGCACTTGGAATTTTATTTGCGGCAAGCGCCACCCGATCCGGATTCGGCGGCATCTCTGCGGAAGAGCGACCTGAGAGGCGAAGGCGGCCCGAATGTCGAATTGATTCGAGCAACGGTGAAGGGCAGCAAGAGACTACTGGCGCAGACAAAAACGATGTTTGGAGAGCAAATCGACGAGACGCGTAAGACTGTGCTACTGCAGCGATGGCAGATAGCGGGGAATGTGTACCGGTTTACGCTGGGAGAGCCACTGGAACCTGGGGAATATGTTCTGGCAGAGATTTTGGGCGACGGCATAAATGAGTATGTGTGGGATTTCGGGGTAGATGGGAAGAGCGAAAAGAAGTAGCGATCACAGGTCAAAGAAAAAGCCAAATACTGAGAGCCGCAGAGTCGCGAGCACAAGTGGGACAGAGGCCGGGAACGGGAAGTCTTAGTGCTGATCAGCTAAGGTGACTGGAAAACCTGCCTGGGAGACAAGAGTGCGGAGGGCTTCTTCGCCGCCGGCTCCGCGTTGTTCGTCGGAGATGTTGCCGTCTTTGTCGATTACGACGTAGATGGGATAAACGGTGGCTTCGTACATGGCGGCGAGGTTGGTGTCTTCCATGAGGACGATGCGACAAGAGCGCGGGTGGGCTTCGAGATATTTTTTGACGAGCTTTTTGGGTTCACCGACGTTGATGGCGAGAACGATCAGACCTTTGTCGCGATATGCCTTGTCCAGTTTGTCCACGTAGTCCGCTTCCGCAACGCAGAATTTGCACCAGGTGGTCCAGAACTCGAGCAAGACGACTTTGCCTTTGATGGAAGCGTTGTTGAATTTTTCGCCGGCGGTGGTCACGGCGTTGAAGCGGGGCGCAGGTTCGTTGGCGACGGCGCCGGAGCGAAGGAGCATCGCGGAAAAAAGCAGGGCGATAGCAATGGGGCGACTTAGCTTGGGCGTAAACATGCGGGGCATGCGGGGAATGTAGCACAAAGATATGGGCAAGACACCACAAGTTAATTACTTAACTCGCAAAGAATCGCAACTTGGCTGCCTTGACCATGGGTGAGGCGGCCTATAGGATTTGACGCATCATGCCAGAACTCGTGTCGGTGATTGGTCAATCTTTCTCTCAATACAAAGTAATCCGCAAGATCGGAAGCGGCGGAATGGGCGTTGTCTATGAGGCGGAGGACTCGCGTCTTGGGAGGCGCGTAGCGCTGAAATTCCTGCCGCCGGAAATGGCAAAGGATGGCCAGCTACTGGAACGCTTTCAACGGGAAGCACGCGCGGCGTCGGCGCTGAATCATTCCAACATCTGCACGATCCACGCGATTGAAGAGCACGAGAGGCAGCATTTCATCGTGATGGAACTTCTGGAAGGCCAGACGCTTGCCCAGCGGATGGGGAAGCAGGCGATGGAGATTGAGAAGATCGTGCCAATCGCCATTCAGATTGCGGATGCGCTGGAATCAGCCCATGCGAAAGGAATTGTGCACCGGGACATCAAGCCGGCGAATATTTTCCTGACGGATCGCGGGCAGGTGAAGGTTCTGGACTTCGGGCTTGCGCGCATGGAACAACAAGGGGCCAGCGCCGCAGAAGGACTGGGTTCGTCGGTGGGCGGAATGATGACGGAGGCGGGACTGACTTCGCCGGGGTCCGCCGTGGGAACGATCATGTATATGTCGCCGGAGCAGGCTCGGGGCGGGCTTGTGGATGCGAGGACGGATATTTTTTCGCTGGGGACTGTGCTGTATCAACTGTCGACTGGCGCGCTGCCATTTCCCGGGGATACGTCCGCCGTGATTTTCGATGCGATTTTGAATCGGGAGCCGGCAGCAGCGGAGACGATCAACGGATCGGTGCCGAAAGAATTTGGTCACATCCTGATGAAGATGCTGGAAAAGGACAGGAATTTGCGATGCCAGACCGCGACGGAATTGAAGACGGACCTGTTGCGGCTGAAGCGGGATTTGGAATCGGGCAAGCGGCGAGCGGCAGAGGTTGCGGAGCCGAAATCAGGGGCCGGACGAAACGCACCGAAATCGCTGGCGGTGCTTTATTTTGAAAATCTGAGCGGGGTGAAGGAAGACGAATATCTGCGTGACGGAATTACAGAAGACATCATCACGGAGCTTGCGAAAATTCGCGGGCTGAATACGTTTTCAAGGCCGACGGTGCTTGCGTTTCGCGACAAAACGGTGACGCCTGCGCAGGTGGGGCAACAGTTGAATGCAGCGTTTGTGCTGACGGGGACGCTGAGGCGGTCTGGAACGAGGCTGCGGATCACGACGCAGCTTGTGGATACGCACACGGATTTTCCGCTGTGGAGCGAGCGATACGACCGGGAAATGAAGGACGTTTTCGAAGTGCAGGACGAGATTGCGCGAAAGATTGCGGAAGCGCTGCGGGTGACGCTGTCGCCACAAGAGCTCGAAGCGCTGGCGATCAAGCCGACGGAGAATTTGCAGGCTTACGACCTCTATCTTCGCGGCAAACGATATGCGCGACGGCAGACCCGGCAGGATCTGGAATTCGCGCTGCAGATGTTCGAGAACGCAGTGGCGATCGATCCCGGATTTGCACTGGCCTATGCGGCCTGTGCGAATGCCTGCGCGATGTTTTACTGCAATTACAGCAGGGATCAGATTTGGGTGGAGCGGGCGAGAGATGCTTCGGGAAAAGCCGTCAATTTGCGGTGGGATTTGCCAGAAGTGCAGGTGAGCCAGGCATGGGTGCTGTATGCGACGGAACTGCATGACGAGGCGGTGCGGATGGTGCAGAAAGCCATCGAAAGAAAACACGATTGCGAAGGCGCGTATTACCTGCTCTGCCGGGCGCTCTTTTCGGCAGGCCGGTTCGAAGAAGTCGTGAATGTGATGGAGCCGGCGATCGAAGCGAGCGGGGAAGATTACAACGTTTATGTGCCGATTATGAATTCGCTTGGATCGCTGGGGAAAACGGAAGCGTTCAAGAACATGCTTATCCGCCGCATGAGTGCGCTGGAAAATCATCTCAAACAAGTCCCCGAAGATGCACGGGCGCGCATCCTGCTGGCGGGAGATTATGCGCGGCTGCACCGGGTGGACGATTCTATTCGCGAGGTGAATTTGGCGATGACGCTGAGAGCCAATGAGGCGTCCATTCTCTACAATGCTGCTTGTACGTTCTGCAACCTGGAAAGAAAAGCGGAAGCCATGGACGCGCTGCGGAAAGCATGGGAGGCGGGGTTCAAGGATTCCAGCTGGGCTCGCCAAGATCCGGATTTATCGCTTTTGCATGGAGATTCCGAATTTGAGGAGTTGTATCCGAAAAAGGGCGCGGCCGGGACGGGTGCACAGAACTGAGATGCTGCTTGTTTATGTACCCCTGTGCGGGACGGAGATTCCCGCACAGGACGGATTCAGGAAATGAGAATTAGAGCAGCTTGATGGAAGCGACTTTTAGGGTGTCGCCCTGAAGATCGCCGGAAACATCCACGCGGAGGTGGTCTTTCTTGGTGGATGCTTTGAGGGCTTCTTCGACCTTCTTGTTGCCGGCGTCGTCGAACTTGATGAACTTTTTGTCGGCGGTGAGGATCCCGTACCCGCTCATCGCGCACTGAAGAGCGCAAGCGCGCGTGTGGGAGTCGGGGTCCGCGGCCACTTTTTTGGAACAATTGACATCGACGACGGAGACGTCCTTGTAAGATTCGTTGGAGGCCAGAGCCGGCAAAGCGGCGAGGCCGAACAGCACGAGAGTTGCAGCAAGCTTCTTCATTCCATCCTCCAATTTGATTTGTATTTTCCCGACGAACATCTAGGAAGTCTGAACGCGCTCTTCCCGAGCGGCGGAAAGTTGCGCGAGGGCGAACGCGCCGACCGCGATTTCGACGTCGCGTACGGCGAGGTCGTAAAACATGCCAGTTGTGAGCAGATTGATGGCGATGCCGAGAAGCCAAGCCATGACGAGATAGGCGCCGAATTTTGTGAAGCGGGTGAGAACGACAATGCCGGCGATGATTTCGACGACGCCGACTATGTGCATGAAGGTGGCGGGAGTGACGGGAACGACCTTGGTGGCTAGCGGACTTAGATACATTTGCCAGTCGGCCAATTTATTGAAGTATTTGTCGAGGCCCGCGATGATCGGGCCGACACCGAGACCGATGCGCAAAGCCCACCAAGCGGTATTAGACTTGTCCAAGGCTGCCATGTTTCCCCCTGTTTCGCTGCCTATTTAGAAGAGTGGCGAAGAGGCAGCCGGTTACAGAAACATGGCTCGCGGGCGTATTGGTGTAACCGATTGGTCTGTGGCGGGTCTATTCAGTGGGGACGGTGGAAGTGTAGTTGAGGTGTAGTTGAGGGGAATATGGCGACAGAACTTTTGGAGCGGGCAAAGATTGAAGGATGGACAGACGCGGAAGTTGTGGCGCGTGTGCGAGCGGGCGAAACGGCTTTGTATGAGATTTTGATGAGGCGGTACAACCAGCGGCTTTACCGTGCGGCGCGGGCTATTTTGAAGGATCCGGCGGAAGCGGAAGACGTGATGCAGGATGCGTATGTGCGGGCCTATCAGAACCTGCACCAATTCGAAGGGCGAGCGCCCTTTGCGGCGTGGCTGCTTCGGATTGCGGTGAATGAGGCCTTGGGGAGATTGCGGATTCGAGACCGAAACAGGCCGCTTGGGGATGACGAAAACGAGGAGATTTCCATGAACATGGTGGAAACGTCGCTTGATCCGGAGCAGAGCGCAAGCAAGGCGGAACTGGGACATTTGCTGGAAGAGGCCGTGCTCGGGTTGCCGGAGGCTTACCGGGCCGTTGTTATGCTCCGCGATGTGGAGGAATTGAGTACGGCAGAAACGGCTGAGGCACTGGACTTGACGGAAGAGAATGTGAAGATCCGGCTGCACCGCGGGCACGCGATGATGCGGGAGATGCTGTTTGAACGGGTGGGCACGAAGGCCAAGGCGGCGTTTCCGTTTATGGGAGAGAGATGCGACCGGGTGGTGGCGGGAGTGTTTGCACGGCTGGACGGAACGAAGATGCCGGGCTGAAGCCCGGCTCTACATTAGAACCGAAGAGAACCGAAGAGAACCGAAGAGAACCGAAGAGAACCGAAGAGAACCGAAGGGAAGAGGGCGGCAGGATGCCAGCGGTATGAAATAGAGCCGCAACATGGAAAGCTTTGTAAGACAAAAGGCTCTCGCCGGAGCGAGAGCCTTAGTAGATATCAATTTGGGCGGGTCTGGGGCCGCTCAGCGCTACCCAATTAGTGGGTGCACTTGGGAAAAAGCGTCACAATCACCATCAGGTCGGACAAGGTAAAGAGCCAGTTGTCGGCATTGCCTGCGGCTTCGGCGGCGCGAGCGATAAAACCGAGGTGGCGGGAGCGCGCAAATTTGTGAATGTGGTCGATGCAGATGCCCGTCAAGCTGGCAATTTCCGAATCGGTGAAAATTTTCTGGCTCGATTTAACGGTAACCATGGCCTTGCTCCTGGACCACTGCTCCTTTGGTGCTACTTCCTACTACGTTAGAACCCGAAACTCAGTTCAAAGTTCCTCTGCTTTTGCCCTGCTCTTACGATGCTGAGCGAAGGGTAAGAGATGCTGAACTTCCTTGCAATAGTCGTTCCGTTTCAGAAGCGAATAAACGCGCGGGCTAGTACTTTTGAGGAATCGCACAAAAATACAGTGTTTTTGCGAGCTTTTGCTGCGCAGCGTGAATTGGTACCGCGCGGGAAGATCACTTCGGCGAGAGGAAAAAATATCCCACTTCCGCGAAATTGCTACGTGTTTTGGAAGATGTGCGGCAATTTAGCTAAACGGTTTACTTGAGGGCGATTGGGACGCGGCGAGTTTTGTGAATCGATTCTGACAAAAAGATTACAGATTTGCGCCGCCAGCTTGCTCGAAAGCATGAGCGAGCTGGAGGACGCGGGCTTCGCCGAACGCTGGGCCGAAGATCTGGAGGCCAACGGGAAGATTTTTTTGGGGCGTTTTGCCGCAGGGGACTGAGATTCCGGGGACTCCGGCGAGGGAACCGGTGACGGTGTAGATATCGGCGAGGTACATCTGGAGCGGGTCGTTGGTCTTTTCGCCTAGTTTAAAGGCGGGGATGGGAGATGTGGGCGTGACGATGGCGTCCACTTTGGTGAAAGCATCGCGGAAATCCTGGGCAATGAGGGCGCGGACTTTCTGGCCTTTGAGGTAGTAGGCGTCGTAGTAGCCGGCGGAGAGGACGTATGTTCCAAGAACGATGCGGCGTTTCACTTCGGGGCCAAAACCGGCGCCGCGAGTTTTGCGGTACATGCCGATAAGGGTAGGGTCGTCGACGCGGAGGCCGTAGCGGACGCCGTCGTAACGGGCGAGGTTGGAAGAGGCTTCCGCGGTGGCGATGATGTAGTAGGTGGCGATGGCGTAGTCGGTGTGGGGCATGCGGATGTCCACGAGCTCGCAGCCGAGGGATTTGAGGAGGGCGATGCCGGCCTCGACTTTGGCGCGGACGCCGGAGTGCATGCCTTCGGCAAAGTAGTCTTTGGGGATGCCGATGCGGAGCCCTTTGACGGGCTTGGCGATTTCGGATGTGTAATCGGGGACTGGCGCGGTCGTGGACGTGGAGTCGCGCGGGTCGCGGCCGGCGATGGTTTGGAGAATGGCCGCAACGTCGTGGACATTGTTCGCGAAGGGGCCGATGCGGTCGAGGGAGGAGGCAAAGGCGATCAGGCCGTAACGCGAGACGCGGCCGTAGCTGCCCATCATGGCGGGAATGCCGCAGAGGGCGCCGGGTTGGCGGATGGAGCCGCCAGTGTCCGTTCCGAGGGAAGCTACGGCGAGGCCCGCAGCGACGACTGCCGCAGAGCCTCCGCTGGAACCACCGGGGACGCGGTCTGGGGCGATAGGATTCTTTACCGCGCCAAAGGCGGAGTTTTCGTTGGAGCTGCCCATGGCGAATTCGTCGCAATTGGTTTTGCCGAGGAGGACGGCGCCGGCGGATTCGAGGCGTTCGACGGCAGTGGCGTCGTAGACGGGGAAATGGTTTTCGAGAATCTTGGAGCTGCACGTGGTGCGGATACCGCGGGTGGAGAGAACGTCTTTGACGCCGATCGGAACACCGGCGAGCGGAGGCAGCGATTTGTTTGATGCGATGAGGGCGTCGATTTTGTCGGCCTGGGCGTAGGCGCGTTCGGGGGAGAGAGTTAGATAGGCGTTGAGCGTGGGATTTTGCGCGTCAATGCGGGTGAAGAATTCCGCGGCAAGTTCGCGCGCGGAGAGTTTCTTGGCGGCGAGGGCGGAGCGGACGGAAGAGATGGTCCAGGGTTCGAGCATTTTCATTGGTTCCTAATATCGTGCATTGAAGGGCCAACTCAGAAGTTGGCCCCTACAACGAGCAGAGAAAAAGCAGATTCCTCGCTCTTCTCGGAATGACAAGCTTTTGAAATGCGCGCCGAGAATCATCGTTCGATGACCTTGGGGACGCGGAAGAAGGGCGATTCGGGATCGGGCGCGTGTTTTAGTACGTCAGCGGCGACGGTGCTGCGGATGTGGACGTCTTCGCGTAGGGTGGCGTCGGCGGTTTGGTCGTCGGTGAGGACCTGAGCCATGGGGGTGACGTTGGCGGTGTCGAGTTCGTTGAGCTTGCCGATGTATTCGAGGATTTCGTCAATCTGGGCGCGATAGGTTTCGAGCTCGGACTCGGAGAGTTCGAGATAGGCGAGGTCAGCGACGCGGAGAACGTCTTCGCGGGTGATTTTCATGGTT
The DNA here is from genome assembly GCA_018268785.1 of Acidobacteriota bacterium. Lineage (GTDB taxonomy): Bacteria > Acidobacteriota > Terriglobia > Acidiferrales > UBA7541 > Acidiferrum. Next base: position 4 of record JAFDVY010000087.1, on the reverse strand, counting down.
TGTA
>JAFDVY010000086.1 GCA_018268785.1 Acidobacteriota bacterium | reverse complement strand
AGTAAAGCTCAGGCGCAATCCGCAGATATAGGTCAATGTCGAGAGTATTGTGATGGGTCACAAACGGACGCGCCGCCGCGCCCCCTGCAATCGGATGCATCATCGGCGTTTCGACTTCCGTGTATCCCCGTTCGTCAAAAAAACGCCGCAGCTCCTGCGTAATCCGCGCACGCGTCAGAAACACGCGACGCGATTCCTCATTCGCAATCAAATCCAGATACCGCTGCCGGTAGCGCAGTTCAACGTCCGTCAGCCCATGCCACTTTTCCGGCAAAGGCAAGAGCGCCTTCGAGAGGACGGTCAACTCCTGAACCCAAACGGACAGCTCCCCAGTTTTGGTACGAAACAAGTGTCCATGGACGCCGATCGCATCGCCCAGGTCCAACAAATGAAACACTTCAAATCCTTTGTCTCCCAAGACATCCTTGCGAACGTAGACCTGAATCCTCCCGCCATTCCCCTGAATGTGGGCGAATCCCGCCTTGCCCATTAGCCGGTACGAAACAATCCGCCCGGCCACTCGCACGTCCACCTTTTGAGCTTCAAGTTCGGCCGCCGTCGCATCCTTATGCTTTTCCACAAGTTCCGCGGCCGTGGCCGTCCAGCGGAACTCGTGGGGATACGGGTTCAACCCCGCCTCCCGGAGCTGTTCCAGCTTCTTTAGCCTTTGTTCAAACTGATCCCGAGGTTCAAATTCCAAGTCGGCTTCCCCATTTCAGATGAGACATCAAAAAGAATACTGGTGAGTATAGCGGCCCCTCTTGGCTGCCCGCAACAAAACCTCTGGTTCTATTTTGGTACTTTGGCTATACTCCTCTTGCCTCCAGGGGAAAATAGATTGACCACCCGCCCTCCTTCTCGACGGGGTAGTTCTGTCTGCGACGACTGGCGCGCCTGGCTGCCAGAGCCTAAGGCTCGTGTAAACTCCCTCTGCGTCCAGGAACTGGAAACTCTTTACTACATGATGAGCGTGGCTTTGAACGAAGCGATTGAGCTACGGCGCACTGGTTCTTTGATGAAGGCGTACGAAGTGGCTCAGACCGCGTGCGGCGTTTGTGTCCGTTTTGCACAGGGGATGGAGACGGTCCTGGATGGATTGCATCGTCACGCAAAACATTTAGGCTTGGTGCCGAGCGCGGCCCCTCTATCGGCCGAGAATTTCCGTGGTTCTCGCGGCCAACGCACGGCACGCATCACGGGATTCCTCAACAAGGTCCTCCTTTCACGCCGCTCACAATTTATCCACAAGGCCGCGACGCTCAAGGAGATGGTGGCCGAATTAAAGGACGAATTCAGCAAGACCGTTGAGGACCTCGTTGGCGGCCTGGACGTTCGCACGGACGGTCTTTGGGATTGTTTGGATTGCTGCCAGTTCGACCTCAATACGTGCCTGCGCGAAACGGTAGTCTTGCTTAAATCATTCTTGGTCGCGCTTCCCGACGACCAGATTGCGTCCTTTGAATCCGAGCTCAAACTGCCCAGCGTCCGGACCGCCCCGCGGTCTTTTGCTTTCCGTCATAGACGTTTTGCGGCAGTTCCGGGAAAATAGCAGTACCCGTAGCTGAGCGTCCCTTGGTGTAGAGGGCCGCATGACTGCCGTAACGAATAGTTATCTTTGCGCATCGCAGTACAGCTCAGGGACAACTCGAAAGGGGACTCGCGGCATCCGACGCTTTGGATGCGCCGCAACTGGACCGTTGGCCCGAAACCGACCAACCGAGCCCAAGCTGGCAGGCGGTAAAACGCCTGTGACGCTTACGGAAGCGGAAGCCATCCGCCTGGCGCAAGCCGGGGACGGACCGGCGTTTGACTTTCTCTACCAGCTTCACAGTCGCCGCGTTTACGCCCTTTGCCTGCGCATGGTGGGAAATCCGGCGGACGCCGAGGATTTGCTGCAGGAGGCTTTCCTGCAGCTCTTCCGCAAGATCGGCACCTTCCGCGGAGAATCGGCTTTCTCGACCTGGTTGCACCGGATGACGGTCAACGTTGTTCTGATGCGGTTGCGCAAGAAGTCCCTCCCGGTTGCTTCGCTTGAGGAAACCACGGAGCCGGATGAAGAGTCCGGGGGCCCCAGGAAGGACGTCGGCGCGCCGGATTTGCGGCTAAGCGGCGCGGTGGATCGGGTCAATCTCGAACGATCCATAGAGAAGTTGCCGCCAGGTTATCGGACAGTCTTCGTGCTCCACGATGTGCAGGGTTACGAACACAACGAAATCGCCGGCATCATGGACTGTTCCGTCGGGAACTCGAAATCGCAGTTGCACAAGGCGCGCACCCGCCTGCGCGAGCTTCTTCAGGAAGAGGCCCGCGATCTGGCCCGGCAGGAACGCCAGAGCGCAAAGACGCAAGGAGGCAACTCGGATTGAGTTACAATGCTCTCACTCCGGGGTGCTGCAACGAACCAGGTGCGTGGCGTTGCTCTTTTAAAGAGTTTTGTGCGAAGAATCGCCCAGATGCCTTTCTTCGCGGAGTGAAGTGCCATGCAGTGTAAGGACATTGAAGAAGTTCTTGAGAACGAAGGACTCGCGCACCTGCCCGAAAGTGTGCGCGCACACGCTGCCACCTGCAGCGCTTGCAGCGGCCTTATCTCCGATTTTTCTGCCATCCTTTCTGTCGCCGAACAGCTCCCTGCTGAAGTAGAACCTCCGACTCGCGTTTGGGTTTCGCTCCGCAATCAATTGGAAGCGGAAGGCATCATCAAATCGGATTCTCAGCTTCTTAGCCGCGAGCAGCCTTCCTGGTTCGAAAGCCTTTCCAGAATTCTCAGCGGTCGCGCTGTGGCAACGGCCGCTGTCGGTCTTGTAATCGTTGCCGCTGCATTCGTCCAGATCGGCCGCGACCCTCGCGCGGCCAGGAATGGCGCCGATCAACTCCCGCAGGTAGCAACGGCTCCGCAAGCGCCGATCGTGAATACGGAACCTTTGGCGGAAACCGGTCAAACTCTTCGCCAGGAAGAACAGAATCTGCCCATGGTTCAGCCTGTCGGCGGCTTCGCCAGCGCAGATCGCGTCGTGGACAACTCTTTTCGCCAGAACCTGGCTTCCCTGAATCTGTTCATCGAAGATTGCCGTCGCCGCCTCAAGGAAGACCCCAATGACGAACTGGCGCGAGAATATCTTGCTGTTGCTTATCAACAGAAAGCGGAATTGCTGTCCGCGATGCTCGATCGCGGAAGGAGCGTAAACTAATCATGTTCCCGGTTCTGATCTCTCCATCGAAATGGCGTCGCGTGGTCCTGCCGGTCCTCGGCGCGAGCGCACTTTTTCTTCCCTTCTCGGCCTTTGGCGCCGGCCAAAAATTCGAGAAGCATTTCACTGTCAAGGGCCGTCCCGTCGTTTCCATTCAAAACGTCGCCAATGGCCGCATTGAAGTAAAGGCCGCTCCAAAGAGCCAGGAAGTCGTCGTCACCGGATCGCAACTTTCCAATAAGATCGGCATCGAATCCGAGCAGGCTGACAATCGCATCGACGTGACCGCCACGATTCTTGACGCGAACGCTCCCGCCGCGGAATTGGAAGAAAATCTTTCGCTGCAGGTTCCCGAAGAAACTGAGCTCCAGATTAGGACCCAGTCCGGCCTGATCTACGTCGAGCAAGTCATGGGCGACATGAAGCTCGAAAGTATCGGCGGCGATATTCATCTCAAGGAAGTTTCCGGCTACATTATCGTGCACAGTACAGGCGGCTCACTCATTTGCACTCTGTGCGCCGGCAAACTCGAGTTCTCTTCGATCAGCGGTAATGCAACGATTACGCAGCCCACCCTGAACAACATCAACTTGATGACCACGACCGGCAACATTCTTTACGATGGCGATTTCATGCGTACGGGCCTTTACACCATGAAGAGCGGCAAGGGTGTCGTCGAAGTGCGCTTTTCCGGCACTGATTCTTTCGACCTTAACGCGCAAACCAACTTGGGCACCGTGGACAATCGCGCGGAAGCCTTTCTTAAGCCGGACACGCACGGCATCAGGCACTCCGCCATCAGAGCTGCTCGCGGCCTCTTCGGCAGTGTGGGAACGGGGCTTGCCAAGGTCGAGCTCTCTTCCTTCAGTGGTACAATTCGCATTCTGAAGCGCGATTAATCTAGCTTCGCGCCGGCAACGTGACACAAAATCCTGTTCCTCGAGCGGGCGCTTCGCGTCCCTTTATCCTTTGTTTAGCCGGATTCATGGGCTCCGGCAAGACCACCGTCGGCACGCTTATGGCTCGCCAGCTCGCGTGGCGCTTCGTGGATTTGGACGATCGCATCGAGCAAGCGTCCGGCCTGCGGATCTCTGAATTTTTCGAACGTTTCGGCGAGCAGGCGTTTCGCTCGCTCGAGGCCGACCAACTCCGCGCCGTCCTCGGCCGCGCCGCGGAGCTGAAGGAATCCATCGTCCTTGCGTTGGGCGGCGGCACCTACGCACAACAAGGCGCACCCGAGTTTCTGCGCGCCCAGGCAATCCCCGTAATCTGGCTCGATTCCCCCGTCGAATCTCTTCTCGCTCGATGCATGACCATGTCTGGCCGCCCTCTCTTTCGCGATGAACCCAGTTTTCGCGCGCTTCACGCGCAGCGCCTTCCGTCCTACCAGATGGCCGATTATCGCGTAGACAGTTCCGGCGATCCCGCGCTGGTCGTCGCGGAAATTCTCCGCCTCGATCTCTTCGACGGCCCTCGCGAAAACCATCTTGTCGTGGAGAAACCCGGTTCCTGATTTTTCTTCCGAGACAGGCAAACCGTGTCATTCTCGATTGGGAAGCGAGTCTGCTTCCCGTTCGCGTTGGGGGAACATCATGAAGACTCATTCCATTTTTTCTTTTTCGATAATTTCTGTTTGTGCGCTCGCGGTGGCGTTCGCGACAAATCTTTCAGCTCAAAAGAATGCTGCGCCATCTGTCTTCCAGGCAGACAAGGGGAAGTTCAACATCCTTCTGGACGGAAAGTCTGTCGGCAAAGAGGAGTTTGAAATTGAGCCGAACGGCTCGGGCTGGGTCGCCAAGGGTACGACCGAAATAAAAACGGAAGGTGCTTCAGCCGAGGTGATCACTGGCAATCTGACCCTGCAGGCAAACGGCGCCCCCATGGCTTACGATTGGGTCTCCAAGGCCGACAAAACCAACAGCGCTCACATCACTTTCGCCAATGGCATCGCAAAGATCGCTCTAGAAGTGCAGGGCGCACGCCCCTACGAACAGGAACTGTCATTCAATTCCCCGCTCGTCGCAGTGCTGGATAACAATCTCTATCATCACTACGCCGTCCTCGCCCGAATCTACGATTGGTCAAAGCGCGGCCCGCAAACACTTCCTGTTCTGATTCCACAGGAAATTACTCCAGGTACGATCACCGCCGAAGCCACTGGCTCCGCTACTTCAGGCGGTAAGACTTACGAAGGTCTCCGCGTCACGACTTCCGATCTCGAAGTCCTGCTGCTTCTGGATGCAAACCATCGCCTCATGCGCCTCGAAGTCCCTTCCTCCAAAGTCACCGTCGTTCGCGAATAGTTCGCCGCTCCGGGCGCATTCACTTTGCGAGGGGCAACTTTCTGGAAGCCACTGATTGCATTTCACAAAAGCAAAAAGGGCGTGCCTCAGCACGCCCTTCCTGAAAGATTTTTTTCGCCAATTCCAGCTATGCGCTAGCGAGCCAGCGGACGCTGAAACACTGGAACGCTCGGACGCCGCAGCGGATAGCCCTGCGGATGACCATGCGCTTGAACATGCAGCGCATGTCCATTCGAATGGCTGGGCGCATGACCGATCGCTCCGCCATTCGCCGCCGCGGGCTGCGGCAGCCGCGACGGATTACCGATAGGGCGCAGATTTGCCGGCGTCACATTCACGTGATCGCTGATCGCCTGCAGCCTCTTCAGAATCGATTGCCACTGTTCCCAGTCCAGCTGTTGCAGGAACGGCCGCAATCCCTGGATGAAGGGATCTTCGAGCAGCGCTTCGCCGTCCGATTCCGGAATGAAGAACCGGTTCAGTCCGACATTCAGCGCTTCCGAGATTTTCTCCAGCGTGCCGAGGCTCGGCGTCATCTGTCCGCTTTCAATCCGCGACAGATAGGAACGCGACACCTTGGACTTCGATTGCAGCTGGCTCTGCGTCATCCCCCGCGATTCGCGCAACTGGCGGATCCGCTGACCGATATTCTCCACCGTCTTCTGGTTGGCGAACTTATCGGTCACTGGCTCGGCCCCGGCTTGCGCCTCGGGCTCCGCCTGAGGAATCATGAACTCCAGTCGCTGCGGCAGCGCCCTCACACAACGCCGGCAATTTCCCGTGCGCGTGCGATATTGCACCAAACCGCAGGTCTTGCAGCGTATGACTTCCCGGTCCATCTCAAGTGAGTTCATCGTAGCCTTTTCTAGTTGTGCAGACACCGGTACTCCTCGCTGACTTTGTCCGGCGTGCGGATAGAGATGAGAGAGAACGTCGGAACGTTCTGAGGGAAGGCAGAAACTGGCGCAACGGGAGTCTCGCTCACGCCGCCAAATTATGTCAAGAGTATTTTCGTACTTTTTCAAAATTTCTTCCGCGCTTCGCCGACTTACGCCTCGTTTTCGCCTTTGTTCATCCGCCTTTTCACCGCTATTGTCCGCAAAACGCAACCCCTTGTGCTTTCATTCCCTCACCACCACAATTCTGATGGTGTCATTTCTTGCGATTCGCTTCGAACTTCGCTCGTTTCTTTCCGGCCTCTGTCTGGTCGCATAGCTTTTTGTGTTTCAAGAATCAACTCTCTTAGAATGTCGGCGATTTCGCTTGGCCGGAACCTCCAACCAATTTGTCCACGGCTTCCGAAGGACATCTTACCGCTGCGTTTCCTCTATCCGCGCTAAACTACCTTTCTGCTTTCTCCTGGAGACCGAATGCCGACGCGCGATGAAGCCTGGACCCTGCTCTGCGAATACACGCAATCCGAATCCCTGCGCAAACACATGCTCGCCGTCGAGGCTTGCGTCCGTGCTTACGCTCGAAAGAACGGCGCCGACGAGAACACCTGGAGCCTCGCTGCCCTCCTTCATGATTTCGACTACGAGCGCTGGCCCAATAACGAGCACGCCCCAGATCGTGAGCATCCCGCCGAAGGCGCAAAAATTCTGCGCGAAAAGGGCTACTCTGAAGAAATCATCCGCGCGATTCTCTCTCACGCCGACTACACCGGCGTCGCGCGCGAAACACCTCTCGAAAAGACGCTTTTCGCTTGCGATGAACTTGCCGGATTCCTTACGGCATGTACTTATGTCCGCCCTTCAAAAAGTATTCTGGATTTGGAAGTCAGTTCCGTGAAAAAACGCATGAAGGACAAAGCCTTCGCTCGTGGCGTCAGCCGCGATGATGTCATCAACGGCGCCCAGCAACTCGGCGTTTCCCTCGACGACCACATCGCCTTCTGCATCGAAGCCATGCGCGCCGAAGCCGGCTCCCTCGGCCTTCGCGGCAACATTCCAGCCCAATCCGCCGCTTCCTGACTATGGGTTTAGGGTTGTAGGGCTGCTATTGGTCGCTGCGCCGCGTCTGCGTCAAAATGCTGCTCTTCACTCCATCCGACAACTGGATTTCCAGATTGTCCGGAACATCTTCGACCATCGCGTCGCCACCGCGCAAGAATCCGCGCACTTCACCAGTCTTTGCATCGCGCAGCATCGCCACCGGATGCGTAATTGCATCCCAGTGAATCTCCGCCTGCCGGTTTGGCAGGCTTGCCACACGGAAAATCTTCATCGCCGCCTGCGCTTGTGTTGAGGTCTTGGATTTCTGCAGCGCAAGCTCGTTTTCGCCCTTCAGTACATGCATCGAATCCACCGCATCCATAACGGCTGCATCCAGGGGCACCACGAACGCAAACTGTTTCGGCTCATCATTCGGCGCATCCGCAACTTCGTACATCTCGAACGGCACGCGAGAAAGCACCTGCCCCTTCGCGTCCCTCGCTTCCCACGTATACGGCCCGGCCGCGATGGCTACTCCAGAGGAACTCACGTGGAACGCCGGTTCCAGAATCATTCTTCCATTCTCGATCCGGCCCCAAATTAGCATCCCTCCCTTGGTCCCCGTCGAATTCTGCGCGCCGGTCGTTAGGTCTTGTTGCACCACGTCAAAGCTGTTGCTCGCGCGAAAGCTAAGCACGGACTTGTAAACATAATCGCTCACCCACTGATTGCTGCAGTACCCCATGATGTCCGTGTCCGTCGTCGGTTTGCCGTTGCCGCTCCCCGCAAACACATCCCATCCGGGCACGCCAATCGTTCCACCCGCATACGGATAATTCGGATCCGGGTTTGCCGCTCCGCCACAAGGACTGTGTTGTCGGCCGAAATTGTGTCCGACTTCATGCGCGACCACCGCTTGTGCGCCGTTGTAATCCCACCCAATAGCCGCCGGAGCGCCGACATACCCAAGACCCGCCACGCCGCTGCTGTAGCTCACGTTCACAAATCCAAAATAGTAGCGGTCCGTGACTCCATCCGCGGTCCGCTTCGCCAGCAATTCGCTCAGCACCGTATTCCAACCGGTGCCGTTGCTCGAAAGTGTCATCTGGCTTGACGTCATCTGGGCCCCAACTGTCACGTCAACCGCATCCGGCACTGGCCACAATTGCCGCGCCACGCTCACCAAGGTGTTCCGGTCGCGTGTGCCATTTTCCACCGTGCCTATGTGCCCATCGCCAGTCTTCACGGGAATCAGCGTAATCCTCCACTGATGCACTGTCTGCACATTCAACGCGCCATACGAAAAATGATTGTTGCTCTTGTTCGATTCTGAAATCACATTCGCCGGATCAACATCCGCGGTGACCGTCGTGCCGGCCGTAATCCACGCCTCCGGCACCGCCATGTTCCACGACGCATTCGCGTTCATCACGTCCACACTCGTCGGAACCGAACTTCCAGGCGCGTTGATCGTCAGCGTGTTCGTCGTGCTTCCATTCACGAAACTCACCTTCACTTGCGGTGTAGCTGTATTTGCCTGATTCGCGAGCACAAACACGCGCACCCAAGCGCTGCGTCCCGAGATCAATCCCACGTCGTGCGCCGGATAATTCTGTGTCGCTTGCGTGATGTAGAGCCCATCTATCGTCAAATCGAGGCCCGAAGCCGCCGTCACCGTAAACGAATTTGACGATGTCGCTGTTCCACCCGCTGTGGTTACGGAAATTGCTCCCGAGGTCGCGCCGTTCGGAACAGTCGTCGCAATGTGGCTAGCGTCCGTCACTGAAAATGTCGCCGTCGTCCCCTCAAATTTCACGCTCGTCGCACCGGTAAAATTCGTTCCAGTAATCGTTACGCTCGTTCCCGTCACACCACTCGCGGGCGAAAAACTCGAAATCGTGGGAGCAGGCGCGCTCACCGTAAAATTGCTCGCTGAAGTCGCCGTTCCCGCCGGCGTAATGATCGAGATTTTTCCCGTCACCGCGCTTGCCGGCACAGTCAGCGTCGCACTCGTCTCGCTTGTTACTGAAAAAGTCGTTGCCGCCACACCGCCAACTGTCACCGAGGTCGCACCTGTCAAATTTGCCCCAGTTACACTGACCGAAGTCCCGGTCGCACCGCTCGTTGGTGCAAAACTCGTGATCGTCGGGCTCATAGACGGAGGCGGGTTTTGCGGGTTCGTGTTTCCGGTCACCGCTCCGCCGCATCCGGCAATCGTTGCAAGCGCAAACGCCGCGATGCAGAAAGTCGCAAGGCCCTGTTTCATGGATAACTTCTTACTGGATATGGTTCCTGACGCGCGCTCAACAAACGGCATGGCTTCTTGTCCTTTAGCGCCGCGCTGGATGAGCGACTAGACTGCTCGCAATACTCCCCGAGCGCACAAGCTCCGCAGACGCTTCAGAAAAGGATAGTCCCCGCTTCGCGCCGCCACACCTGCCCGAAAGACCAGTTTTTGTTCAGTTGTATTGTTAATTTGGAAATGAGGGACCGCTAATGCCGGCGACAGTTCCGCCAGGTCGGCCCTCTGCAATTCAGGCAGCTCTGTGCAAATACAAAATCATCGCTGCGCCAAACAACATGCCGGCCAGCACCAGAGAAACAACCCCGGCGAAGAACCATGTGGATGGCTTGCTCGTCTGCGAATCGGCAATCTGTGTTTCGGTGACATCTGGCGCGTTAGTCAGCGCAACTTCCACGCTGTGACCATTCCCATTGCGCGTCGCAAGATTTGCCTCAGCCGCTAACACTTGCCCGACAAAACTGTACCCCTGCCTCGGAATCGTCTCGACATACATGGGCTTCTCCGGAGAATCGCCCAGTGCCAGACGCAATTTGTTCACTGTCGTATTTACATTCGCGTCGTAGTTGACGTGTGTCCCTTCAGGCCACAGCCTCACCCGCAAATCCCCCCGGCTCACAACCTCGCCCGGCCGGTCCAACAACGCCAAAAGCGTCTGATAGACCTTCCCCGGCAGCTTCACCCGCGTGCCGTCCTTAAACAATTCCTCGCGCTTCAGATCAACTGTAAAATTGCCGAAGTTCAGATATCGTTTCCTCGGCTGACTCTTTTCAGTCGGCTCCGACTTCGCCTCTGCAAAGCGTTTCGCTACCAGAGACTGCATGCCGGTCATTTCTGTGCTCATGGTGTGCCTGCCCTAGTTCAATATGCAGACGCACTCGCTTCTCCACTGGTTCACGAAACCAACGAAGGCCCTCCTCCACAGGTAAGAAACCTCTCGTTGACATTACTTTGGGGGTGTTATATCTTGATTTGTATATACAAGTCAAGAATCTTTATGACCTTTTCCATCCCCAATCTCGACCTGACCGGCACCGGCTACTGTGCCTCCTTCAACTTCCGCAGGGCCAGTCGCGCCATCACTGCTCTTTACGATAGCGCCCTCCAGGAATCCGGCATCCGCTCTACTCAGTTCGCTATCCTGACCGCCGTCGCCAAACTGCAACCCGTCTCGATTGGCACTATTTCTGTCATCTTGATCACGGACGCCACAACCCTGACTCGCAGCCTCGATCTCTTGCGCCAACAGGGGCTCTTGACCATCTCACCCCGATCTAAAATGAGGCAGCGTTTTCTTAATTTGACGTTGGAGGGAGAAAAAGCGCTCTCTCGTGCCCTCCCTTTATGGCGCGAAATTCAACAAAAGTTCGAGAAACAAGTGGGCGGCTCCGATAATTGGAATACTCTCCGAGCACAATTGGAATCCCTTGCCAAATTGGCAGTCTCCATGGAACAAAAAGAAACGAAATCAAAGCCTTTATCTCAGGAAGAACGTTCGGCAAATGCCGTTGAGCCATAGTCGCCCAGCTCCGTTTGGTTGCTGCAATGCCTGCGGGGTCTTCACGCCCGCTGGCGCCTTCGCCGCCGCCTCCTCCCTCGAGCGAGACATCGCGCGAAACTCCCGCCCCGTTTTTTGCATCTCCTTTACAACTTCTTTTCCCACGCTTCCGCTCGCTCCCGTGATCAAAATCATGGTGGCCTCGCAGGTACGCTCTTGCGCTATACAATCAACCGCCGACCGCTCGCTTTTATTCCTTTCCTTCATGCTATAACTGCGGAGAACCGCCCGTACGTACGCACAATTTTGCAAGGTCGCGCAGCGGGCTCGGAATTCCCACGAAGCAGCACTATGGTTGTCCCATCGAAAGCACTGCACTTCTTCTGCTATTGCTGCTAGAGTTCGCACCTCAAACTTCTTCAGACAGGACTGATCGTGACTAAAGATCTGGAAAACAAAGTAGCTCTTATCACTGGCGGCACCACCGGCATCGGCCGCGATACTGCCGTTCTTTTCGCGAAGCATGGCGCTAAAGTTGTCTTCACTGGCCGCCGCGAAACTGAAGGCAATGAGACGCTTGGCCTTGTCCGTGCGGCAGGTGGCGACAGTTTGTTTTTGAAATCGGACGTCTCCAAGGCTTCCGACGTGCAATTCATCGTTCAGAAGACAGTCGAAAAATTCGGCCGCCTCGACGTTGCCTTCAATAATGCTGGCGTCGAAGGGACTTTGGGGCCGCTGGCCGAGCAAACCGAAGAAAACTGGGACTACGTTCACAACATCAACCTGAAGGGCCTCTGGCTCTGCTTGAAATACGAAGTGCAACAAATGCTCAAGCAGGGAGGAGGAGGAGTCATTGTCAATATGTCCTCGGTAGCGGGTTTGATTGGCGCAGCCGGCCTGGGTGTTTACATCGCCAGCAAGCACGGCGTCCTTGGCCTCACCAAATCCGCCGCCCTCGAATACGCGCCTCAGGGCATTCGAGTAAATGCGGTTTGTCCCGCCGTCATCGAAACAGCTATGGCCGATCGCGCGTTCGGTGGTGATCCGGCCGTCAACAAAGCGATGCTCGCCCTTCATCCTCTCGGCCGTTTTGGCAAGCCGGTGGAAATCTCCGAAGCCGTCGTTTGGATGTGCTCCGATAAGTCCTCTTTCATGACCGGCCACGAAATTGTTCTCGACGGCGGCATGCTTGCCGGCCCAACTCCCAGGCCCTAATTTTCAATGTCCCTTGCTCTATCGCGGCTCCGGGATTTTGCCACTCGTTACACAGCCGCCTGGTGTAGCGGCAATCCCGAATCTGTCGCTGCCTTCTTTTCGCCAAACGGCTCTCTCAAAATCAACGACTCCGCTCCCTGCGTCGGCCGCGCAGCCCTCGCAGAAGCCGCGCGTGGTTTCATGACGTCTTTCCCGGACATGCAAGTCATCTTCGACGATCTCAAGCAAAACGGCTCACGCGTCGAATATCACTGGACGCTCATCGGCACCAACGCCGGCCCCGGTGGCACTGGCAAAAAGGTCCGCATCACCGGCCACGAAGAATGGATATTCGGCCCAGACGGCTTGATCGAACATTCACTCGGTCACTTCGACGCCGCCGAATACGCCCGCCAACTCGCGCACGGCTTCTAACAATAGAGGTTCGGGTTTTGTGCTTTTTCTTCCTGACTCCGCGTTCTCTGCACATCGATGTTACTTTTATTCTTTTCTCCGTGAGCTCTGTGCTCTTCCCTCTGTGATCTCTGTGTTAAGAAAGCATTCAGTGTCGCCCGAAACTGTGAATGTGCGACCGCCCGCGAGTCACTAGACACCAATCACTAGTCACTACCCACTGGCCACTGCTAAACTATTCTTTCCATGGCTTCTCTTACCCAAATCGCAGGCTTCGACGCCACCGGCTCGCGCCATCCGCGCCGTAAGACCTATGGCGTAAAAGTCGGCCACATACAAGTTGGCGGCGGCGCGCCCATCGTCGTCCAGTCCATGACCAACACGGACACCGCCGATGTCGAATCCACGCTCAAGCAAACGCTCGACCTCGCCGAAGCCGGCTCCGAAATCGTTCGCTGGACCGTCAACGTCCCCGAAGCCGCGGCCGCCGTCCCCGAAATCAAAAAGCGCCTTCTCGCCGCAGGCTGCAACGTTCCCATCATTGGAGATTTCCATTACAACGGCCACGTCCTCCTCACGAAATATCCCGACTGCGCCAAAGCGCTCGACAAATACCGCATCAATCCCGGCAATGTCGGCGCAGGCCAGCGTCGCGATGAACAGTTCTCCACGATTTGTAAGGTTGCGGTCGATCATGGAAAGCCCGTGCGCATCGGCGTCAATGGCGGCTCTTTGAATCAAGAGCTAGTCATGGCCAAAATGCAGGAAAACACAGACAAGAATTTAGGCAAAGAATCCGAAGACATCATCAACGAGTGCATGGTCCTAAGCGCGCTGCAATCCACGGAGCTCGCACTCGAGTCCGGCCTGCGCCACGATCAAGTCATCATTTCCTGTAAAACTTCCCGCCCGCGCGACCTCATCACCGTCTATCGCGATCTCAGCGGCAAAACCGAGCAGCCTTTGCACCTCGGCCTCACCGAGGCCGGTATGGGCATGAAGGGCCAGATCTGGTCCGCCGCTTCGCTCGGCATTCTTCTCTACGACGGCATCGGGGACACCATTCGCATCTCGCTCACACCGCGCCCCGGTGGAGACCGCCGCGAAGAAGTATACGCATGCCAGGAAGTTCTCCAGGCGCTGGGCCTACGCTCTTTCGCGCCGAGCGTAACCGCCTGCCCCGGCTGCGGCCGCACCACCAGCACCACGTTTCAGGAGCTCGCCGAACGCACGCAAGCTTACATTCGCGAAATGATGCCCACTTGGAAAACGCAATACGACGGCGTCGAAACCATGACCCTCGCCGTCATGGGCTGCATCGTCAACGGCCCCGGCGAATCCAAAGCCGCCAATATCGGCATCAGCCTTCCCGGCACCGGCGAAGCCCCGCGCTGTCCCGTCTACATCGACGGCAAAAAAGACGTCACCCTCGAAGGCACCTACGACGAATTGGCGATCGCATTTAAAACC